>NZ_JAJPRF010000004.1 GCF_021206925.1 Rhodoflexus caldus | reverse complement strand
CAGCCTTACATTTCTTGTCACTTTTAAGATTATGAAAAATACTTGCCATAGTTATATAAATTTGAAAGAATCACCAAGTAAAATTAGGTAATTCACTGATAATCACCAACCAAAAGGTCTATTAATGCCAGACTTAGAACCAAGAGATATACACTCTGTTGATTGCTACAAATCTGTTTTGGGTAGTGGTTCGCCTATTTTCAAACTACCTGATTATGATACATTGAAAATAGTTGCTATTACTTTGCAACATAATCCAATAAATAACCTTGTTTTTGGAGAAGCATTTGAGCAACTTATGAACACGCAAGAGTTTCAAGCAGACCAAGAAAGTGTAAAATTGGCTTTTTCTTGTTTCATTTCAGCGGAGTGCTTTAAAAGAGAACCTGAAACCGTAAGACTTTCAGAGCAAAGACTCACTTTGAAAGAAGAATATAGTTCATACGAAAAGATGATTGAAAAACTAAAAGCAGAAATGCAAAAGAAAATACTTTTTGCATTGGGCGACTGCAAAAATGAAGTATTTGAACAAACAATGCAGTAGAACGAAAATGCCAGCCCACAACATTGCATTTGTGGCAAGGCGGGCTGATGTGCTAAATTGAACTTTTGTGCTTTCTATGGGCTTTTGTGCGTGTGGAAAACGGTAGTGCTACTAATCCCGCCCTGCACAAATGCTTTTCCGTTAGCAGCAAGGCTATCGGACGACTGCGAGTGCATTGACGGAGTAACATAAAAGACACTGAATGACTGTCCCCCATTAGGGCTTTTTTCAAACTGACACGTAACTCAAAAATGTTGTTCTTTTCAAATTATGTTCGGTTTCGGGGGACAGTAATTCAGGTCTAAAAGGACTTGTTAACGGACTGACAATTATCCGACAGCATTACAACTAACGATTAAAATTTTTTTGAAAAATAAAATGAGTAATAACAGACAAATAATTCTTTACATCGCAATGAGCTTGGACGGCTACATCGCTAAACCCAATGATGACTTGAATTTTCTTTCAATAGTTCAAAAAGAAGGAGAAGATTACGGTTATGCAGACTTTGTTTCAACCATTGACACCGTAATACTTGGACGAAAAACTTATGATTGGGTAATGAAACAAGTTGGAGAGTTTCCGCACGCTGACAAAAACGCTTACATCATTACAAGGACAGCAAGACCAACAATTGGCAAAACGGTTTTTTACACAGGCGACTTGACCGACTTAGTGATAAAACTAAAAAGCGAAAACGGGAAAAATATTTTTTGTGACGGTGGAGCAGAGATAGTAAACGAACTATTAAAAAATGACTTGTTGGACGAGATAATTATTTCGGTAATACCAATATTTGTTGGTAACGGGACAAGACTTTTTAAAGACGGCAGACCTGAACAAAAACTGCAACTTGTAAACGTAAAAACATTTGACACCGGACTAACTCAACTACATTACAAACGTGCAGACAACTAACAACAAAACAGACGAAGGACAGGAAGCCCAGCTGCTAACAGCGGTTTGCCGCAAGCGGGGGTGCAGTGCTTCGGTTGACAGTTTTTTCGTATAATTGAAGTGCGGTTTTCCAAATGAAAAGTTGTGCTGAAAAGCCCCGCCTGCGGCAAGCCGCCAACCGTTAGGCAAAATATAAAATAATGAAAAATGATTATCTTAAAAAATATTACAGATTACATAAACAGAGTTGAAAAACTGAATGAAATTGATATAAATGAATTAAACTTATTCATTCAACAGGTAGATGATTTGATAAAGGAAAACAAAGAAAATGGAAAAATATATGGTTCTTTTAGAGGACAACTCTTAAGAATTAAAAAGTCATTACAAGATAAAAATAGCCTCATCATAAAAAAACAGGAACGATATAGTAGCCCTAACAAGCAAAGTCAATGGGTGGCGATTAGTAAAGGATTTTTAAAAATAGGGCACAAACCGGGAGGGAAAAAACTAAGTTTTAAGCAGTTATTTCATGAAGGAACAACAACAATTTTCACAATTCTAAGTGAAAGAGAAGGTGCTTTACAAATACAAAAAAATTGTGAAGAATTAGGTATTAAATGGCTATGGTTGCCTTTACCAAATGGTGATATTCCCAATGAAATACTGATACCTGAAATAATTTATAAATTTAAAATCGTGAAGGCATTATTAGAAAATCAGGAAAAAATATACCTTCACTGTTCGGCAGGGCTACACAGGACAGGAATGATAACGAATGGTTTGTTAAGATTCTTAGGATATGATGAAACCGAATCTTACCAAATTATCAATCAACTAAGACCAATTACCGCCAAGGAAGTAGGAAAAATACGTTTAGATTTTGGTAAACAATTTTATGATTTAACCATTAACTGACAGCATACGTAATAATGTGTACTTTGCCTAACATTATGTTTGCGAAAAGGCGGGCTAATGTATGTAATTTAGGCTTTTGTGCTTTCTATAAACTTTGTGCGTAGGGCAAGGGAGTGCTATTTAATCCCGCCCTTCGCAAACATTTTTCCGTTGTATGCCATTCTAAAAGAGCAGACATTCAAATTTACCAAGCAGGATAAATAGTAATTACCCCAAAATGCAAAAAAACTTCAATAGTTTTTGTATTTCAAATATATTTCGTATTTTTGCGAAATACTAAATTCAACTTAAATTCGTTTTGGATATGAAAACCATCAAAATCTTGGGAACGGGTTGCCCCAAATGCAAGCAAACCGAAGCCAATGTGAGAGAAGCCGTTTCACAATTAGGCATTGAAGCGAATATCATCAAGGTAGAGGATATTCAGGAAATTATGGCTTACAACGTGCTTTCTACACCTGTTTTGGTGATTGATGAACAAATCAAAATCAAAGGAAAAGTAGCACAAGTGAATGAAATTGTTGAACTTTTAAAATAAAAACACAATGGAAACCATAGAAAAAGCAAAAGAAATTTGCCCTACCACCACGCAAAAGTGGATAGCAGAAGGGGCTATTTTGGTAGATGTGCGTGAGCAAGATGAAGTTTCGGCACTTGCTTATGATGTACCCAATATTATACACATTCCTTTGAGTGAATTTGAGGAAAGATTTCAAGAAATCCCCACAGACAAAAAGATAGTTGTGGCTTGTAAAAGCGGCGGTAGAAGCCTCAAAGCAACGTATTACTTACTCAATCACGGCTATGACCGAGAAAATGTAGTCAATATGCAACACGGTATTATTCGTTGGGTGCAGCGTGGTTTCCCTACCAAAGGTGATACGTCGGCGGTTTTAGGTAATCAAGGTGATTGTTGTTCAAGTTCAAATTGCTGCTAAAAAACGCAACTATGTTTGACTGGATACAACACCTTGCCGACTGGTTAGTGTATCAAGTGTTCGGGATTGCCCAAAACTCACACTTGGGCAGTTCTTTGAACTTCTTTATTTACGATACACTCAAAATTTTGCTTTTGCTCTTTCTCATTACTTTTGTAATGGGCATTGTCAATTCCTATTTTCCGATAGACCGCATCCGCAATTTTTTGTCAAGGAACAAATTATACGGCTTGGAATATCTATTGGCATCTACTTTTGGGGCAGTTACGCCCTTTTGTTCGTGTTCGTCTGTGCCTTTGTTCATTGGTTTTGTAAAAGGTGGTATTCCTTTGGGCATTACCTTTGCCTTTCTTATTACTTCGCCTTTGGTAAATGAAGTGGCAATAGCTATGTTCATTGGAATGTTTGGTTGGAAAAGTACGCTGATTTACGTGTCAAGTGGCATTTTGTTGGGTAGCATTGGCGGATTTATTTTAGGCAAACTCAAATTAGAGCCTTTGCTTTCGGATTGGGTGCAAAATATCCTGAAAAATGCCCAAGCAGAGGACGAATTTGAAGAAGAAAAAAAGCCTTTTTCGCAACGCCTACCCGAAATTAGCCAAGAGGCTTTCGGGATTGTGAAAAGCGTATTTTGGTATGTGATTATAGGCATTGGTATTGGGGCATTGATGCACGGCTTTATTCCTACGGGCTTTTTTGAGCAGTACATCAGCAAAGAAAATCCTTTGGCTGTACCTTTGGCAGTTATCTTAGCCGTACCGATGTACAGCAATGCGGCGGGAGTTTTGCCGATTATTCAAGTTTTGGTACAAAAGGGTATTCCTTTGGGAACCGCCATTGCCTTTATGATGGGTGTAGTGGGGCTTTCTTTGCCCGAAGCCACTTTACTCAAAAAAGTAATGTCCGTAAAGTTGATTGCTATTTTCTTTGGGGTAGTAACGGCTTGTATCATCGTTTCCGGGTATTTGTTCAATATGTTACTTTGAGGATTAACCAAATAACCTGATGTCAAATTTCGTATTTTTACGAAATACTAACTTACTTTACGGGTTTGTAAGCATAAAAATCAAGCAAATATGAAAAAAATCGTTTTAATGGCTTTTGCCATATTGAACCTAAGTAATTGGGCTTTCTCACAAACCTTGAAAGTAAATGATACCGACTTTTCAAAAGGACGTTTAGGTAATATTCAAACCGTTGAATTGCAAGACCTTGTAAAGTTTCACGGACATCTTTGTGATGGTTTAGTAGAGGGCTTTGTGGCTTTGCAATACGGCTTGTACCAACTCTTCCCCGACAGCCTTATTGACAGAACAAATCTTAGAATTGTAAGTAAACCTTCCCCTTGTTTGACTGATGTGGCGGTTTATCTTACGGGGGCAAGGTATCAGTTCGGGACTTTCTATGTGAGCAATGATTTTGAAGGTTTATATGTTGTGCAACGGATTGATAATGCAAAAACAGTAAACATTTTGCGAATGCCCAATGTAAAACCTGAAATAATTGACCTGATGGGCAAACAAGCCATAGCAGGCAATTTAGCCCCCTGCGACTTGGAAAAACTGCGAAGATTAGAGGATGACTACACGCTGTTTTTGCAACAGAACAAGCCCGAAAACTTGTTTGAACTTAAAATATTAAATGAATTTGTTTGGCAGCCCGTTTTGAAAAACGATTTTATCAAAACTGATATTCTGAACAAAAACGCCGAAAGGTGTAACAAATAAATTTTCTTTTCACTTTAAAAATCGTTTCATTATGAAAAATCTAATGTTTTCTTTCACTCTTTTAATCGCGCTTTTGGTTGCGAACACCGTTTTTGCCCAAACCGTTGAGGTAATTGATTTTCACTCTACACACCGTTGTAAAACTTGCTTGGCAATAGAAAAATCAGCAAAAGCCGTTTTGGAAAAAGAATTTGCCAACGAACTCAAATCAGGCAAAATTATATTCAAAACCATCAATGTAGATGAGGCAAGCAATGCTAAAATTGCCGAGCAATTTGAGGCTACGGGTTCTGCTTTGTGGATTTACAGAGCCGACAAAAAAATTAAAATGGATTTGACCGATTTTGCTTTTATGAATGTAGGCAATGCCGAAAAATTTAGCGAAAAAATTAAAACCGAAGTACAAAAAGCACTAAAATAGTTATGGATTGGCTCAATGACATAGCCCAGACAAGGGAGTTACCGCTATTAGCAGCCTTTGCTTTGGGCTTGCTCACAGCGGTTTCGCCTTGTCCTTTGGCTACCAATATTACGGCTACGGCATATATTGCCAAAGGTTTTACCGACAAAAGAAAAGTGCTTCTAAGTGGCGTACTTTATACATTAGGTAGGGCTTTTAGTTATACAATTATTGGCTTGATTATCTATTTTGGAGCAAGCAAATTTCACATTGCCAAATTCTTTCAAGGAAACGGAGAAAAATACCTTGCCCCAATTTTGATAGTTGTTGGCTTAATAATGCTTAATGTGATAAAGTTAGATTTTTTAGGTAAAGTCAATATCACGGAAAGATTATCCGAAAAATTTAAAAATCAAGGACTTTTGGGAGCATTTGTCTTGGGTGTTTTATTTGCTTTGGCGTTTTGTCCGTACAGCGGAGCATTGTATTTTGGTATGCTTTTGCCAATGACGATTGCAAGCAGCGAAGGATTATCATTACCATTTATTTTTGCCGTAGGTACAGGCTTGCCCGTGTTGCTTTTCACCTATTTAATGGCTTTTGCTATGCAAAAAGTAAGTAAAACTTTTAATACTATACAAAAAACCGAAAAAGTAATGCGAAACATAGCAGGCGTGGTTTTTGTTTTGACAGGAGTATATTACGCTTTAATTTTTTTGCAATGGATATAACCACAAAAATCAACATTGCACCTTTTACCGAAAATGATGAAAAGGTTGCACAATATGCCAAGGCCTTAGGACACCCCATACGGGTTTTTATCCTTCGTTTTTTGGAGAAACAATGTGCCTGTTTTGCGGGGGATATTTCCGAGCAGTTGCCTGTGGCAAACTCTACGGTTTCTCAGCACTTGAAAGCCCTCAAAGAGGCAGGTTTGATACAAGGTGAAATCAATCCACCTACGATTAAATATTGCATCAACAAGCAAAATTGGGCAGAAGCCAAACAACTATTTGCGGATTTTTTTGAAATTAAAACACAAACACATTAGCCATACTAAATACACTTTGCTTTGAAAAAACACAAAACGCAGAACACATACAAATAGAAACGGCATACAACATTGCATTTGTGGTAAGGCGGGCAGACGTGCTAAACTGAACTTTTGTGCTTTCTATGGGCTGTTGTGCGTGTGGAAATGGTAGTGCAGTGCTATTAAGCCCGCCCTGCACAAATGCTTTTCCGTTGGCTGATATTTTAAAACACCAAAAATGAACTTTAAAAATGCAACTGCTTCTGTAATTGGAAGTTCCCACTACAAATTATATTACAACAACCAAGACAGTTACAGTTTTTATCAAGACAGAACTTGTATTTTGGGAGTTGTGGCAGATGGTTGTGGTTCAGGCTCAAATAGTGAAGTCGGAGCAAAATTGGGCGTTGATTTTGTAGTAAATTTTTGTAAAAAAAACTTTTCTCGTAATCCTTTTGACAAAAACTTATTAGAAAATGCTCTGATTGAATATTAGACCTTTTGTGTATTGATTATCAGCGAATTGATTAATTTTGTGTAGTGATCTTATTGTAGATACAATATGGCCAGTATTTTCTACAATCTCAACAATGATAAAAAATGCAGAGCTGCTACGAGCTTAACTCTTGAACAATTTCATGCACCGGCAGAGGTTTTCAGTCAATACTATGAGCCCAAATCAGGCAATCCTTACATCAAAAAAACAACCTGTTTTTACTAATCCCAAAGAGGCACTTTTCTTTGTCTTGCACTACCTAAAGTCTTATCCAACGCTGGAAAATATGGCTTTATATTTTAACGTGGATATCCGTACGGTTTCTGATTATTTGAAAATAACTAAAAAATCTTTAAAAGCAGCCTTAAAAGCACAAGATGTTTTTGTCAATAAGGTATTTAAAAGTCAATCAGATTTTGATAAGGCCTTTGAAGGCGTGGAAGATTTGATAGTGGATTGTACGGAAATACCGATACAACGACCTGATAATCAGAAGGAACAGCAGGGATATTACTCAGGAAAAAAAACGACATACGGTAAAAATGTTGATGATTAGTGATAGTAAAAAGCGAATTTTATATGTAGGTAAATTATGGACAGGCAGCGTACATGATATAACCATTTTTAAAAATGAATTTTCATGGATTAATTTCAGAGGCAAACGGACACATGTAGATTTAGGATTTCAGGGCATGGAAAGTATCATATATAACGCACGGGTTGTAAAACCCCATAAAAAGCCTAAAGGGAAGTTGTCAGGTGATTTTGAAAGAAGCATCAACAAAATATTTTTAAGTTTTAGGGTGAGAGTAGAAAATGCTTTAGCAGGTTGTAAGCATTTTTTGGTGAATCAGATTAGAAGCAGAGTGAAGCAAAAAGAGCAGATATTAGAAAATTTCCAATTAACCGCAGGCTTACATAATTACAAGTTGAAATTTTCAATCAATTGATTTTCAGTATTTTAACTTCCAAAAAGTCTATTGTTTGTTAAAATTTCCGAATGTGCAATACCTTGCCGCCAGTCAAAGCCAAACTTATCAGGCTGCCAGACCGCAAGCGATTCAACGTTTAATACCACCAATTTCCAAACGTTCCCCGATTTTTGGGAAAATTTTCAATCCGTTTTTGGCGAAATGCCGTATTTTGCTGTATATCAACCGCTTATTTGAGAGGAAGAACTTTTGTTTATTTCTGTTTTGACCGCTTCCCAATTTCCCCCTGTTTTATCAAAATCTTCCCCGTCAAGGTCGGTAAAATGACGTAAGTTCTTTGTTGTGCAGGTACTCATTGCGGCGCAGAAAAGTTTAGGGACGCGGCGCACCGCATCCCCGATGTTTCTATCCCTTCCGCTGCCTTACCGCCGTCAGTAAATTTCCAATATACCCGATTCCTCATCTGCCATGAAAGCCGCAATGACTGCTTGTTTTTCTATCAGCAGTCGGTAGAGGAAGGCTGTACTCTGATTGCCGGTGCGCAGCAGCAATACCTTGGGCGGATGTCCGTACAGAACGACAAAATCCTGAAAATCCGCATCATTGGTAACAATTGTGAATGCGTTTTTCTTTGCCTATTGCCAAATAGCCAAATCTGCGGCACTGTTGCCTAATCCGATGCCGCTCACATGCTTTACCTCTGCATAATGCGGTTGCAGTTGTTTTACCAAGCGATACGACAAATTAGCATCCGATAACAACTTCATGCCGCCAATGATTTGATGTAACGCTCTCTTTGTGCGGCAAATGCCAACGCTGCCGAATCATCGGCTCATTGATTTCGGGAAAGTCTTCCGTAATGTCTTGGAAAGTCATGCCCGAAGCCGGCCATGCAAGGATGTCTTGTACGGCTATCCGCGTGCCGCAAGTGCAGGGCTTGCCGAAACGTACTTGCGGGTCTATGCTAATGTAGGTTTGAATGTCTTCCATTTGGCAACAAGCATTTAAACAAAAATACACAATAAAGGCGGGAAAAGTATGGAGACATGCATGTGCCATGTCCCCAATCATCAATTGGATTTTGCACCTACCCGCAAAGCTAACCCGCAAGGCAAAAGCCAAAGAGCCAAACCGCCCTGCAGTTCACATACACCATTAAAAAATCAATAAATGCCGTGAGTAATTTTGCTTACGCACCTGAGCTAATTTGTTACTTTCGTGCTTTGATTAAAATGGATTTAGAATAAAATATGGCCATTAAAAAATCTGAATTATACAGCTCACTTTGGGCAAGTTGTGACGAACTGAGAGGCAGCATGGACGCAAGCCAATACAAGGACTATGTGTTGGTGATGTTGTTCATGAAATACGTTTCTGATAAGAAAGACCCGCTGGTAGAACTAAAACCCGGAACCACTTTTTACGATATGCTCCAACACCGTGGCCAAAAGGATATTGGCGACCAAATCAATAAAATCATTGGTGAGTTTGCCAAAAACAACGGCCTTTCGGGCATTATTGACCAAGCCGATTTTAACGATGATGCCAAACTGGGAACAGGAAAAGAAAAAGTTGACCGCCTCACCAACCTGCTCAACATCTTTAACAAACCTGAACTCAATTTTTCGGCCAACCGTGCAGACGGTGACGATCTGCTGGGCGATGCTTACGAATACCTGATGCGACACTTCGCTACCGAAAGCGGAAAGAGCAAAGGACAATTCTACACGCCTTCGGAAGTTTCCCGTGTGATGGCGGAAGTGATTGGCATTAGAAACTCTAAAAGCCAAAGCGAAACCCTCTACGACCCCACCTGCGGTTCGGGTTCGTTGCTGCTGAAAGCAGCAGACCTTGCCCCGCATGGCATCACCATTTACGGACAGGAAAACGACAATGCCACCCGTGGATTAGCCGTGATGAATATGTGGCTGCACAACTTTGCCGATGCCGAAATTGTGCAGGGCAATACCATGGCTTCGCCCCTGTTTACCGATGAAACAACAGGCGAACTCAAAACCTTTGACTATGCCGTTGCCAATCCGCCTTTCAGTTACAAAGCGTGGATGAACGGACTTGACCCCAAGAACGACATCTACAAACGCTTTGAAGGTTACGATGCTATTCCGCCAAAGAAGAATGGCGACTTTGCTTTCCTGCTTCATCTGATTAAATCGTTGAAATCAAAAGGCAAGGCGTGTATTGTTTTGCCTTTGGGTGTGCTGTTCCGTGGCAATGCTGAAGCCGAAATCCGCAAGCAGATTATCAAAAAGGGCTACATCAAAGCCATTATTGGTTTGCCGCCCAACTTGTTTTACGGAACAGGCATTGCCGCTTGCTTGATTGTGCTGGACAAGGAAGATGCCCACAAGCGGACACACATTTTTATGATTGATGCCAGCAAAAGCTTCAAAAAAGACGGAAACAAAAACCGCCTTCGTGAGCAGGACATTCATAAAATCGTGGACACGTTCAACAATCAATTAGAAATACCCAAATACTCCCGGCTTATTCCCATTACCGAAATAGCCGACCCCAAGAACGATTACAACCTGAACATTCCCCGCTACATTGACAGCCAGGAAGCGGAAGATATTCAAGACATTGAAGCCCATTTGCTGGGTGGCATTCCAAAACGGGATATTGATGCCTTAGAGAATTACTGGAAAGTGTATCCAACACTGAAATCGGTTTTATTTAAACCCATTGAAAACCGCCCCGATCATTACGAACTGATTATTCCCGCAGAGGAAATCAAAAACACCATTTTCAACCATCCTGAATTTACGGCATTTGGTAAACAAATGGAGCAGGTATTTGAAAAATGGAAAACAGAAACCATTGCCTACACCAAGGCATTAGACATAGGACTACGACCGAAACACGAAATACACATCATTTCTGAAAACCTGCTGAAGCATTATTCATCTGTTGTACAGACAAGGCATGCCTTGTCTCAACAGCATGCCTTGTCTCTGGTGGACAAATACGCCATGTATCAGCACCTGATGGACTATTGGAGCCCAGACGGCAACGATGAAGCCATGCAGGACGACTTTTACGAAATTGCCGCTGATGGTTGGGCAGCCGGAAACGAAGTAAAACGCAAAGAGAAGAAAACCAAAAAAGGCGATAAGGAAATTGTAAAACAAGTGCCGGGCATTGAAGGACTGGAAGGCAGATTGATACCGCCTGCATTGATGATACAGGAATATTTTGCCAAAGAGCAAAAAGCCATTGAAGCACTGGAAGCCAAAGCCGAAACGCTGAACGCCCAAATGGAAGAATTGCGTGACGAACACGGTGGCGAAGACGGTTTGCTGGCCAATGCCATTGACGACAAAGGCAAAATAAGCAAAGGCAATTTAGCCAAAGCCATAAAAGAATTGGGCAAACGCAACGAAGACAATGCCGAAGAATGGGATATGCTGCAAGCCTACAAAAAACTGATGGACCAAGAAGCCGACACCCAAGCCAACATAAAAGCCGCCAAAGCCGAATTGGAAAAGAAAGTAATTGCCCAATACCCCAAACTGAGCATAGATGAAATAAAAACCATAGTGGTAGAAAAGAAATGGATGGCAGAAATAGAAAAACGCATACGCACCGAAATGGAGGGCATCAGCCACCGATTGACCCAACGCATTAAAGAACTGGCAGAGCGATATGCCACACCTTTGCCCACGCTACAAAGCGAAGTAGATGAACTTACCGCCAAAGTAGAAGAACACCTTAAAAAAATGGGCTACAAATGGCAACTGTCAGAATTAGGATTGGGTGGATTAAAGGATGATAGGATAACAAAATCTGAAAATTCAAACCCAAACCCCAAACCAATCCTAAAATCATCAAATCCTAAAAATCATAATTCAGACAACTAATGCAGACAATGAAAAAAGGATACAAACATACCGAAGTGGGGATTATTCCCGAGGATTGGGAGGTGAAACCAATTGGAGAATTATTTGAAATATCAGCGGGAGGTGACTTAGAGAAAAAATTTTTTAGTAAAGAACAAACAGAAAAAAATAAATATCCAATTTTTTCTAATTCACCTCAAAATAAAGGATTATATGGTTTTAGTGAAAAGTTTACTTATAGTGAAAATTGTATTACAGTGACAGCCAGAGGCACAATTGGTTATTCTATTTACAGAAATGAGAAGTTCAATGCAATTGGAAGACTTTTAGTTTTGAGACCTAAAACTGATGTTGATTGCTTTTATTTTTCTGAATATATAAACAAGTATGTTGATTTTATTATTGAGTTAACGGGTGTTCCTCAATTAACTACTCCACAAATTTCAAAGTATAACATAGCACTTCCCCCCACCAAAGCCGAGCAAACCGCCATAGCCACCGCTTTAAATGATGCAGATGCACTCATCGGGAAATTAGAACAACTCATTGCCAAAAAGCGAAACATCAAAACCGCTGCCATGCAGCAGTTGCTCACACCCAAAGAGGGGTGGGAGGTGAAGAAGCTGGGGGAGGTGGCGGAGATTTATCAACCCGAGACAATCTCTCAAGAAAAATTTACCGATGATGGATATTTAGTTTATGGAGCAAATGGTATAGTCGGAAAATTTAATAAATACAACCATGAGTTTTGGCAAACCACAATTACATGTAGAGGGTCAACATGTGGAACAGTAAACAAAACAGTAGATAAATGCTGGATTACAGGAAATGCAATGGTTATAAACGTTGATAAGATTCCAAAAATTGACAAATTATTCTTGTATTTTCTTTTGTCAAATCAAGATTTTTCTGATTGTATTACTGGGTCTGGTCAGCCTCAAATAATAAGAAAACCATTAATTGATTTCAAAATTTGGGTTCCAAAATCCAAAATAGAGCAAACCCGCATTGCCCAAATCCTTTCCGATATGGACAATGAAATTCAGGCATTGGAAAAGCAATTGGAAAAATACAAAATGATGAAGCAAGGCATGATGCAGGTATTATTAACAGGTAAAATCAGATTGGTGTAATATGGCAGATTTGTTTAAAAATAAATATCGTTCTGCATCGGCACGGGCAACGTGGTGGGATTACGGCTGGGCAGGGGCGTATTTTATCACCATTTGCACCCAAAACCGTGAACATTTCTTCGGTGAAATTCAAAACGGCAAAATGCACCTGTCGCCCACGGGTATTCTGGCAGATGTATTTTGGCATGAAATTCCCCATCATTTCCCTAATGTGGAACTGGGTGCCTTTGTTGTGATGCCCAACCACATTCATGGTATTTTGATATTAAACAACCCCCAAACAGGAAATAACGATAACGATATTGATAACGATATTGATAACGATATTGATAACGATATTGATAACGATATTGATAACGATATTGATAACGATATTGATATTGTAGAGACAAGGCATGCCTTGTCTCTACAAAACCAAAACCAAAACCAAAACCAAAACCAACCTGACGAAACCAAAACCCCTGCCCAAAAACGTTTTCAAAATCAGGGGAAAAATACCGTTTCGTCTATTATTGGTTCATACAAATCTGCCGTAACGAAACACGCCCATCGTTTGGGATTACCCCACGGCTGGCAATCGCGTTTTCACGACCATATTATTCGTAACGATGCAGAATATCAACGTATCTACAATTATGTTGAAAATAATCCCCTGAATTGGGAAAATGATAAATTTTTCAAATAAAAACCTATGAGCACAGTAGGCCGAAAAGAACGCACCACCCAAAACCGCATCATCCGGCTGTTTCAGGATGAACTGGGTTATGAATATCTCGGTAACTGGGAAGAACGAGATAACAACAGCAACGTAGAAGAAGACCTTTTGCGTAAATGGCTGTTGCAACGGTATGATGAAAATCTAACGAACAAGGCAATGTATGAATTTACCAAAGCCGCAGGCGACCAAAGCCGTTCGCTGTATGATGTAAACAAAGAAGTGTATTCCTTGCTTCGTTATGGCGTAACGGTGCAACCCGAAATTGGGCAAAACAAAAAAACAGTTTGGCTCATTGACTGGAAAAATCCGCTTGCCAATCATTTTGCCATTGCCGAAGAAGTGACCATAAAAGGCATACACAAAAAACGCCCCGACATAGTGCTGTATGTAAACGGCATTGCCTTGGGTGTGTTGGAACTGAAACGCAGCACGGTTTCCATTTCAGAAGGTATTCGCCAAAATTTAGACAATCAAAAACATATTTTTATTAAATCGTTTTTCAGCACCATTCAGTATGTAATGGCAGGAAACGACACTGAAGGGTTGGCTTATGGAGCCATAGAAACCAAAGAGAAATATTTTTTAAAGTGGAAAGAAATTACCGAAGAAGCGGGCAAAGATTATCCTTATTTGTTGGAAATCACCAAACCCATTCGGGATAAGGCAGCGAAGTATGATTATCCGTTGGATAAGAACATTGTTGAACTGCTCAACAAAGAACGCTTCATTGAATTGCTGCACGACTTTATTGTATTTGACCGTGGCATCAAAAAGCATTGCCGACCCAACCAGTATTTCGGTATCAAATCGGCACAGGATTTTGTAAAGCGAAAAGAAGGCGGCATCATTTGGCACACACAGGGAAGCGGAAAGAGTTTGACAATGGTGTGGCTTACCAAATGGATAAGGGAGTTTAACGACAATGCACGGGTGCTCATCATTACCGACCGTGAGGAATTAGACGAGCAGATTGAAAAGGTTTACAAAGGCGTTCATGAAAATATTTACCGCACCAAAAGCGGCAGGGATTTACTGCAACAACTCAACGACACTTCGCCCTGGCTGATGTGTTCGCTCATTCACAAGTTTGGCGGTAAAGACAAAGGCGAAGAAGCCACTGATGAGGATGTAGAAAAATACTTGCAGGAACTCCGCAGCAGCATTCCAAGCGATTTTAAAGCCAAAGGCGATATTTATGTGTTTGTGGACGAGTGTCACAGAACACAATCGGGCAAACTGCACGCAGCTATGAAGCAATTTATTCCGGATGCGTTGTTTATCGGTTTCACCGGAACGCCATTATTGAAAAGCGACAAGCAAACCAGTTTGGAAGTTTTTGGCAGATACATTCACACCTACAAGTTCAACGAAGCCGTAGCGGACAAAGTGGTGTTGGATTTACGTTATGAAGCCCGAGACATTGAGCAAAACATCAAGTCACCCGACAAAATTGATGAATGGTTTGAACTGAAAACAAGAGGACTGACCGACTTTGCCAAAGCCGAACTAAAACAGCGATGGGGAACCTTGAAAAAAGTGTTCAGCAGCAAATCACGATTAGAAAAAATCGTGCTGGACATTGTGCTGGATATGGAGAAAAAAGAACGACTGCAAAACGGCAGAGGAAATGCCCTGTTGGTTTCTGATAGTATTTACAATGCCTGCCGTTATTATGAATTATTCCAAAATGCAGGATTAAAAAATTGTGCCATTGTAACATCATTTGTTCCCAATGCCAACGACATAAAAGGCGAAGGCGACAACTACACCGAAAAGTTGCAGCGTTTTGAGATTTACCAAAAAATGCTTTCTGCCTACTTCAATGAAACACCCGAAGATGCACTAAAAAAAGTAGAGCAGTTTGAAACCGAAGTGAAAAAGAAATTTGTGGAAGAACCTGCACAAATGAAACTGCTGATTGTGGTAAACAAACTGCTCACAGGTTTTGATGCACCGAGTGCCACCTACCTCTACATTGACAAGAAACTAAGAGACCACGGTTTGTTTCAAGCCGTTTGCCGTGTGAACCGATTAGATGGAGATGATAAAGATTACGGCTACATCATTGACTACATGGACTTGTTCAAGAGTTTGGAACAAGCATTTAACGATTACACTTCCGAAGCGTTTAGCGGTTATGAAAAATCGGATATTGAAGGCTTGCTCAAAAACAGGTTGAAAGAAGGAAAACAACGATTGGACGAAGCGTTGGAAGCCATCAAGGCATTGGTTGAACCCGTTGAGCCACCCAAAGGAACGATTGAACACATTCGTTACTTCTGCGGCAGCAATACCGAAAATCCTGATGAACTGAAAGACACCGAACCAAGACGTGTTGCCCTTTACAAATTGACCATTGCACTCATTCGGGCTTATGCCAACATAGCCGATGAAATGAAAGAAGCAGGTTACAGCGAAAAGGAAATTGAAGAAATCAAAGCCGACATCAAGCGCTTTGAAAATGTTCGCAAAGAAATTCAGTTAGCCAGTGGCGACTATATTGATTTGAAGCAATACGAGCCGGCCATGCGACATTTGATTGATAGCTACATTGGAGCAGAAGAAAGCCGAATGCTTGCCAACTTTGACGACCTGAGTTTGGTGGAACTGTTAGTTGAAAAAGGAAAAGATGCCATCAAAGCCATTCCCGACAGCATCAAGAACAATCCTGATGCAATGGCAGAAGCGATTGAAAACAATTTGCGGAAAGTAATCATTGAGGAAAGCCCCACCAACCCCATGTATTACGAGAAAATGAGTGTGCTTTTGGACGAACTCATTAAGATGCGGAAAGAAGCCACATTAGAATATGAAAAATATTTGAATGAAATCATTGCCCTATCAGGGAAAGTGAAAAAACCAAATACTGCAAGCGACTACCCTACTTCAATAAACACCAACGCCAAACGAGCCTTGTTTGACAACTTAGGCAGAAACGAAGCATTGGCAAACGAATTAGACCAAAAAATTCTGACAACGAAAAAAGACGGTTGGCGAGACAATATTCAGAAATCAAAAGCCGTAAGAAATGCCATAACCGAAGTTTTGAAAACTCACGGAATTGAAGATGACAACGAAGTGCATCGCATTTTTGACTTGGTGAAAAATCAACGCAACTACTAAAATGGAGCAAATCACCATCAGCAATATCAAAATTGATGTAGTTCGTAAGGACATTAAGAACATACATCTTGCTGTTTACCCACCGACAGGCAGGGTGCGTATTGCTGCCCCATTAAAAGTAAACGAAGATGCTATCCGACTATTTGCCATTTCAAAACTTGGCTGGATAAAACGAAACCAAAGAAAGTTTGAAAACCAGGAACGCATACCCCCACGGGAATACAAGCAACACGAAAGCCATTATTTTAAAGGCAAGCGTTATTTGCTCCGCATTGTGGAAACGGATAAAAAAACCAAAGTGGTTTTAAAGAATAAAAAGTATATCGAGCTGCATATTAAACCGGGAACACCCGCTGCCAAGCGCCACGAAATATTGACAGAATGGTATCGGGTAGAACTCAAAAAACAAGTCCCTGCCATCATTGACAAATGGGAGAAAATATTGAACGTAAAAGTTGAGGACTGGCAAGTAAAACAAATGAAAACCAAGTGGGGTTCGTGTAATATTGAAAAGAAAAGAATTTGGCTCAATCTTGAATTGGCAAAGAAACCAGAACATTGTTTGGAATACATTATCGTTCACGAAATGATGCATTTATTAGAACGACACCACAACGACAGATTTTTGTATTACATGGACACTCACTTACCAAACTGGAGACAACTAAAAACTGAATTGAATAAATTACCCGTAAGTCATGCAGATTGGAGTTACTGAAATAAAGCCCACGATAAAAGCAAACACATTTGCAAGCCGCACAAGCCTAAGCACAGACCAAAGATTTGTCAAAGAGCTTGCAAACCAACGCATAAAGACAACCTCACCATGCTTTTTGGGAATTAAAACGCTGATAATCAGCTGATTGAAATTTTTAATTTATTGTTATAACAAGCATGGACTTAACTCAAAATTTTCTAATATCTGCTTTTTTTGCTTCACTCTGCTTCTGATTTGATTCACCAAAAAATGCTTACAATCCGCTACTGCATTCTCTACTTTTACCCTAAAACTTGGAAATATTTTATTAAGCAGGTGAGCAGCTTAACGCGTTCTTTTTTACCGCGGAGTGTGCAAAGGTTTAACCGCAGTGTATACAAAGAAAAGATTCATCATAAAAACACTCAGCGCCTTTGCATAATACTCAGCGGGCTTTGTGCTAAATTTGAAAACTCGTTTTAAACTGCTCAATTATTTAGCTTAGGAAATAAAATCGGCTTACCTGACAATCCAAAGCACAATTAACATACCCGCTTTCCTGCCGAACCACAGGAAAAACCAATTGTGGCGGTCGTAGAGATTGCCGTTTGCTTCTCCAAGCAAGGCAAACAACGGACGGCTAATCAGGTATTCGCCCGCCAAAAAGCCGGTTACGGTTGCTACAAAGGTCTGCATATATCGGGTTTTGGGTGGTTTACAGGGCTTAATACCACAGACTTTCCAAACGTTCCCCGAATTTTGGGAAAGTTTTCAATCTGTTTTTGGCGAAATGCCGTATTTTGCTGTATATCAACCGCTTATTTGAGAGGAAGAACTTTTGTTTATTTCTGTTTTGACCGCTTCCCAATTTCCCTATGTTTCATCAAAATCTTCCCCGTCAAGGTCAGTAAATTCCGTGAGTTCTTTGTTGTGGAGGTACTCATCGCGGCGCAGAAAAGTTTAGGGACGCGGCGCACCGCATCCCCGATGTTTCACCCCCCCTTCCGCTGCCTTGCCTTGGCAATGGTCATTTTCAGGTAGCGCAGCCCGTCGCGGCGGGTGCCGGCTTTTTCCGATTTGCGTTGCAAGACGGCAAGAATCTGCTCATCGGTTCTGCCCTGTTCAATCAGAAAACACGCCAAAGCAAAGTCATACGCGCTGCGGTCGCGACCTTGCCGCTTGCCGCCCTGTACCGCCTTCGGGAAAACCACAGGCGGGGCTTGCCGCAACAGTTCAGCCATATCCACGCGGGCGATGCGCTGCATGAAACCGTGCAACCTGACCAACGGAAAACAGCCGTTTTGTTCGTATTTCGGCTTGCGGTTTTCAAAGCCGGGCAACCTGCCCAACTCCCGACTTGTCCGCCTTTGAAAAACGATGAAAAAACATATTTGATTATCAGTGATTTACGTCAGATTTTTTCTAATTTGACCGCACTAAGTCAGTCAAAATGCTACATATCAGGGTTGTGAGGACACAGGCAACTTACGGTCGGTTCAGGTGTTTCGCTACCAAGACGGCAGGCGTGTCATTGTCAAACACATCGGTTCTACGACGTTACCCCCCTGTACTTTGAGACCTTCCAAGACGATGAATTGCGCAAACAAGGATTTTCCAAAGACAGCAAATCCCGGCAACCGCAAATCTTGGCCGCACTCATGGTTACCCCACAGGGCTTTCCGGCTACTATACCGACCTTAAATAGCAAGCCAGTGATAATCAAACTCTTATTAACCGTTATCACGACCTGTACAAAATTGAGCAGGCTTTCAGGGTAGCTAAGCACGACTTACAAACGCGCCCCGTTTTCCATTTTAAGGAAGAACCCATCCAACTCCGTATCCAAACATATTGAAATAGCTACTGGCGTGTCCGTAAAAGCCTTTTTGACCGACTGCAAAAAGATTACCGATGCAAGGCTGTTCAACCGACTCACCCAAAAAGAAATCGGAATGGGAACCGCTATCCCGTAGTATCTCAAAAATCAGGTAGCCTCTATTATCAGACCGCACTAAATTGGACAAGTCAAGAAAAAAGTACTATATTCGGCACAAGAGAAATACTTTCTCAAAAAAGCATCATTGAAACAGTCTTTGGTTGGTTGTCCTTTCAGGCAGATATTGACCATACCGGACATCGTTCCCACTCGGGTATGTTTATCAACCTGTTAAGTGGACTGATTGCTTATACTTATTTGATAGCCTGCCGGCCTTCAAGGATTTTGCACCCCTGACAGAAATTGGATTTTTCAAATATTTAATTGCGCAACTCGCGTTCATTTAGTATGAAAGTATGGCTTGAATGACCTAAACACCTCTCAATATGAACAGAAGAAACTGGCTCAAAATCAGCGCACTATTGACAGCAAGTGCTTACACAGGTACGGCCTATGCCATGCAAACGGGTTGTTATCAACCGTTTTCCGATTTGCCCAAAGATTTGCTCAGGCTTGGCTCTAACGAAAACCCCTACGGCACATCGGCAAAGGCTATGGAAGCTATGCAGACTGCCCTGAAAGAGTGCAATCGCTACCCCAACTTTGATTTGCTGACCCAAAAAATTGCCGCCCATCATCAGGTTGCCGCCGAGCAGGTTTGTATCACCGCGGGCAGTTCGGAAGCATTGGCGCTGGCAGCCATTGCCTTTGCACGTCATACATCGCAAAACATTGTAACGGCGAAACCTACATTCAACGTTTTTCCCGATGTGGCAGAGCGGTTGGGTGTCAAGCGAATAGATATTCCACTAACGGCGGAAAAAGTAATTGACCTGAATAAAATGGCGGCTGCCGTTACGGCTGAAACGGCCGCGGTTTATGTCTGCAACCCCAACAATCCGACAGGCACAAAGTTAGAAATAGACGCACTGCATGGTTTTGTCAGGGAAATCTCAAAGCGCACCGTGGTTGTAGTAGATGAGGTTTACCATGATTTTATTGATGCGCCTTCGCTGATTCCGATGACGGCAACCAATCCTAATGTGGTGATTATCCGTTCATTTTCAAAGGTTTACGGACTGGCAGGTATGCGAATCGGTTATGCCATTGCTCACGCCGATACGGTGAAGAAAATGGCAGCATTAGTATCCCGTCCGGGTATCACCATCAGCCAGCCGGGGCAGGCAGCCGCAGCGGCAGCGCTTGAAGACCAAGCATTTGTCCGCATGTCGGTTGAGAAAAACAAGGAAAGCCAGCAAGTGCTGTACAGCTATCTGAAAGAAGCCAATATCCGCTACATCCCGTCATACGCCAATTTGGTGTATTTTTCGTTGGATGGCTTTGCAAAAACGTATGTACAAGATATGCAGGCGCGCAAAGTAATTCTCCGCGAAGTGAATGACTACGGCCAACGCTGGTGCCGTGTCAGCATGGGAACGCCCGAAGAAATGCGGCAATTTGTGGATATTTTGAGAACCATGCGCGGATAAAATCCGATTACAGGGATTGCCCGCCACATGAGCGATTTTTCACGCTAAAATTATTTTGCACAGCACCCCAAAGCCACAACTTTCGGGTGCTGTTTTTCGTAACATCTATTGATACTGTCTTGAACTGCTGATTTTATTCTGTTTCCCTTGCAAGTTTATTACGTCTTTCGGCATCTGATTATTACGGCGGCAATGTTCTGTTGCTTTGTCGCAGGAATGACCAATGCCCGTGCTGTTTACCAAGTAAGCACACACAAGGCACATCAGGCAGGCATTGTATCGGAAACAGGCTTTGATTTTCAGGCAAACCTGCCACAGGCAGAGCAACTCGGCAATCAACTGAAAGACTCCGCCCCGTCTCCTGCGTCAGGTGGTTTGCTGAAAAACTTACAGGCAGTTCTTCCCCATTGGCAGGCGTTCTTTTTTGATGATATGTCCGCACAATCTTCAGCGGCATCAAAAAATGTTTTCATACGCCCTCCCCGCCAATACGCTATTTTCCCTGCCCACTATTTCTGGTAGTTGATGTTTGGCAGCAGCCTGTAATCATTCGGCTGTAGTTGCCAAAATGCGCATTATTTTTTTACATCATCAACTATTATTTTACAAAAACATCTCGTGGACACAGGAATTTTTATTATCAGCGCGATAGCTTTGGCTGTCGTGATGACCCCTCTTATTGCAGCTGCAAATGGCCGAAGAGCCCATGCAGCCCGCTTGCGTGCAGCATTGAACCGCATAGCTGCCGATTATCACACGCAAATAGGCGAATATGCCTACGACGATTATATTGCCATAGGCATAGATACGCAGGCGAAATATTTATTTTTTCTGCAACATACACAGACAGGCAGCGATGCGTATCAGGTAATCACCTTATCCGATATGCGCTTATGCGAGTGTGTGGTCAGACGCGAAGTGGTTAGCGGCTCATCGGGCAGCTATCAGGTAATCGCGCAGATAGGTTTGCAGTTACATGCCAAACAAGGGCATCCATCTGCTTTTCTGGAATTTTACAACCGCTCCATCCGTGAGCAGTTGGGCAATGAAGAGTCATTGGCACAGCGATGGGCTAAGTTGATTAACAATCGTTTGGTGCAATAGCTGCACTATTCATTGGTTGCCCGTAGAGTTTGCCTCTGCGGGCAAATTTGCGGCAAATCTTCACATTTTGCGGAAAGTACTTCCGTTGTTTTACATTTGTACAAAACTGACTGACAACGATGAATCCGATACACGACCGCATGATACTGTTCGCTACGCGCAGCTATAGCCACCTTCGTTGCAACCTGCTGGCATCGGGGCAATACGAAGAAGGCGAGCTGGAAACCAACACTTTCCCCGACGGAGAGCACTATTACCGCATCCTGTCCTATGTGGAGTACAAAGAAGCGGTACTCATTGGCGGCACCATTTCCGATACCGAAACGCTGGAATTGTATGATATTGCCTGCGGACTGGTAGAATACGGCGTGCGCAAACTGAACATTATTATTCCGTTCTATGGTTATGCCACCATGGAACGCAGCACAAAAGTCGGTGAAATTGTAACGGCCAAAACCCGCGCCCGCTTGCTGTCTTCGGTGCCGCAGGCCTACTTCGGCAACCGCGTGATTTGCATAGACCTGCACGCCGAGGGTATTTCCCACTATTTTGAGGGCGGTATCCGCACCATGCACCTTTACGCCAAGCCGCTGATTATCAAAGCCGCCAAAGAGTTGGCCGGTGAAGATTTCATTCTGGCATCTACCGATGCGGGGCGTGCCAAGTGGGTAGAATCGCTTGCCAACGACATGCAGGTTTCGGCAGCGTTTGTCTATAAAAAACGCATAAGCGGCACGGAAACCCACCTCACAGGCGTAAATGCCGATGTAAAAGGCAAAGACGTGGTCATTTACGACGATATGATTCGCACGGGCGGCTCCCTGATTCAGGCTGCCAAAGCCTACAAGGAAGCAGGTGCCGACCGCATTTTTGTGATTGCCACACACGGCCTTTTCAGCAGCAATGCCGTAAGCCGCCTACAACAATCCGAACTGATTGAACGTATTGTTGTAACCGACACACACCCCAATGCTTTGCAATTCGCCGGCGAGTTCGTACATTTGGTCAGTGTAGCCGGTCTGATAGACGAAACACTTGCTTCGCTGGGGCGGCCGCAATTTTAGTAAAACTGATGTGTCGGAAATGTGCAGGGTGTGGCCGACGGCCAAACCCAATGGTATGATTATTAAAACGAGTTTGTACGTATGATAAGCCCTGAAAATAGCATCCCTGAACCTCTGCCCGCAGGTGTATTACCCCCCTTACCGGCAGAGGATATGCCACAAATGCCCGCTTATGATTTTAACGACCGAGATGTAAGTTGGTTGGCATTTAATTACAGGGTATTGCAGGAGGCCAAAGACCCCACCGTGCCACTGTATGAGCGAATTAAATTTCTGGCCATCTACTCATCCAATATGGATGAGTTTTTCAAAGTTCGCGTTGCCTATCTGCGCGGGCTGGCTACTTTGAAAAAGAAAACACAGAAACGACTCTATTTTGACCCTGCCAAAATTTTGCAACAGGTAAAGCGCATTGTGCAAAAGCAGCGCGCCGAGTACCTGCAACTGTTCCGCGACCTAACCGAAGAGCTGAAACAGCACGGAATTTACTTTATCGGCAACGAAGACGTCAACCAAGACCAGCACGAGTTTCTTAAAGAGTACTTCTATACCTACGTCATGCCGCTGATGAACCCTACCTACATCCACGAAAACGTAGGTGTGGTCTTTCTGCAAAGCGACATGATTTACCATGCTGTCCGCTTTCCTGACAACGAAGGCGACTATGTGTATGCGCTGATTGAAATTCCGACCAATGCACTGCCGCGTTTTTTATTGATGCCCGAAATAGGCGACCGTTACTATATCATCAGTTTGGATGATGTAATTCGCCTGTTCATCCATCAATTGTTTCCTAAGGTCAGCCCCGATGAGGTCTATTCTATCAAAATGACCCGCGATGCAGAACTTTACATTTATGACGAACATACGGGCAATTTGGTAGATAAAATCAAAAAAAGCCTTGCCAAGCGCAACTTGGGCGTGCCTTCGCGCTTCCTGTATGACAGCCGAATGCCTGATGATTTCTTGCGTGCCCTGAAAAAAGCACTGGGGCTAACCGATGCTGACCTTGTTGCGGGCGGGCGCTACCACAATTTCAGAGATTTGATGAATTTCCCCAATCCGTTTTCTCCCGAATTGGAAAACGAACCGCTGCCGGCGCTGCGCATCAAAGAATTAGACGATGCACCCAGCATTTTTGAGGCCATAGAGAAGCGCGATTGGCTGATTCACTTCCCGTATCAAACCTACGACTACCTGAGCCGATTCCTTTGGGAGGCTGCCGAAAATCCGCACGTCAGCAAAATTCGCATTTCGCTGTATCGGGTGGCAGTGGGCAACTCCAAAGTAGTGAGTGCATTGATTCACGCTGCCAAAGCCGGCAAAGAAGTAACCGTATTTATAGAAGTAAAAGCCCGCTTTGACGAAGAAAATAATATTAAATGGAGCAACGAACTGGTGCGGGCAGGTGCCAAAGTACTGTACAGCATCCCCGGCCTGAAAGTACACTCCAAAACCTGTGTGGTTACTTACCGCCACCATGGCGTACAAAAGCGCTATGCCTATTTTGGCACAGGTAATTTCAACGAAAAAACGGCACGTGTGTACGGCGATGTCGGGCTATTCACTGCCGACCCCCAACTGACCGATGAGTTGCTGACACACTACGACTTTCTGCGCCGCAAAACAGAGCGCATTGAGTCCAAAGAGTTGCTGATTGCGCCTTACTCTATGCGCAAACAACTCTACCAACTCATTCAGGCGGAAATTGACGCGGTACGCTCCGGCGAAAAAGGATATATCCTGTTGAAAATGAATAGCATACAAGACCGCGAGATAATTGAAAAACTCTACGAAGCCAGCAATGCGGGCGTACAGATTGACATGATTATCCGCGGCATCTGCTGTATCAAACCGGGGGTAAAAGGCCAAAGCGAAAACATCCGCATTATCAGCATTGTTGACCGTTTTCTGGAACATGCCCGCTGCTACTACTTCTATCACGGCGGCAAGCGGCTACTCTACTGCTCATCGGCCGACTTTATGACGCGCAACCTGAGCGACCGCGTGGAAGTGGCATTCCCCATCAAGGATGAATCTCTGAAACAGGAGGTGCTGGATATGCTGAACATTCAGTTGAACGACAACCAGAAGAGCCGCATAGTAGATGCCCGCTTCAGTAACAAATATGTGAAGCGCAAAGGCAAGCCGGTGCGTGCGCAAATCGCCTTTTACGAATACCTGAAAAACAAGTATCCGCAGGAGTAAACAATGACTTACCCCAACCCCAATAAAGAAGTCCTGTATCGCTGGCTGGGGATGATGCCCTACCGCGAAGCATGGGACTATCAGGAGCAAATTTTTCAGTCGGTAGTAGCTAAAAAAATTGCTGCACGTGCAGAAAATCGCCACATCCCGACCGATAACTACCTGCTTTTTTGCGAACATCCGCACGTTTACACCTTAGGAAAAAGCGGTAAAGACACTCATTTGCTGCTCAATGAAGAGCGGCTGGCCGAGGTAGGTGCTTCTTTTTTCCGCATCAATCGCGGGGGGGACATCACCTACCACGGGCCGGGGCAGTTGGTAGGCTATCCCATTTTAGATTTGGAAAATTTTTTTACCGATATTCACCAATATCTACGCCTGATTGAGGAAGCCGTCATCCTCACGCTGGCAGAATATGGCATACAGGCAGGCAGGATAGACAAACTCACAGGCGTTTGGATAGACCACGAAGCACAGATTAACCCGCGGAAAATATGTGCCATTGGTGTGAAAACCAGTCGCTGGGTAACCATGCACGGCTTTGCGCTCAATGTCAATACCAATCTTGACTATTTCGGCTACATTGTGCCCTGCGGCATCAGCGACAAAGCAGTAACATCCTTGCAGGCAGAGTTGGGGCATCCCGTTCCGATGGAAGAAGTGGCTGCAAAAATGCGCCGCCATTTGGCCAATTTGTTCCAAATGCACCTGATAACAGAAGAACAGATACACGGTTAATTCGGATAGCGAACTAAGCAGTTGGTCAAATAGCCGATAATTACCACAGGGGCACAAGCACGCAAAACGCTTCTGCCCTTGCGTTTTTATGACAAAGCAAACATCAAGTAATGTAGTACGCTAATCAGGTCAAAACCACCTAAATTTGCCTGACCAAAATAACACAAATCCATGCTACCTTACCAACCCAAACACAAAATCCGCATTGTAACTGCCGCCTCACTCTTTGACGGGCACGATGCCGCCATCAATTTGATGCGCCGCATGATGCAGGCGACGGGAGCGGAGGTGATTCATTTAGGACATAACCGCTCGGCACGCGAAGTAGTGGAGTGTGCCATTCAGGAAGATGTACAGGCTATTGCCATCACTTCCTACCAAGGCGGGCACGTGGAATATTTCAAATACATCTATGACCTTTTGCAGGAACGCGGCTGCGGGCACATCCGCATTTTCGGCGGCGGCGGCGGCACTATCCTGCCTACCGAAATAGAGGAACTGCACGCCTACGGTATCACCCGCATTTACAGCCCCGACGACGGGCGGCAAATGGGTTTGCAAGGCATGATTAATGACTTGATGCAAAAGTCAGATTTTGACCCTTTGCAGGCTTCCTGTTTCCTTACCGAAGGGCACAAAAAGATTGATTGGAACAACCCCGCGCATTTGGGCAGGCTGATTTCACTGGCCGAAAACCATCCCGAAGTGTACGCGAAAGTGGCCGTACAGCCCCGTGCCGATGTGCCCGTGCTGGGCATTACGGGAACAGGCGGAGCAGGTAAATCCAGCATGGTGGACGAACTGATTCGCCGCTTTTTGTACGAATATCCCGACCGCAAATTAGCCGTCATTTCCGTTGACCCTTCCAAGCGCAAAACAGGCGGCGCACTGTTAGGCGACCGCATCCGCATGAACAGCGCCGACAGCCCGCGGGTGTACATGCGCTCGCTGGCAACCCGTCAGAGCAATTTGGCGCTCAGCCGCCACGTGCAGCAGGCCATTGACATCTGCAAAGCTGCTGCTTTTGACATGGTGATTGTGGAAACTTCGGGTATCGGGCAGTCCGACACAGAAATTATTGAACATTCCGATGTTTCGCTGTATGTGATGACCAACGAGTTTGGCGCACAAACACAGCTTGAAAAAATTGACATGCTGGACTTTGCTGACCTGATAGCTATCAATAAATTTGACAAGCGCGGTTCGTTGGATGCTCTGCGCGACGTGCGCAAGCAGTACCGCCGCAACCACAACTTGTGGGATACGCCCGACGAAAAATTGCCTGTTTTCGGTACGATTGCCAGCCAATTCAACGATGCGGGAACCAATTTGCTGTTTGGCAAAACAATGGCAAAACTGCGCGAACGCATGGAAAGCCGCGGCATCCTGCTGGATTGGATTCATGCCGATATGAGCGAGAGCGACTCGCCGCTCACTTCGCTGCCCAAGCCGATTATTCCGCCCGACCGCACGCGCTACTTGGCCGAAATTTGCGAAACGTTAGACCAATACAAGCAATTTGTTAAAGAACAGAGCGCCATTGCCCGCAAAATGTACCAGCTGCAGGGAGCTATTCAGCACCTGCGCGAAGGCATTGGGCAGAAGCGCATTGATGTTACCGTTGCTGAGGGAGAGGAAAAAAGCGCCGTTCGTGCCATTGAGTACGTACAAGGCGAGCCCGATTACCTCAAAGACCTGATTGCGCAGTATCAGAGCCTTTCCGACCGCTTAGACCCCGAATGCCGCCGCTTGCTGGAATCGTGGGAGGAGGTTAAAAAACGCTACCGCGCCGACAAGTACTATTTTCAGGTACGCGACAAAGTCATCACGCAAGACCTTTATACAACTTCACTTTCAGGGCTGAAAATCCCGAAAGTGGCGCTGCCCAAATACCAAGACTGGGGCGATATCCTCACTTGGCTGCTGACCGAAAACACGCCCGGATTTTTCCCTTACACGGCGGGCGTATTCCCGCTCAAACGCGAGGGCGAAGACCCGGCGCGTATGTTTGCAGGCGAAGGCGGCCCGGAAAAAACCAATCGCCGCTTCCATTTCCTTTCTAAGGGGATGCCTGCCAAACGCCTTTCCACGGCTTTTGACTCAGTTACGCTCTACGGCGAAAACCCCGACCATCGCCCCGATATCTACGGCAAAGTGGGCAATTCGGGCGTAAGCGTAGCCACATTGGACGATGCCAAAAAACTGTATTCGGGCTTCAATTTGTGCGACCCCGCCACTTCGGTTTCCATGACTATCAACGGGCCTGCACCTGCCATTTTGGCAATGTTCCTCAACACAGCCATTGACCAGCAATGCGAAATTTACATCCGCAAAAACGGGCTGCTGGAAGAGGTGCAGGCCAAACTCAAACCCACCGAAACCGCCTATCAGGGCAGCCTGCCCGAAGGTAACGACGGGCTGGGGCTGCTGTTGCTCGGTACTACGGGCGACCGCGTGCTGCCCCGCGAAGTATACGACAAAATCAAAGCCGATACGCTGCGTCAGGTACGCGGAACCGTTCAGGCCGACATTCTCAAAGAAGACCAAGCACAAAACACCTGCATTTTCAGCACCGAGTTTGCCCTGCGCATGATGGGCGACATTCAGCAGTATTTTGTAGATAAAAACGTCCAGAATTTCTACTCGGTGTCCATCAGCGGCTACCACATCGCCGAGGCGGGTGCAAACCCCATCAGCCAGCTGGCATTTACGCTGTCCAACGGCTTTACGTTTGTGGAATACTACCTTAGCCGCGGTATGCACATAGACGATTTCGCACCGAACCTGTCGTTCTTCTTCTCAAACGGCATGGATCCGGAATATTCGGTATTGGGTCGCGTAGCGCGTCGCATTTGGGCAAAAGCCATCAAGTACAAGTACAAAGGCAACGAACGCAGTCAGAAGTTGAAATACCACATCCAAACTTCGGGACGCAGCCTGCACGCACAGGAAATCGCCTTTAACGACATTCGTACCACCTTGCAGGCACTCTATGCGCTGTACGACAACTGCAACAGCCTGCACACCAACGCCTACGACGAGGCCATTACTACGCCTACGGAGGAAAGCGTACGCCGTGCCTTGGCTATCCAGTTGATTATCAACAAAGAGTTGGGCTTGAACAAGAACGAGAACCCGTTGCAAGGCTCGTTCATTATTGAAGAACTTACCGATTTGGTGGAAGAAGCCGTGCTGAAAGAGTTTCGCGCCATTTCGGAGCGCGGCGGCGTATTGGGAGCGATGGAGCGCATGTATCAGCGCAGCAAGATTCAGGAGGAGAGCATGTACTACGAAACCCTGAAACACAACGGCGAACTGCCCATTATCGGGGTGAACACATTCTTAGACCCGAACGGCTCGCCTACGATTATCCCCGCCGAAGTGCGCCGCTCAACTACCGAAGAGAAAGAGTACGCCATCCGCTCGCTGCGTGCCTTTGAAAGTGCTTATGCCGATGAGGGCAAAAACGCATTGCGTCAATTGCAGGCAACGGCACTTTCCGGCGGCAACATCTTTGAAGAGTTGATGGAAACCGTTAAAACATGCAGTTTGGGACAGATTTCATCGGCTTTATATGAGGTTGGCGGCAAATATCGCCGCAATATGTAGAACGCCGAAAGTTGGCTTTATCAAGCATCATCTGTTGCAAAACATCGGTCAGCCCTGCGCCACAGAAGGGCTGACCGATAAAATAAACAGTTGAGCAATTGAAAATGCCTTTATCCAAATCCGCTAATTTTGCCGCTGATTTAACCGCTGTGAAAACCATGCCTACTAAGCCCCACACTGCAGTTTTACTGGTCAATTTGGGTACTCCCGACTCACCCGCACCGGCCGATGTGCGAAAATACCTGCGCGAATTTCTTTCCGACCGCCGCGTGGTAGATATCGGTGCGCTGGGACGATTCCTGTTAGTCAATCTGATTATCGCACCTTTCCGTGCGCCTAAATCGGCGAAGGTATATAAAGAGTTGTGGACAGAGCGCGGTTCACCGCTGCTGTTCTACGGTCAGGATGTGCAACAAATGCTGCAACAAGAGTTGGGCGAAGGCTATACCGTGCGGCTGGCCATGCGCTACCAAAGCCCAAGCATTGAAAGCGAACTGGACAAGTTGCGTATAGAGCAAATCCGTAAAATCATTGTGCTGCCGCTGTTCCCGCAGTATGCCTCTGCCACTACCGGCTCGGTACACGACGAAGTGATGCGCTGCCTGCGCCAATGGGAGCAAATACCGCACGTTACTTTGCTGGATACCTACGCCGATAACCCCACCATGATTTCCGTGTATGCCGAACTAGGGCGTAAATACATGGAGCAACACTCGTTTGACCATGTCATATTCTCCTATCACGGGTTGCCGGAGCGGCAGTTGCGCAAAGCCGACCCCAACAAGCGATGCATTACCGATGCCAATTGCTGTGCCGTCTATCATGAAGGCAATCGCCTTTGCTATCGCGCGCAGTGTTTTGAAACCTCGCGGCTGTTGGCGAAAGAACTTGGGCTTACACCCGACCAATACACCACGAGTTTTCAGTCGCGCTTAGGCACTGACCCATGGATTCAGCCCTACACCGATGCAACCATTGAAAAATTGGTAGCCGAAGGCAAAAAGCGCATTCTGGCATTTTCCCCCTCATTTGTGGCGGATTGTTTGGAAACAACCATTGAAATCGGCGAAGAATACAAAGAACTTTTTGAAGAAAAAGGTGGGGAACACTGGCAAATGGTTGAAAGCCTGAACAATCACCCCCGATGGGTACAGGCATTGAAAGACATGGTACTTGCCAATTAATCGTCTGCATGTGGCGGCGATGCTATCAGGTAGGTAACGGAACGAATCAGCGACTCATTGGAGTTATTGATATCGCGAACAGTATTGAGCAATGAGGCAATGTTCATTTCTTGCGTTTCCATAAAAATACGGTAAAGCGCATTAACCTCATCCTGATAAAATCTGCCTTGCGCCTGACTGATGGGGGCAATGTCGTCGGCTGTAATCAGTGGAAAATGATGCAGCAGGGTCTTTATTTCGTTGTAAAAATGCTGCTGATTGCTCTGCAACTTCTGATAGAACTGATAGAGGATGTCCGTTGCGCTATTGTTGAGTTCGTCTAAGTTGTGTTTGGTATCTTTCAAATCTTTCACGGAAAGGGTGGCATTGCGAATGCTGGCCGTCAAATTGTTGATTTTGACGGCTTCCTCTTTGGCAAGTTCGCTTTGCAGGGTTTGCATGTAGAACTCCACTACCTCGGCTTCATAACTTTTGAGCGTAAAATAAGCGTCGTTGGGGCTGCCCTCCTCCGGTGCGGCAAGTTGGAAGTAATATTCATTGACCGCAATGGCATGACCGATAAAATGGATGGATTCTTTTTGCAATGCCTCGGCTGCTGCGTGGCCTTCCTGCGGATTGACGACGCCCAGATAGTGCGCAATCCGCTCACTGCCATTGACAATTCGCTTTTCCAGCAGGCGCGTTAAGGGATTGAGAAAAGGCAGCAGCAAAATAATGCCGCTCAGGTTCAACAAACTGTGGAAAGTTACCAGCCCGATGAGAGGGTCTTTAATGGCCATCCAATCGGTTATGAGGTAATAAAACCCGTTCATTATCAGCAAGGCAAACAATGCATTGACTACGTTGAAACCCACTTGCGACCAGCCTACCTGACGGCGAATGGTGTTGCCATGAACTGTTGCAATTACTGCCGTGATGGTTGTGCCAATGTCGCTGCCTACGACCAAGTAAAAGGCCTGTTGCAGTGAAACCATACCTGCGGCAAGCGAAGAAAGAAAAATCATCATGGCTGCCGAACTTGACTGAATGGATGCGGACAAGGCCATGCCGATGAGCACAAACAACCCCCCCGGTTTGCCTTGCAGAAAACTAAAATCAAAGTGGGTGGCAAATACCATGAAGCCGTTTTTCATATAGTCCAGCCCCAAAAACAGGAAACTGAAACCCATCAGCAACTTGCTGAACTGCACCGGTTTTTCCGATTTAAGGAAGATTGTCCCTAAGCCGCCAATGGCCAAAAAGGGCAAAATGGCTGCCCCAATATTGAGTTTGAAACCGATGAGCGACACCAACCAACCCGTCATGGTTGTGCCTAAGTTAGCCCCCATAATGATGCCGATGCCGTTTTTCAGCCCGATAATGCCTGCTCCGGCAAAAGACATGACCAGCAGCGATACCATAGAACTGCTTTGTAAAATGGCTGTAATCAGCGCACCGGAAAGCACTGCTTTGATGGAATTATTGGTATGCTTTCGCAAAAATTTCTTAAAAGAGCGCCCGGTAAGGGCTTTGAGCGCTTCTTCCATCATCAGCATACCAAACAGGAATAAACCTAACCCTGCCAACACAGGCCACACTTGAATCTCACTCCAATCCATAGCGTCAAAAAAAATCAGATGCTCTAAGATGCAAAAAACCGACAGTTTTCAAAAAACTGTCGGCTTTTTTTGTGGCCTTTATACAAAAAACCGACGGGTCTCTAATTTCTTTCGGGTTTTAAGTCGCTGTTTACCAGTAATTTACATAAAAAAATCTCTGCACAACACTTGCGCTTTTTGTATAACTTATTGCTTGCGCAATTCCAGTATTTGCACCTGATTGGCTCCGTCGGTGGCTTTCCAAACCTGCGACTTTTTTTTGTTTTCTATGAACAACCACGTTTTGCCCAAATCCGAGCCTTTGCTGTCTATGGTAACATAGGTGTCGGTAGCTGTCCATCGGAAGGGGATTTTGTCTTCCTTGGCTACTCCTAAGATGTTGTAATTCAGGTTTTTTACGCCTTTGCCGTTGTTGCGGAAAGTGATGGTGCCAATGTTAGTCAAAGTGGCGCCGGCTTGCCCGGCCGCACTGACTTCATACTTTTGAATGTTCCATGTGCCTGCCAAGCGATGTGAGCAGGAGGCCGCAAACATCAAGAACCCCAATAACACCAACTTAGATACATTTTTCGCCATATTTGTATGAAAAGTTTGATAACTTGGGAGAAATTATCAATAACCCTGCCATAATTACCTGCCTACTTGGTAGAGCGGCGATAGCGAATCAGTTTATACAACTCACCTAACCACAATACGCCCGATGCAGCAAGTGCCAAAGTGGCAAATTCGCCGAAAGAGACCGGTGCAAAATGGAACATTTGCGCCAATAACGGAACTTCTATAATGGCTACTTGAACGATAAGCGAAAATATCATCGCCACGTTGATGTACCGATTGGTGAAAAAGCCAACTTCAAAGATGGAAAGTTGCAGCGAGCGCATGTTGTACACATTGTACAACTGACAAAAAGCCATTACGATAAAAGCCGCCGAGCGGGCTTTGTTTATACCGTCGGGCAAAAACCATTTGAAGGCAGCCAGTGTGAGTAGTGTCATCAACCCTGCATTGATGAGCAGAAAAGGGAACACTTCGGCATTGAGGATGTTTTCCTTCGGATTGACAGGTTTTTGGTTGAGCATATCGCCGTGCCCGCTTTCGGTGGCCAGCGAAATATCACCTACGCCGTCGGTTACTAAGTTGAGCCATAAAATCTGCGTAGCGGTCAGCGGAATCGGCAAGCCTGACAAAATAGACATAATCAGCGTAATAATTTCGGCAAAATTGGTAGTCAGCAGGTAGAAACTTGTCTGTCGTGCATTGGTAAACACGATTCTTCCTTCTTCAACGGCGTTTACGATGGTAGAAAAGTTGTCGTCTGCCAGCACAACCTTGGCAGAGTCGCGGGCTACGTCCGTACCCATAATGCCCATGGCAACCCCCACGTCGGCGCGTTTGAGTGCGGGGGCATCGTTTACCCCGTCGCCGGTCATGGCAATCAGCTCGCCGCCTGCCTGCAATTTTTCGGCAATGCGCAGTTTCATATGGGGTGTCAATCGGGCAAATACGTTGGTGGTGTGCACCACTTGTTCAAACTCTTTCTCGTCCAACATGAGCAGTTGCTGCTCGGTGAGGGCGAGGATTTGGTGTTGTTCCGTGCCGTCTATGATGCCCGTTGCGCGTGAAATGGCAATAGCCGTATTGATATGGTCGCCCGTGGCCATAATAACGCGGATACCGGCGCGTTTGCAGGCTGCCACCGCATCTCGCACATCGGGACGCGGCGGGTCTATCATGCCCACAATTCCCGCAAAGGTCAGATTTTGCAAATGATTTTCTTCTACGTGCGTAATGTCCTCCGTTTCTTCATGCCAAGCAAGTGCAATTACCCGCATGGCTTGCAGCGACCACTCGTCCATTTGGTGCCTTAGCCGATGCATCCATTCATCGCTCATGGGCACAATACCCTCGGCAGTGGATACCTGCACCGATTTGGTTAGCACCTTTTCGGGCGCGCCTACTACGAGCAACTGTTTCTTGCCTTTGTTCTGAACCAGTGTGGCGCGCATTTTCAGGTTAGAGTTAAACGGCAGGTCATCTATTTTTTGAATGCTTGTGTCTTGTTTGGGAAAGAAGCCGCCCTTGCGTGCCAATGCCAAAAGTGCTCCTTCGGTCGGGTCGCCAATAAGTTTGTAGCTGTCCTTTTCTTTATCGTGTTGAATGTCCGAATTGTTGCTCCAACCACAGATGGTCAGTAGTTGGGCAAGAGCAGGCACGTCCTTGGGGTCAATCACGGTTTCGTCGTGCATAAAATTGCCTATGGGCGACCAGCCTTCGCCCGTGATGTCCCATTCGGGCATATCGGGCACAAGCACCTTGCGCACGGTGAGCGTGTTTTGGGTCAGAGTACCCGTTTTGTCGGTAATGATGGTGGTAACTGCGCCCAGCGTTTCGGTGGCGGTAAATTCGCGCACAATGGCATTGCGTTTTGCCATGCGGTTGGCACCAATGGCAAGCACGATGGCAAGCACGGCAGGCAGCCCGGCAGGAATGGAAGAAACCATGGCAGCAATGGCCACCAGCAATACTTCGTCTAATGTACCTTGTTGATAAAAGTAAGCAATGCTAAAAAGCAGGGCTGCACTTGCCACAGCAATAATGGCCATCTGCCTTGCCAGCGCATCGGTTTTTTTCTGGAAATTCGTTTTGTCGGGCTTGATTTTGCTGAGCGACAGCGCAATTTCGCCAATGGCCGTATCAATGCCTGTGCCCGTAACCACTGCCAGCGCATAGCCGCCCGCAATGAAAGTGCCTTTGTAGAGCATGTTGCGGCGGTCTGCCATCGGAGTTTCGGCAGGCAGGCTTTCCGTTGTTTTCTGTACGGGAACCGATTCGCCCGTGAGCGGTGCTTCTATGGCGCGCAGGTTTTTGGCCTCTATCAGACGCGCATCGGCAGGGATACTGTCGCCTTCTTCCAAAATGATGATGTCGCCCGGCACAAGTTCGCGGGCAGGCAGTGTTACTTTTTCGTTGTTGCGCAATGCCTTTGCCAGCGGCACAAGCATACTTTTAAGCGAGGCTACCGCATTCTCCGCGCGGATTTCCTGCGCAAAACCGATACTTGCGTTGATAACAATCACTGCCAGAATCACGTACATATCCGCCTCGTGCCCCGTTGCCCAAGAAATGGCAGCCGCACCGAGCAGAATAAATACCAAAAGACTTTTAAACTGTTTGAGAAAAATCAGTGCCCAGTGTTGCCTGCCTGCTTCGGGGATTTCGTTGTAGCCATATTGCCTGCGGCGTGCTTGTACTTCTTTGTCGGAAAGGCCGCTGCGAAACGTTTGCAGGTGTTGTAAAACATCCTCAGGCGAGAGTTGATGGGGTTGCATAGTGAAGTTTGGTTGTTTTAGCGGAAACAAAATAAACAATCTTTGGCAAAATCACGTAGAAAAAACTATCTTCCACAGCCAATAACGCATATTGAAACAAACGCCTACGCTATGATTTACAGCCGATTTATTGTCCATGAAGGAGTAGAAATTCTCTATACCGATTTGAGTGATGCTACGCCGGAAAAAGGATTGGAAGCCCTGCGGCAATGCCGTGAAAATTGCAAACACCGTCCGCCTAAGTCGGTTTTAAGCCTGATTAATGTTACCAATGCCCGCTACAACAGCGATTTGATAGCCTATGCCAAGGAAATGTCACGCGATAACAAGCCGCATATTCTGGCATCGTCCGTATGCGGTTTTAACGACCTGACCAAACTCATGTTGAACTCTATTTTCCTCTTTGCGGGCAGGCGCGATATCAAGCTGTTTAATACACCCGAGGAAAGCCTGAAATGGCTCTTGCAGCAGCATCAGGCCGCGCACTCTGCGGCTTAGTGTACTTCCGAAATTTTCACCCTACCCATAGTACGGCAAAAGTTTTGCATAACTTTGCCGAAAAATACGGACATGAAAAAAATCGTGCTGTTTCTTGCTGCCTGCGCGCTTCCTTTATTTGCCGCAAAGGCACAGAACAACAATTGCAACAACTGCCTGCCTAAACAAACCACCCCTGCCGACTATTGCCATACATCCGCTACATTCAGCGGACTTTGTGCACAGTTTAAGGAAAAGCAAAACTTTTTCTACCTGCTCAACGGCAAAACTGCCCGCAAAGTGAACGTCGGAAAGGCCAATGACACCGCTTATTTACTCGGTATAGCCAACGATAAAAACCTGAAAATCAGCGCGGTGGAAATCCTGTTTATTCAGGAAGCGTTGCAAAACTGGTCGCTGGTAGAGCGTCGCTTGGGCTTTACGATGCAGCCGAGCGGTTTAGGCATTAAAATTATACAGGAAGGCAACGGCGAACTGCCGCCCAACGGTAAAAACGTAATTGTACACTACACAGGCTACTTGGAAGACGGCACCAAGTTTGACAGTTCGGTGGACAGAGGACAGCCGTTCTCTTTCACCTTAGGGCAAGGACAAGTCATTAAAGGCTGGGACGAAGGCATTGCCAAGCTGAAAGTTGGCACAAAAGCGGTACTGCTGATTCCTGCTAACTTGGGCTATGGCAGCCGCGGTGCAGGCGGCGTTATTCCGCCCAATGCTACGCTGTTTTTTGAGGTTGAATTGTTGGGGGTTGAGTAAATTGAAATACAAGACTCAAACCTGACGGGTTTCCAAAACCCGTCAGGTTTATTTACGTGAATCACAATCACTAATCATCCATGTTTCAAGAAATAACGGGCGCGACGCCCAAGTCGTTGGGATACAGTTTTCCCGCAGAGTGGGCAAAGCACCGCGCCACTTGGTTGAGTTGGCCGCACAAAGAGGCATCTTGGCCCGGAAAAATTCATACCATTTTCCCTGTTTATGCCGAATTTATCAAGGCAGTTGCCACGGGCGAACAGGTACATATCAACGTAGCCGATGAGGCGATGCAGCAATTTGCCCTGCAACATTTGCAGGCAGTAGGTGCAGACCTCTCGGCAATCCATTTCCACCTGTTCCCGACCAACGATGCGTGGTGCAGAGACCATGGCCCTGCATTCGTCATCAACCCAAATGCAGCCGAGCGCAAGGCAGTAGTGAAATGGAACTACAACGCATGGGGCGAAAAATACCCGCCGCACGATTTGGATAATGAAATTCCCGTACATATTGCCCGCTACCTGCAAGTGCCGATGTTCCGCCCGGGCATTGTGATGGAAGGCGGCGCGGTGGACTTCAACGGCGAAGGAACGGTGCTGACCACTACTTCCTGCCTGCTGAACCCCAACCGCAATCCGCACCTTTCGCAGGCGCAGATTGAACAGTATCTGGCCGATTATTACGGCATAGAGCAAGTCCTTTGGTTAGGCGACGGCATCGTAGGCGACGATACCGACGGGCACGTGGATGACATCACGCGCTTTGTCAATCCGCATACCGTAGTTACGGTGGTGGAACACAATAAAAACGATGAAAACTACGAGCCTTTGCAGGAAAACCTCAAAGCGCTGCAAACCATGCGTCTGCTCAACGGCAAACCATTGGACATCATAGAGCTGCCCATGCCCGATGCGGTGATTTATGAAGATATGCGATTACCCGCATCTTATGCCAACTTCTATATCGCCAATTCGGTGGTGGCTGTGCCGACTTTCCGCTGCGACAAAGACGAACAGGCGTTGGAAATCCTGCAAAAGTGCTTCCCCGACCGCCGCGTCATCGGCTTGGATTGCACCGATATTGTCTGGGGGCTTGGCACCTTCCACTGTCTCAGCCAACAAGAACCGGAGTAAGCTATGAGTAAACCTGCCCTATCCGTCATCATTCCCGTTTACAACGAGTCGCTGAATGTTCAGCCGCTCTATGAGCGTTTGTCTGCCGTAGTGCGAGGCTTGCAACTCACGCATGAGTTCATTTTCATTAACGACGGCAGCCGCGATAATACGCTGGATTTGGTGCGGCAATTGGCAGCGGCGCACCCCGAAGTAAAATACATTGACCTGAGCCGCAATTTCGGCCATCAGATAGCCGTTAGTGCGGGTATAGATGCTGCCCGCGGCGAGGCAGTGGTCATTATTGATGCCGACCTGCAAGACCCGCCCGAACTCATCGGTGAGATGTACGCAAAAATGAAAGAAGGCTATGAGGTAGTTTATGCCAAACGGCGGCGGCGCAAAGGCGAAAGTTTTATGAAACTGCTCACCGCACGGGTTTTTTACCGCATCTTGGCAGCTATTACAACCATCAGCATTCCGGTAGATACGGGCGATTTTCGCATCATGGACAAAAAGGTAGTGGAAGCACTGCGCCAAATGCCCGAAACCAACAAGTTTCTGCGCGGTCAAATCTCATGGATTGGCTACAGACAAACCTATGTGGAATACGACCGTGCTGAACGTCACGCCGGCAAAACAGGCTACACCTACCGCAAAATGCTGCGCTTTGCCTTAGACGGCATCACGGCATTTTCCAACTTCCCGATTAAAGCTGTTACCGTAATGGGTTTCGTGGTTTCTTTGGTGGCTTTCCTTTTCGTATGTATCTCGTTTTACATACGCTATTTTACCAATCTGCCCGTGGAGAGGGGTTGGACATCCATTATTGTTGCCATTCTTTTTCTGGGTGGCGTGCAGCTCATCGGTATCGGTATTTTAGGCGAATACATCAGTCGCATCAATACGGACACCAAACGCCGACCACTGTACTTCATCAGAGAAACGAACCTTGACTCCAAGTAAAAAGCGGAAATAGCATACGATTGATTCTTTTTTTTCGTTCTTTGCAGGAGAATGGCAAAAAACTTGTGAAAGAAATACCTTTGAAGGTGAGAACTTCATTCGCTGAATTTATAAAGCAAACCGTTATGAACAAAGGCTTTCAAACGATAGCAAATTTCGGTCTGGTCGCTCTGTTGGCGCTTACTATTGTCGCTTGTAACAAAAACAAGAAACCGACCAGTATAGACCCCGGAAAAGAATCTACTGCAACGGGCTTGAAATATGGCTCCGGAAGCGGTAAGAACAAAAACAATGAGTTTGCCTTGCGCAAATTCAAAGGTCAGCCCGACGGGCCGAACTTAGTGTATATTGAAGGCGGTCGCCATATCCTGGGCTCACAGGAAGAAGATGTACTGGGTGCACGGGATAACATTGAGCGCACTGTTACGGTGAACTCTTTCTACATGGACGAAACCGAAGTAGCCAATGTTCACTGGCTGGAATACCTGCACTACGTGCGCGACTCCGGTGAGCAATACTATCAGGATGCCTTGCCCGATACAACCGTGTGGGCTGCTGAACTTGCCTTTAACGACCCTTACATTGACCATTATCTGCGTTACCCCGGTTTCCGCTTTTTCCCTGTCGTAGGTGTTTCATGGCGGCAGGCCGTAAACTACTGCGTATGGCGTACACAAGCCGTAAATAATGGCCTTGCCCTGAAAAACGGTAACAAAGAAGAAAAAGCACAAGCCAAAGCCGGAGAGCGCATCCCGTTGGAAAGTGGTATTGTACTGCCGGGCTATCGCCTGCCTACCGAAGCCGAATGGGAATTTGCCGCCAAAGGTCTGGTAGGTACGCAATATCTGGACGAGATGCAGGACTATGGACGTTTGTATCCGTGGGACGGCCACTCATTGCGCAACCCTTACGGCAGACAAATGGGTGAGTTTCTTGCCAACTTCAAACGCGGACGCGGCGACTATGCCGGTATTGCGGGCAAACTTAACGACGGTGCGATGATTACCGAGTGGATTTATGCTTATCCACCTAATGATTACGGTTTGTACAACATGGCAGGCAACGTAAACGAATGGGTGGAAGACGTGTATCGCCCGCTTTCATACGAAGACATGAACGACCTTAACCCTGTTCGTACCGATGGCAAAGGTCTGAAACTGGCAGGCGGAGGCAATCGCCAAAAAGACGCGGAATATTTAGACCCTGCCCGTTTGTATGACAGAAATAATACCAGTTTGATTGACAACAAAGTGCGTGTGTACAAAGGTGGTTCATGGAAAGATGTTGCTTACTGGCTGGCCGTAGGTACACGTCGCTACTTTGCCGAAGACTCTTCAACAGCTACCATTGGCTTCCGTTGTGCTATGATTCGCGCCGGTGGCAACCACTAATATTCAAAGACATTCATCGTCGGAAGAGTCATTCCTCACAGGGATGGCTCTTCTGCTTTTTAACAATGCCCCTATGCAAAAACGAGTTTTGATAATAGACACCATGCACGAATCGCTGCTTCCGATGCTGGAAAAGGCAGGATTCGCCCCCGATTATTTGCCGCAAATTACGCGTGCGGAAATATTAGATATAGTCGGCCACTACCAAGTAATGATTGTTCGCTCCAAAACGCCCATAGATGCCGAACTGCTTGGCAAGGCCACACAGTTGGAAGTGCTTGCGCGTGCCGGTGCAGGCACCGACCAAGTAGATATGGCCGCACTTCAAGCCTGTAACATAGCCCTGATTAACGCACCGGAAGGCAATCGGGATGCCGTAGGCGAACATGCAATGGGGATGTTGCTGGCGCTGATGAATAAGTTGCTGCAAGCCGATGCACAGGTGCGCCAAAAAATATGGCAGCGCGAGGCCAATCGCGGCTACGAATTGATGGGCAAAACCGTTGGCATCATCGGTTATGGACACATGGGGCAATCGTTTGCCAAACGGCTCAGCGGTTTTGGCTGTCGTGTACTGGCCTATGACAAATACAAAAGCGGATTTTCTGATACCTATGCAACCGAAGCATCGCTCGAGCAACTATGGGCAGAGGCAGAGGTGTTGAGTTTGCACGTTCCGCTGACTGCTGCAACGCGCGGCTGGATAAACACGGATTTTTTTAATCGGTTTGCTCATCCGATATGGTTTGTCAATACTGCCCGCGGTGAAATCGTGCCTTTGGCATCGTTGCGGGAAGCACTGCAAAGCGGCAAACTTCGGGGGGCATGTCTGGATGTTTTGGAGCAGGAAAAATTAGATAAACTTACTCCTGCGCAAGCAGTTGATTTTGAATGGCTTACGCAACAGCCCAATGTGATTTTTTCGCCTCACGTGGCAGGCTGGACGTACGAATCCTACGAGCGCATTAACCGCGTATTGGTAGATAAATTAGTGCAGCTTACGGCTTAAATGCTTATTTTTGCCTTGAAAATCAAACCGAAAACACACACATAATGGCACAAACCGAAGTTTCAACCGCTAACTTTTCCCTGACACGTGAAGAGGTGCTGAACGACTACCGCATTGCCTGCGAAAGTCGTCATGCAAGTTTGATGGGGCGAAAAGAAGTGTTCATGGGAAAAGCCAAATTCGGCATTTTCGGCGACGGAAAAGAAATTGCACAAATTGCAATGGCCAAGGCCTTTCGCAAAGGCGACTTCCGCTCCGGCTACTATCGCGACCAAACCTTCATGTTTGCCTTAGGTGCGCTTACATTGGAGCAATATTTCGCGCAGCTCTATGCGCATACTGACATAGAGGCAGAACCGGCTACCGGCGGGCGCTGTATGAATGGCCATTTTGCAACCCGCAGTTTAGACAAAAACGGCAAGTGGAAAAATTTGATGGAGCAATACAACTCCTCTGCCGATATTTCTTGTACGGCCGGACAAATGCCGCGCTTGGTCGGTTTGGCATTTGCCTCCAAACTCTACCGCCAAAATCCGCAGTTGTCGTACCTGACCGATTTTTCCGTGCAAGGCAATGAGGTTGCCTTCGGTACAATCGGTAATGCTTCCACCTCCGAAGGCTTGTTTTTTGAAGCCTTAAATGCCGCAGGTGTACTGCAAGTGCCTATGGTAATGTCTGTGTGGGACGATGGTTACGGCATCTCCGTTCCGCAGGAATACCATACTACCAAGGGTGATATTTATAAAATTCTGATTGGCTTGCAGCGCACCGAAAATGAACCGGGTTTTGAACTGTTTCAAGTAAAAGGCTGGCAATACGATGAGTTGTGTCAGACCTATCTGACAGCAGCCGCCATTGCCCGTCGCGAGCATGTGCCCTGCCTGATTCACGTTACGGAATTAACCCAACCGCAAGGTCATTCTACTTCGGGTTCACACGAGCGCTACAAATCCAAAGAGCGATTGGCTTGGGAAGCAGAATATGACTGCATCAAGCAAATGGGAATTTGGATGATGGCCAACGGCTATGCAACTGCCGAGGAACTGGAAGAGATAGACCGCCGTGCCAAACAACGTGCATTGGAAGCAAAAAACAATGCATGGGCTGCCTTTGTAGATTCTATGAAAGGCGACCAGCAGGAAGTGCTGCGTCTGTTGGCAGAAGCCGCCGATACTTGTGCGGATGCCACACTGAAAGAGCAATTGCTCATGGTGCGCTCCGAGTATCAGCGCACAATTAATCCACAGCACATGGATGCCATGAAAGCCGCCCGCCATGGGTTGCGCCTGCTGCGTGGTCAGAACAGCGCCGCCCGTCAGGCATTGATAAATTGGGTGAAAAAAGCTGAAAAAGAGAACGAACGCCGCTTCAATTCCCATTTATTGAGTGAGTCGGACGAGTCAGCCCTGTTAGTTCGCGAAGTTAAGCCTGTGTACTCCGAAAACTCTCCCGTGGTAGATGGCCGCGAAGTATTACAGGCCTGCTTTGATGCCATGCTTGCCCGCGACCCGCGCGTTTTCGCCATTGGCGAAGATGTGGGCAAAATCGGTGATGTAAATCAGGCATTTGCCGGCTTGCAGGCCAAATACGGCGAACTGCGCGTAGGCGATACCGGTATTCGCGAAGCCACCATTGTTGGTCAGGGCATTGGTGCTGCCATGCGCGGCCTGCGCCCGATTACCGAAATTCAGTACTTAGACTACCTGCTCTATGCTATCCAAACACTCTCCGACGATTTGGCTTGTTTGCACTACCGCACGGCAGGCGGCCAAAAAGCACCGCTGATTGTACGCACACGCGGCCATCGTTTAGAGGGTATTTGGCACTCAGGTTCTCCTATTGGTATGATTATCAATAGTTTGCGTGGTATGCACGTGCTTGTGCCGCGCAATATGACACAAGCTGCGGGCATGTACAACACCCTGCTGCTCTCCGATGAACCGGCATTGGTAATTGAGTGCCTCAACGGTTATCGCCTCAAAGAACGCCTGCCCGACAACGTAGGAGAATTTACCGTGCCGCTGGGCGTGCCCGAAGTGATTCGTCAGGGAACGGACATCACCATTGTAACCTACGGCTCTATGTGCCGCATCGTGATGGAAGCCGCCGAGGATTTAGCAAAATTCGGTATAGACGTAGAGGTTGTGGACGTGCAAACGCTGCTTCCTTTTGACCGCTACGGCATCATCGGGCAATCGGTGCGCAAGACCAACCGCGTCATTTTTGCCGATGAAGACGTGCCGGGAGGCGCTTCGGCATACATGCTCCAACAGGTAATGGACAATCAGGATATTTTCCCGTACTTGGATGCACAGCCTGTTTGCATTGCTGCCAAAGCACACCGCCCGCCTTACGGCTCCGATGGCGACTATTTCAGCAAACCCAATCCCGAAGATATTTTTGATGCGGTTTACAGCATAATGCACGAGGTAAGTCCGACAAGGTATCCTGAAATTTACTAAGCCATTTGCCATAGATGCAAACAGCCCATATCACTACCGAACAACTATATACGCATTATTGCCAACATCCGGTAGTCAGTACAGACAGCCGCCAACTGCCCGACGGCTGTCTGTTTTTCGCTTTGAAAGGTGCTAATTTTGACGGCAACCAATTTGCAGCGCAAGCACTGAAACAAGGTGCAGCCTATGCGGTCGTAGATAACCCTTCGGTGATTGCATCCGACCGATTTTTGTTGGTGGAAAATGTGTTAGAAAGCCTGCAATCGTTGGCGCGCCATCATCGCCGACAGTTGCAAATACCGTTTATTGCCATTACGGGCACCAATGGTAAAACAACTACCAAAGAATTAGTGGCGGCGGTGCTGCGTCGGAAGTACCGCACCCATGCCACACAGGGCAACCTGAATAATCACATTGGTGTGCCGCTGACCCTGTTGCAAATTCGCCCCGAAACAGAAATGGCGGTCATTGAAATGGGCGCCAACCATATCGGCGATATAGCCGAGCTTTGCAGCATTGCCGAGCCAGATTTCGGATTGATTACCAACATCGGACAAGCGCATTTAGAAGGTTTCGGCAGCTTTGAAGGAGTCATCCGTGCCAAAAGCGAATTGTTTGACTATTTGGCGCAAAGCAAAGGACAAGCCTTTGTCAATGTCCGCAATCCGCTGCTGGCTGAGTTGGGTAAAAAATTCCCCCGACCGATTTACTACGGCCTGCACAATACGTTTGCCTGTGCGGAGCTGTTAGAAACAACACCGTTTATTTGCTACAAAGACACCGAAGGCCATACACACGAGACACAGCTCATCGGCGCGTATAATTTTGACAATATCCTGACGGCGATTGCCGTGGGAACTTATTTCAATGTTCCGGCAGCAGATATTCATCAGGCTATTGCCGCTTATGTACCTACCAACAATCGCTCGCAGGTGCGAAAAACGGGCAGTAATACGCTGATTATGGATGCTTACAATGCCAACCCCTCGAGCATGCAAGCAGCCTTAGACAGTTTTGCGCAGATGCCTGCAACCAACAAGGTGGTGATTTTGGGGGATATGTTTGAATTAGGCAGTTACAGTGCCGCCAAACACCGCGAAATAGCCGAAAAAGCCATGCAAAGCAGATTTGCATGCGTATTGCTTTGCGGGAAGGCATTTTATGACATTCGCCAAGCCGACGATTCCGCCCTGTTTTTTGAGCACAAAGCCGCACTTGCCGAGTGGTTGCAGGGCAATCCCATCCAAAACAGCTACATTTTGCTCAAAGGTTCGCGCGGTATGGGGTTGGAAACCATCACAGACCTTTTGTAGGGCTGTTTTAACCTCTGTACTAACTTTGGGAGCACCAATGATGCTATGAAAAAAATATAGGGACAGCGCATTCTCTGTCCCTATTGCTGCATTATTCGCCTGCCTGTTTGCCATTTGCAAAATGCAATTCAAAACATGCAGATTATCACATAGGCAGCGGGTAATTCAACTTGGTTTTAGAAAAGGCGATAACTCAGGCTGACCATGTACTGACGGATGCGCTGGTCGGCTGGGAAGGTAAAGCCGCCAAGCGTAAGGTCGTTGCTGATGTTGCTGAAACTGCCTTCGTAGCGGGCATCAATTCCTAACTTTCCAAAATCTAAGCCTACGCCCAATTGCAAACCTACCGTTGCGCTGTTCAACTTTTGATTGACGGTTGTGTTATTGCCTGCTGTTGCACTAATGACGGGGCCACCATTGACGCGCAGTACTTTTAACATACTGAAACCTACCAAAATAGGTACATCTACGCGGTTGATGTTGTAGTTTTTAACTTGTGTTTGTACCTGTTGTACATTTTGGCTTTCAAAAATAGCTTGGCTGCCAATGGAGGTGAAGTAGATTTCAGGCCGCAGTAAAATGCCTAATACTTTGGCCTGCAAAAAGCCGCCGCCATGAAAACTTACGCGAGCATCGCCGGGTACAAATGCACCGCCCCCTTGCGTGTTGGTTTTTTCAAAATTGATTTGCGAAACGCCGCCGCCTAATTTAAGGCCGCCATGGATGCCCAACTGTGCAAATGCGGCTGCCGGCAGAGCAAGGATGCAAAAAATTATAAGAACTTTTTTCATGGTTGAAGTATGATTGATTTAGAGGTAACAGACAGGTTGCATTGCAAAAAGGTTGCCCGATTTATCGGAGTGCAGCGATATTAGTTGATATTTTTAAATAACTGCGGCGTTTGTCCGTAAACAGGCAATTTGCCGTCCCATTTTTCAATGTACATTTTTTGCAAAAGCAAAGGAGATAGTGTGCTGGTAATCAGCTTGTTGGCATTGGCTTCTGCCTCAGCGCGAATGCGGATGGCTTCGGCTTCGCCTTTGGCTTGTTCTATATTTTTCTGTGCTTCGGCAATGATGCGCTGCTTTTCGTTTTCTGCCCTGATGGCGTCTTGCACAGCCTTGATTTTGGCATTAACGGCTTCTTCCAATGTGGCAGGCATACGGATTTTGCCAATAATACCGATTTGCTGAATTTCAAAGCCGGCTTTTTGCAAGTCGCGGCGCAGTATTTTTTCTACTTCCGCTTCAAAATCACCGCGCTTAGATACCATGTCTTCGGCAGTGTAAGTAGAGGCTACACTGTTGTGCGCATTGCGTACCATGGTGCGGATAAACTCATTGGTAATCTGGCGCAAATCTTTGCGGTAGGTGCGGAAAATATCGGGCACCCGCTCGGGAATTACCTGATAGTCTAAGCCTACGTCAAAGGAAAGGCTCAAACCGTCGCGGGTAGTAACGGTAAATTCTTCATTCACCGGGCTGTCTTCGGTAAGCTCGGCAGTCCATACCTTGTGCTGTACAAAGGTCGGGAACTCATAGATGGCAGTTGTAACGGGGTTGTACCAAACCATGCCCGTAACTTCGGTAATGTCCTGCACGCCTTTGTCTTGTCCGTACAGATTAACCTTGATGCCTACATAGCCCGCATCAATCCGCGTGCATGAAACCGTGGAGAACATGACGGTAGCCACCAAAACTACCACTATCAATATGGTGATACTGCGTTTCATATGTCGTTTGTTAAAGGTTGTTAATCTGTTTTACGGTCAAATCTTGATTCAAGTTAAGCACTGATGCCGTATTTTTGAGGAAATCACCTAAAAAATCTCTTTTCTCATGTTCACCGGACTATTGCACACGCACAAATTGGTTGTAGTGCTTTTCTTGCTCATCTATCTGGTAAAAACAGCCCTTTTGCTGGCCAACAAAACCGACACATTGGAGCGTTTCAAGAAGATAATACGCATTCCCGAAATGATTGTCAGCACACTTTTTCTGCTGACGGGGGCTGTGATGCTGTTCCAATTGCCACAAATTCATATATACATGTGGATTAAAATTGCTGCTGTTTTTGCCTCTATTCCGCTGGCTGTTGTTGGTTTTAAACGCAGCAATAAAGCGCTGGCTACACTGTCTTTTGTGCTGCTGCTGGTTTCCTACGGCCTTGCCGAAATGAGCCGCAACGCACCCGTACAGGAATTGGCAGCAGGGGTAGTAACCGATGCCACGCAAAGCGGTTACGATATTCAGTTGCACGGAAAGGCAGTTTACGATGCCAACTGTGTGGTTTGCCATGGCGAAGATGGTGCACTCGGCGCAGCAGGTGCCAAAAATCTGGCGGTTAGCCAACTGAGCGCGGAGGAAGCCGTGCAGATTATCACCAACGGAAAAAATGCCATGCCCAAATACAAAAAGGCACTTTCCGAACAAGACATCAAGGCGGTAGCCGCTTACATCGGCACATTGAAGAAGTAATCCGTAAAAATATTTTTTTATTGATTTTGCTTCTTTAATTTTGTTACGCTTACATTCGTAAAAACGCGACGGGTTTTCAAAACCCGTCGCGTCTGCGTAAGATAACTGTCAAAATCCGCCATGCTCAAACATCTGGTCATCAGAAACTACGCGCTCATTCGGCAACTGGAAATCAGCCCTTCGGCGCACCTGAACATTATCACAGGTGAAACCGGTGCGGGTAAATCCATTATGCTGGGTGCGATAGGCCTGCTGCTGGGCGACCGAGCCGACACCAAAGTATTGCTGAATGAAGGCGAAAAATGCGTAGTAGAGGGACAGTTTGATATCTGCGAATACGATTTACAACCGCTTTTTGAAGAATCAGACCTCGATTTTGACGGCCATTGTACCATACGGCGCGAAATCAGTCCGGCGGGTAAATCGCGGGCATTCATTAATGACACACCCGTTACGCTGGAAGTGCTGCGCCGCATTGGCAGCCGTTTGATGGACATCCACAGTCAGCACGATACGCTGCTGCTGGCCGCCGATGACTTCCAACGCGATTTGCTCGATGCTTTTGCTCAGCATCAGCCCTTGGTTGATGCCTATGCGCAAGCCTACCGCACTTGGCGCAAGGCAGAACAGGCGCTGCAAAAACTGCTTGCACAGGCCGATGCACTCCGCAAAGACGCAGACTATAATCAATATTTATTGGAAGAACTGCGCCAACTGCCGCTCGATGAGATGCAACAGGAGGCAATGGAGCAGGAACTGGAACGACTTGACAACATAGAAACCATCAAAACACAGTTGGCATTGCTGGGGCAGATGCTCGCCAACGATGAAAACGCTGCCGAAAACATTCTGCGAAGCGCCCTGAGCGAGATACGCAAAATCGTTAATTATTCTCCACGCTATCAGGCACTTGCCGAAAGGATGGAGAGTTTGTTCATTGAACTGCGCGACATTGGTTCTGAATTGGAAAGCGAGGAGGGTAGCCTGTTTTTTGATGAAGAGCAGGCTTACACGCTCAAATTGCAATTAGACAAACTTTACACGCTGCAAAAGAAACACGGCGCGGCAACTGTTGCGGAGCTTATTGCGCTTCGCAACTCATTGGCAGATAAACTCAGCCTTACCCACAATCTGGATGAGGCCATTGCCGATGCCCGCACCGCGCTGGAACAGGCAGAGGCTGCCATGCGTGCAGCAGCGGCACAACTAAGCGAAAGCCGACGAGCTGCCGCAGCCCCTGTTGCCCTGCAAACCAACGCACTGCTGCAAGATTTGGGTATGCCGAACGCGCGCCTTGAAATACAAGTAAGCGATACAGCCCCTGCACCCCACGGTGCCGATTTAGTAACATTCCTGTTCAGTGCCAACAAAGGCATCCGCCCCGAACCGCTGAAAAATGTGGCTTCGGGTGGCGAATTTTCGCGCCTGATGCTTTGTCTGAAATACATTTTGGCAGGCAAAACAGCCCTTCCCACCATCATTTTTGATGAAATTGACACAGGTATTTCGGGCGAAATTGCCATCAAGGTAGGCAAAATGCTGCGCGAGATGTCCAAAAAGCATCAGTTGTTTGTTATCAGCCACTTGCCGCAAACAGCAGCCAACGGAGAGCAGCACTACTATGTTTACAAAGACGATACGGCAGACAGGGTGATTAGCTGCATCCGCGAACTGAGCTACGAGGAAAGGGTAGGGGAGATTGCTCAGATGATAGGCGGCGCTAAACCTTCGGAAACCGCCTATCAGAGTGCACGCGAATTATTGGCAATGTACCATTAGCGGGCTGCCAATTCGTTTAAGGAGATTTTTTGGAAGTATTCTTTCAACTTTTCTGTGTCTTTCTGGTTGTTGGCTTCCATTTTAACAAGGAATCGGCCGCCGATGACGGCACTTAATTCGGCTACCTGCCTGTTTTTCTGATAAATCAGCGAGCCTTTGATATCCTCACCCTGTTTAAAGCCCGTCTGCTTCATATCGTTGTTTTCCATGGATATTTCGGCAGCCATGCTGAACATAGTCAGTGCACCCTGCGAAACAGCATTTGCGCCGCCGTTGTAGTCGCTCAACTCAATGTTCACGTAGTCCTGCCCTTTGGTAAGTCTTTTGCGTACAACCGAAACACTCATGCCGGGCATACTGGTCGTTTCGCCTTTTGCTTCTCCTTCGGCTTTGTAGCCGTCAATTTCGTCAGGTAAAAATTTGCCCAATTCGCTGTAAGGGATAGCAAGCGTATCCCCGCGTTTGATGCGCTCTTCTAACTTTTTGTTAGCGTCTTTTTGCGACTGTTCGGCAGCTTTTATCATGTCTTCGGCTTTGTCGAGCATGTTGGTAACGCCTACTTCTTCGCCCTCTTCCATTTCCTGATTTTCGGGCTTAGAACCTCCGCAAGCGGCAAGCACGGCTACTAACGCAAGGGCAGCTATGCTCATTTTGAAAGATTTGTTCATAAAAATTCGTTTGTTGGTTTGTGAATAATGGGCTGAATGTAGCAAATTTTTTTCACTCTCTCATTCAACAAATCTTGATGTAAATTTGACAGGCAATTGATTCACGACTAATTTTAAGTATGACAAAGCGATTGGTATTACTGCTGGCAGCGCTGCTGGCCTGCACCTGTATGGTATGCGGGCAAACAAACGAGCGCGGTATGCCTTTTATACATAATTACCTCCCCAAAGAATACAAAGCCGGCATGGCTAACTGGGCTATCGTGCAAGACGGGCGAGGAATCCTCTATTTTGGCAACGATAACGGCATATTGGAGTACGATGGCAATCAGTGGAAACTTATCAAAACGGGCGGTGCTGTCCGCACGTTGGCAAGAGATGCCAAAGGGCGGATTTATGCCGGAGGCGTAGGGCATTTCGGTTATTTGCAGGTAGATTCGCTTGGGCGTATGCGTTACCAGTCGCTGCAAAGCCTGCTTCCTGCCGACAAACGCTCATTCGGTGAAGTATGGACGGTTAATTGCCTCACAGAGGGCGTATTTTTTCAGGCCGACGAATCCGTTTTTATTTTGAAAGAAAACAAAGGGCAGCCGTATTTGCAGATTGTTCCGGCAGAAACGTTTTTTAGTTTCGGTTTTGCCGTGCGCGACCAGTTTTATGTGCAGCAAAGCGACCGCGGCCTAATGAAGTGGGTAGGCAGCAAATTAGTTCCCGTTAAAGACACAGACATGTTTTCCGCTTCCCTCATCAGTCAGGTATTGCCGTGGGGTACCAACGAGTTGCTGATTTGCGTGCAAAACATGGGGCTTTACACTACGCAACAGGGTAAAATAGTTAAGTGGAACACAGAGGCGGACGAATTGCTGCGCGATTTCAGAAGCTACAACGCACAGTGGATTAACTACGGTAAAAACAACAAAACGCTGGCTGTCGGTATGCTCGGCGTAGGGGTGCTGATGATTGATGAAAACGGCAAATTGCAGGGCATCTATAACAAACGCAACGGCTTGGCGGATGACTTTGTGCTGTCTTTTGCCGAAGATGGACAAAACGGGCTTTGGATGGGGATGTATAACGGTATTGCCCGTATGGAGTATCCCTCTGAATTTCAGTTGTATAACGAGCAGTACCAGCAACTGAAAGGAGCCGTTAATGCCATTGCCAAGCATCAGGGCAAACTGTATGTAGCTACTTTGAGCGGTCTTTTTCGTTTGGCACCCCGCGAGTTGACACATGCGGCAGCCACCCGCCGTTTTTACGACGCACAGTTTGAGCCGGTGCAGGGGTTCAAGTTGGACTGTTGGGCATTGTTGCCTGTGGACAAGGATTTGCTTGTCGGTACTTTTATGGGGGTTAAGTTGCTGCGCGGCGATGCTGTCGGCGACATTGGCGAAGAATCTACGCCCCCCAATATTTTTTGCTTTGAACGTTCGCACATAGACCCCGACCGCGTGTTTGTAGGTTCGGCGTACAGTATGCGCTGCATCTACCGCAAAAACGGCAACTGGATAGACGAGGGGAAGTTTGAAGGCCTGCGCGACGATATCCGCCACATCAAAGAAGATAAGGACGGCAACGTATGGGCTGCCACGCTGAACAACGGCATCTACCTGATTGACTTTGCCAAGGGCAGCAGCTACAAGTTCAGCATGACTCCTCAGATTCGCCGTTTGGGAACGGCAGAGGGGCTGCCATCGCTTGCCGATAACCACCTGTTTCTTATCAAAGGTCAAATTCGGGTAGCCACCGAGCGCGGCATTTACAAATACGAAGGCGGCAAGTTTGTCCCCGACAGTGCATTTGACCAACCTTTCAACAGCGAAGGCCGTAAAGTAATGCTTCCTGCTACCGACCCCAAGGGCAATATTTGGCTGTTTTCTGCGCATCGGGGCAAGATAGAGGCGGGTTTCCTGCAAAAAACGGATAACGGCTATGTGTATCGCCCCGGTTCGTTGAACCGTTTGGACGAGCTACATGCCGTTCAGGCAATTTACACGGGCGACAGCTCCGCCGTTTGGTTCAGCGATATCAATGGGATTTACCGCTACGAGCGCAAGGAAAATATTTCCACGGATTTTACTTTCCGCGCATTGATACGGCGCGTAAGTATCGGGCAAGATTCAACTTTGTTCTACGGCAACTTTGCCAATAAAGAAGGGCTTGCGGTAACTGAACAGTCTGCTGTTTTCAGTCCAGACCTGCCCTACGAGTGGAATCGGATTCGGTTTGATTTTACGGCTACCGCCTTTAACAGTCCCCATGCCAACCGATTCCAATGCAAATTGGACGGTTTGGAAAAAGAATGGAGCGAGTGGAGCGACAGCCGCTACAAGGAGTACACCAACCTTGCCGAAGGTCATTATGTGTTTCGGGTGCGTGCCCGCGATGTTTTCGGCAATATCAGCAGCGAGGCAGAGTACCACTTTGCCATTAAGGCACCGTGGTATCGGACGGTGGTTGCCTATGCGCTGTACATTGTGGTTGCCATTCTGGTGATTTGGCTGATTGGCGAGTGGCGGTTGCGTGCCGTTGCCAACGAAAAAGCCACACTGGCGCAACAGGTTGCCCTGCGCACACAAGAGTTGAGCAGTGCCAATGCAGAGTTGGAGGCTACGCTGGCACAGATTAAGACTCAGAACGAGGTTATTCAGCAAAAATCTGCCGAACTGAGCCATGCCAACGAGCAGTTGTTTGATTTGAACAACGAACTGAGCCGCACTTTGGCGCGGGTACAGCAGCAAAACCGCGAAATAGAAATGCAGCGCGACCAGATTCGCCTGCAACAGGAAAACACGGAAAGCAGCATTCGCTATGCCCGCCGCATTCAGGATGCCATGCTGCCCGATGCAAACGAACTATCCCGCTTTTTTTCAGGCTATTTTATCCTGAATCGCCCGCGCGATATTGTCAGCGGCGATTTTTACTGGTTTGCCGAAAAACAGGGCAAAATAATAGTTGCCGTAGTGGATTGTACAGGGCACGGCGTTCCCGGTGCGATGATGAGTATGTTGGGTACTTCATTCCTCAACAGCATTGCAGCCGAGCAGTCTCAACCCGACACGGCAATGATTCTCAATGCCATGCACCAACACGTGCGGGAAGCCCTGCAACAGGAAAAAGGCATCAACCGCGACGGTATGGATATGTCGGTGATTGTTTATGACCCGCTGGCAAGTACCGTCCAGTTTTCCGGTGCGCGCAACTCGCTGTATCTGGTTCGCAACAGCATACTGACCGAGTACAAGGCAGACCGCTTGTCAATCGGCGGATTCCAAAAAGAAACGGAACGACTGTTTTCCGCACAGACAATAGACGTACACGCAGGTGATGTGCTGTATATGTTCACCGACGGTTACGCCGACCAGATTGGCGGAGCGAACAACCACAAACTGATGATAAAGCATTTCCGCGACCTTTGCGAGCGGGTAGGGGCTTTACCGATTCATCAACAGCAGGCGGCCTTTGACAAGCACCTCACCGACTGGATGGGCAGCGAGGCGCAGGTAGATGATATTTTGCTGGTGGGCTTGATGGTGTAACTCCCTACCATGCCAGCGACTCTTTGCTCAAAAATGCCGCAATACCGCGTTTGCAGTCCGGTGTGGCACGCGCAGCAGCGTTTTGAGCGGCCGCATGGGCAAGCGCTTCTTCCAAGGTCATGGATGGCACATCGGCAATCATTTGCTTGGTGGCTGCCATGGCCTGTGCCGAGTTGCTTGTGCAAAGGTGCTCGGCAAGTTCGCGCACGCGCTGTTGCAGGTTTTCTGCCGGAATAATTTCATTGACAAAACCAAACTGCATGGCCTTTTCGGCACTGATGAGGTCGCCTGAGAGCAGCAATTCCTTGGCGCGCCCTTCTCCGATTTTGCGCAGCAGAAAAACCATCACTATGGCAGGAATAAAACCGATTTTTACCTCCGTATAGCCAAATTTGGCTTCGGGAACGGCAATAACCCAGTCGCAGACGGTGGCAAGTCCGCAGCCGCCTGCTATTGCGTGCCCCTGTACCTGTGCAATAACCACTTTGGGCAGGCGATAAATTTGCAGGTAGAGTTCTTTCAGGTAGGTAGAATCTTCCAAGTTTTCTTCGTAGGAAAGCCCTTGCAGATTTTGCAGATAGTCCAAGTCGGCACCGGCGCAAAAAACTTTGCCTTCGGCACGCAATATCACTACTTTTATGGCATCATCGGCAGCGGCGGCGGCAAAAGCCTCTTTCAGTTCGCTGACCAACTGACGGCTGAACGCATTGCGTTTTTCGGGGCGGTTCAGGGTAATATAAGCGATGCGCCCCTCGGCATGGTAGATAATAGATTGCATGTGCGATGAAGTGTTGAGATTGAGTGCAAAGGTAAGACATACCATCTGCCGCCCATCGGATATCTGACAGAAACTTATGCTGGTTAAAACAAGGGGAATCGTCATCAACTTTTTGCGCTACCGCGAAACCTCGCTGATTGTTAAGGTTTACACCGAAACACTGGGCTTGCGTTCCTATATTGTCAATAGCGTGCGCAGCAGCAAAGGGAGCAGTAAAATAGCCCTTTATCAGCCGCTCACCCTGCTCGAGCTGACCGTTTACGAGAAACCCGATGCGGGGTTGCAACGCATATCGGATGCCCGATTGGCGTATCCTTACCGCCATATTCCTTTTTCCGTTACCAAAACCTCGGTTGCGTTGTTTTTGGCCGAAATACTTGGCAAAACCTTGAAGGAAGAAAAGGAAGACGAGGCACTTTTTAAGTTCTTGTTTGAAAGTCTGGTAACTTTTGACAACCTGACTACCGGCGAAGACCTTTTTCATCTGGTCTTTCTGGTGCGGCTGGCAACTTTGCTGGGCTTTGGTGCTGACTCTGCCGAGTCGCTGGCCGAGCAACTGCAAACCGCCCGCATACCGTTCAGTTTGGCCGAACACGGTGCCGCCTATCGTCAGCTATTGGAAATGCCTTACGGCACAACAAACGCTGCCGTTGCGGCGCACAGGTCACTTTTGCTGGATGCGCTCACTGCCTTCTTTGCCCTGCACTACGAAAACTTCGGCACGCTAAACTCGCTGGCCGTGCTGCGCAATTTGTAGCGGCTTACAGCGATTGCTCGCAATTTTATGCGTAATTTTGTCATTGCAACCAATAACCGCACGGTGAAATACAAAAGTTGGCATAAAGCTATGCTGTGCATGGCAACAGTTTTTCTGTTGAGTGCCTGCAATAATCAGGAATTGCGCAAGAAGAAAGTTAAGGTACAATACAACGGCCCGTTGGTGGAATTTCGGGGCGTAGAAACACTTTACAGCGATAATGCCATTATCCAATTGAAAATTGAAGCGCCCGAACAGTTCATTTTTCAAAACGGCGATGTGAAATATCCCAAAGGCGTCAAAATCAGCCGCTACGATGCCTACGGCAAAAAAATCAGCACCCTGCGCGGCGATTCGGGCAGTTATGATAAAACGCGACAGTTGTATCAGGCCTTCGGAAATATTGTGGTGGAAAATCTGGAACTGAACCAACGACTCTACACCACCCAATTAGACTGGGATCAGCCCAAACGCGAAATTCGCACCGATAAGCCCATTAAAATCGTTACGCCCAACGAAATGCTCGAAGGAGTCGGGTTGGTTTCTGACGAAAGTTTTAGCCGTTACCGTATATTGCGGCCATCGGGGACATTTTCTCTGAACCCTTAATAATTTCCCTATGAAGTTAGAACAGGTGATTATTTTGTCAGTTGCCGTTGCCTTATTTGTCATTGGCGTGCACCAGTCCTTTCTGTATGGTGTAATGGCAAGCTATTGGATTTTTATGCTGATAGCTGCGTTGTTGTTTTACTACAAACTCCGTAGCAATCGCTATCGGCAGGCGGCAGTTAAAGACACGCCGACCGAAAAGAAAAGCCCCAAATCAGTTAAACCAAGGCAGCGTTCCCGATGAATACGGCAATTGTTATTGTTATACTCTCGCTTGTATTGTCTGCCTTTTTTTCGGGCATAGAGTTAGCGTTTATCTCAGCCAATAAGTTGCACATCACGCTGCAAAAAAACAAGGGCGTATTTTGGGCAGATATTATAGCCCGCTACTACAACCGCCCTTCTTTGTTTATTACGGCCATGCTCATCGGCAATACCATCACGCTGGTGGTATATGGCATCTACATGTCGCAAATATTAGACCCCCAAGTGATGTACTTTGTCGGGCAGGTGCTGCAAATGAAGGGTACAACTGCTGAAATTGCATTTATTGTTCTGCAATCAATGCTTTCTACGCTGTTGGTGCTGGCAGTTGCCGAATTTATGCCCAAGAGCATCTCATTAATCAATCCCGATAAATTGCTGGCAATTTTTGCGCTGCCCATCCACCTGTTCTATCTGATACTGTATCCCTTTGTTTATGTTGTTGTATCATTGACCAAGCTCGTGATTACGAGGGTTTTGCGGCTGGAATACTCCGAAGCCAACCCTGCTTTCGGCCTTACCGACCTGAACCATTACATTGGCAACCTAAACCGCAGCGAAGACAGGGAAACCAACGTTGATACCAAAATATTTTCCAATGCGCTTTCTTTCAAGTCCATTAAGGTGCGGGAGTGTATGCGCCCGCGCACCGAGATGGTAGCCGTTGATAAAGAAGATGGTTTGGAAGCCCTCAAAAAGGCATTTATAGAAAGCGGGCACTCCAAAATCTTTGTTTACGACGAAACAATAGACAACATCATTGGCTATTGCCATGCGATGGCATTGTTTAAAAAGCCGCAAAGCATAGACGAAATACTTTCTACGGTTATTATGGTGCCCGAAACCATGCCTGCCAATGAATTGATGGTTGATTTTATTGCCGAGCATAAAAGCATTGCCGTTGTGTTAGACGAATTTGGCGGCACAGCGGGGGTTGTCAGCATAGAAGACATCATGGAAGAAATTTTTGGAGAGATACATGATGAGTTTGACATTGTGCAGGAAGACATCAAAAAGGTAGATGCTGCCACCTATATCCTCAGCGCACGCTTGGAAATTGACTACATCAACGAACACTTGCAGTGGGGGCTGCCCACCGGCGATTATGACACGCTGGGCGGCTATCTGATTTCCATTGTTGAAAATATTCCCAAGCAAGGCGATGTTATAGAAACTGCGGATTTTGTCTTTACCATTCTTTCCACGCAGGAAACGCGCATCAATAAGGTAAAGGTGGAAATCAAAAATATGGAAGAACTGCCTTCCATACGTCCGGTATTTTGACGCATGTGAAGGCAGCTATTGCGCTCTTTGCGGCTTGTAGCCCGACTCTTCAAATATTTTTTGCACGTTGCGTTCCGCCATCAGTTGGGGCAGTGTTATTTCAGGGTGAGTTTTCATGTAGGAACGCACAATTTGCCAGCCTAACCATGTGCCGATTCGTCCCGGGCATTCGTCGCCTATCTCAAACGTATGCGGACGATGCTCAATATACCGTTTGCTTGCTATTTGCCCGGTTTCAAAAAACAAATTGTTCTTAACAAAATGTGCCCATATGACATCCTGATTGTCGTAAGAGTCGGTAACTTCCCGTGCCGTATAGCGGATAATGAGCGAGTCGGGTACGTGGGGCAACATTTCCGAGGTGAACTCATAGGCTTTACCGTAGGCAATCATCTGGTTGAGCAGCGTTTGGTTGCTTTCGTCAATTTGATTATAGCGTGCCGAAAGCATCAGTATGACTGCCGGGGCAATCAACTCTTTTCGGTAGTGCGTGAAAATATAGTTAGGGTCGGGGGAACGGTAGCGCGAAGCCTGCCCCATAAAATAATCCAGCCCGATAAAAATGGCCGAGTCGGAAACGGCCAAGTCGTTGCCATAGCCTGTTATCATGGTGTAAACAACCGGCACCTGAAAATCAGGGTAGTAGTATTTAACCATGCGGAAGGCTTGCTCCAATTCTGCTTTGATAGCTGCCATATTGCCAAAGTAGGCCTGCGCCTCCATTGTTAGCGTATCTATGTACTCGCTGCGCCCCAGCCGCAACATGTCGCTAATGGGCACGGCGTCGTTGTTCAGGCGGTTGCGGAACAGAAACGTATTGGCAAATGCAGGGTATTTGTCCAAAAATTGTCGCGCCTCTTCCTCATTGCTGATGGCAGCAATTTCGCCTTCCAACCTGATAAGCGACAGGTTTACGGCTATGTGTGAAACATCGGGCGCTTCTTTTTCTTTGGAGCAAGCCCAAACAACAGACAATAGAATAACAATCGGCAACAAGTACCGCTTCATAGTTTGCATGATGAATAAAAACAAGGGTAGTTTTATTTCATCCGCAAAGATTACATGTTTAGCTGTGGTTGCAAACTTTTTTCTTTCAACCAAATGCCAGCTTCGCGCGTGTTGTGGAAACAGGCGAGGTCTAAGTGGTTGCCGCCAAGGCTTACATGTACATTAATCAGATTGGCCGTTGCTGTGCCGCCTGCTTTTTCAGGATTGATGCTCAGCGCATATGCCTGAATACCTTGACGGGCTAATTGGCGTGTTTTTTCATGTACCAAGTAGGAGTAGGCATCTTCGCGGAGTACTTTCAACTTACTCAAATCGGAAAGCAGCAAGTGCGCTCCGGTTTGCTGAATGGCCTGCAAAACAATGGGAGTAGCCGTTACAAAACGCGCGTAATCCACAAATCCATACCAAGTTTCAATCAATACGTTTTCGGTAGGCAAATACTCAAGATGCAAAAAGTCATCATTGAAAAGTGTCTGGTTCATTAAGTCGGTAGTCTTCATATCACTAAAATCATAAGGTTGTTTGTTTGCCTGTGTAGTTTAGTGATACCATGCGGGTTATCCGCACCCGATGATTAACGCATCAGGGGTGCAAATATTGTGTGTTATAAATATAACTCAAAATCTCCTAATCCTTCCCGTACTACTTCCATAGTGCCATCTTGTTCGCAAAGTACTACCGTTGAAGGAACGTTGCCGCCGTAGCCCGAATCAATCACCATATCCACCACGTGCCCGTATTTGTCGTTGATAAGCGAGGGGTCGGTCATGTACTGAACGATTTCGTCCTCGTCTTTGATGGACGTTGTCAAAATCGGGTTGCCCAATTCTTTGACAATTGCACGGGGTACGTTGTGGTCGGGCACACGGATGCCTACCTGATTTTTTTTCTGTCCTACAATTTTAGGCACTTCGCTGCTCGATTCCAGAATGAAGGTAAAAGGGCCGGGCAGTGCTTTTTTCATCACCCGAAACACGGCGTTGGGAATCTGGCGTGCGTAGTTGCTGATGTCGGACAGGTCGTAACAAATAAACGACAGGTGCATTTTGTTAGGCTTTACGCCTTTGATGCGGCAGATGCGCTCAATCGCTTTGGCGCTGTACAGGTCGCAACCGATGCCGTAAACCGTATCGGTCGGGTAGATGATAACGCCCCCCTCTCGCAGACATTCTACCACTCGGCGAATTTTCTGCGGTTCGGGATTTTGCGGATGAATGCTGATTAACTCTGCCATAATGCGAAGTTAATATTTTGTTACGCTTTGGAAAGAATTCTTTGGGCAGCATTTTTTTTGAACAGGGAAATTTTTTGAAAGCCGTAACTTCGCAAAAAAATTGGGCATATGATTCTCATAGACGGCAAAGCGGTATCGGAAAAGATACAGGAACAAATCAGGGAAGAAGTGGCAAGGCGCAAGGCAGAAGGCCGACGCATTCCGCATTTGGCGGCAGTGCTGGTAGGCAACGACGGCGCAAGCGAAACCTACGTAGGCAGCAAAGTCCGTACTTGCGAGCGCATCGGTTTTCACTCTACGCTCATTCGCTTGCCCGAGACCATCAGCGAAGCCGAACTGCTGGCACAGGTGCACAGCCTGAATGAAAACCCCGACATTGACGGCTACATTGTGCAACTGCCTTTGCCGAAACATATCAACGCCGAAAAAATTACGTATGCCATCAGCCCCGAAAAAGATGTGGATGGTTTTCATCCGGCCAATGTGGGCAAATTAGCACTGGGGCTGCCTACTTTTATCCCTGCCACGCCTTTCGGCATTGTGCAACTACTGGCGCACTACGGCATTGCCACCGAAGGCAAGCATTGCGTAGTGGTAGGCCGCAGCAATATTGTAGGTATGCCGATGGGGCTGCTCATGTCGCGCAATGCCTACCCGGGCAACTGTACGGTTACGATTACGCACAGCCGCACCCCCAACTTGGCAGAGGAAACCCGCCGCGCCGATATCCTGATAGCTGCCCTTGGACGACCTGAATTTATCAAGGCCGATATGGTGAAGGAAGGTGCCGTGGTGATAGACGTAGGCATTACCCGCGTGCCCGATGCTTCCAAAAAATCGGGTTACAGCATCAAAGGCGACGTGGCATTTGACGAAGTTGCGCCGAAATGCAGCTACATCACGCCCGTTCCCGGCGGCGTAGGGCCAATGACCATTGCTTCGCTGTTGAAAAATACGCTGTTGGCTTGTGGGGAGGAGTAATGAAAAATTGCTATTTTAGCATCATCAAATACGAGTACCATGCTGTCGCGTGAAAAAAGCCTTTCCGAGTTGGTTGCAGAGCATCATTCCATCGGTGCGGTATTGCATTTGTTTGGCATTGATTTTTGTCAGCATGGCAATAAAACATTAGAAGCGGTTTGTCGCGAGAAGCGCATGAGCACAGCCCCCATCTTGAAAGAGTGGGAGTCTATGCGACAACAAGAGCGATTTTCCATGCCCGAGTTGCTCAAAGGCTACACGGTAGATGCCATTATTGACTACCTGAAAAATTCGCATCGCGTGTTTATGCGCCGCCGCCTGCCCTATATGCAACACTTGGTGAGCCGTGCACAGCCGCAAAACCTGTCATCTGCCATGCAGGAAACGCTGGACGATTTGAAAATTGCTTTCCCGCTGTTTGCAGAAGATTTTGTACGCCACATTTTGGAAGAAGAAAACGAAACTTTCCGCTATATTTTGGTGCTGGACGATGCCCTGTATCATCGCGGCGGATTGGGTAAAGCCTTTTTTGCTATGCAGAAACATACTATGCAGAGCATTGCGGCACACCACCACGACGATGACGACGATATGCGCGGCATCCGCGAACTAACCCGCGACTATGCAACCGATGCCACCACTCCGTTGGTTATTCGCGTGCTTTACTCCGAGCTGCAACGCTTTGAAAATGAGTTGCAAGCACATGCAGCCATAGAAAATCGCATCCTTTTGCCCAAAGCCTTTGCGCTGGAAAGTAAAGTGAAGCGCCTGATGCAGGAAAAAGCGGGATTGAATTAATCCCTGCCCGTGATTACGTAGTTGAGTTTTCGGTTTTCGCCTTTTTGCAGGAATTCTTTTACAAGCCGACTTTCTAAAAATTCGGGCATAAACGGGTTGCTGTTGGCATGAAAAAACGAAAGTTTCGGCAAATCCATCAATTTTTCTATCGGCAGGTCGGACAGTTGGTTTTGTGCCACGTTCACTTCGCGAATGTTGGGTAGTTGCAGGATGAAGTTGGGGAAAATGCTCAAACGGTTTTCCTGTACGCGCAGCACTTCCAGATTTTGCAGCGCCGCGTAGCTGTCACTCAATTGACTCAGGCGGTTGCGGTGCGCATAAAGACCTTTTAAGTGTTGCAGTTGGGCAATACTTTCGGGCAGTTTTTCAATTCGGTTGAAAGACAGGTACAAATGTGTCAGATTTTTCAGGTGGCTGATTTTTTCGGGGACTTCCGTTATCTGATTCATGTACACATCCAATTCTTCCAATGCCTGCAAATCAAAAATGCAGTCGGGGATGGCAGTAAGTTGATTACCGTACAGAATGATTTGCCGCAACTGCTGCAAGCGGGCTGTTTCGGGGGCTACCTGTGCAATTTTATTACCGGCCACATTGATGGATATCAGCGAGCGGTATTGCCCGATTGCGGGCGGCAATATTTCCAACCGATTGGAAATCAGGCTTAGTTTTTTTAATTGCGGCAGCGGATACCATGTAATATCATGTGTGAGGCGGTTGTAGTCGGCATAAAATGCACTCAGATGCTTTAGTTTCTTCATTTGGTGCGGCAGCGAAGTGAGGCGGTTGCGGCTGATATTGAGCGTATCTAACTTGCGGATTTTCCACACACGCGGCATTTCAGTTAAGTAGCGGTTGTTAATAACCAGCGTGCGAACGTGGCGCAACTTGCCGATTTTTAATAGTTGCTGCTCAACAGCTTCAGTCTGTGCGCTGTTCAGCGTGGCGAAGCTGTCCAGTACCTGACGCTGTCGGGCAGCCGACATGCTTTTGAGCCTTTCGGTCATTAAACTGTCGGGTGCAAAGCGTTGCTGTTGTATCGGCGTGCCGTCGCAGGTGATTTTATGGAGTTTTTTCAGGCGATTGAGGCGGCGCGGCAGTTCGGCAATCGGATTGCGGCTCAAATCCAGCGTGCGCAGATTGGTGCAGGCATATACCCATTCGGGAATAGCAGTCAGGTTGCGTCCCGATAAATCAAGATACAAGATAGTGTCTTTGCGGGTAGAGTGGGCAGCCTCTGCGGATGCTGTATGACGGCGAAGCAAAAAGGTTGGGATTTGTGCCGAAAGGCTGCCCGCTGAGAGTAGAAACAAGAGCGTTAGTGGTAGTAAGGGCTTCATTGTTAAATGCTTATGCCGATTATCAGAGGGTCTGTCGCGGGGGTGTTGGCGGCAGCGGTTGGTTGCGCCTGCCACTCGTCCCACAGCGAACGGATGAGTTGTTTTTGGCGTACAGCGGGCAAATTATGCAATTCTTCCAGAATTTCTACGAGATATTGCCCGGCAAAAGCCCTGTTTTTGAAGCCGCACAGATGCTCTGCCATGCCCGTGGTAGCCATATAAAAGACTGTCCGATTAGGGCTGAACGGCTGCTCGTGTTGTTGGAAATCATCCGCATTGAAGGCATTATTGCTTTTACCCAATGGTTGGGGCATACCTTGCAAAACTTGTGTTTCGCCTGCCGTAATAACTATCAGGTTTTGGCAAGTTCCGGCAAATATCAATCGGTTGGCCTGATGGTTAATGAGCGTGATGCCTATGGAAAGGTCGGTTACATGCGGCATAATGCGGGAGGCTGTGCAAAAGTTGAGTTGCAATTCGGCCAGCAAGCAGGCGGGCAGGGTGATGCCATTGAGCACGGCGCTGTCTGTCAAGTGTTTGATTATCAGGCTAAAAATAGCGCCTTTGGGCAGGTCTTCGGTCAGGCAGACGGCAGTGATGACAAGGCTTTGTTTTTTTTCTGCCAAATGGTAAAAAGCCATCATTGATTTCTCGGGTTGTCCGGCCTGCGGGCGAAAGATAAAAGCATCTTTGCATACGGCTTTGACGGCTTCTTCGGTCGGTTGTATGATTTGTTGCAGTTGCATTAAAATGCCCCATTCTGCCGTTTGCGGAGCATTGGTATCGGCAGTTTCGGTCGCTAAGTGATTGCGTTGCCTTGCCATAATGAAGGCTTCATCTATGGCTTGGCGAAGCTCGTCAAGTTCCCAAGGTTTGGTCAAATAGCGAAAAATATTGCCCTTGTTGATGGCGCGGATGATGGCTTCCATGTCGGAGTAGCCTGTGAGCATCATGCGCACGGTTTGCGGAAACTCTGCGGCAGCTATCTCCAAGAGTTCCACGCCTGTCATTTCGGGCATGCGTTGGTCGGTAATCAGCACGTCAAAGGGGTGCTCAGGCGGCTGATTGCGCATCATTTGCAGCGCTTCTTTGCCCGAAAGGGCGGTTTGAATATCGTATAATCTGCGAAAAGCTGCTTTAAAGATGGTCAGATTATCAATCTCATCATCTACGTACAGGATTTTTGCCTGCCTTTGCGGAAGCATCATATCAGGTATGGGCTAATTGACGCGGTAAAATAATGAGAAATTGGCTGCCTTTTCCTTCGCGGCTGTTGGCGACGATATTGCCGCCGTGTTCTTTTACGATGCCTAATGCGATGGAAAGCCCGAGGCCTACGCCATCGCCAACTTCTTTGGTAGTAAAAAAGGGGTCAAAAATATGGGGCAGATGTTTCTGGGAAATACCGCGGCCTGTATCGGCAATGGTGATTGCTACGGCATCCTTCATGTCGGACGGTACGTGCCGTCCTTTGGCGGGGTAAGTAGTGGTAATAAATATAATGCCCTGATTGTCAATGGATTCTATGGCGTTAATCAATAAATTGAGAAACACCTGATTCAATCGGGCAGGGTAGCACTCTATCTTCGGAATGTTTCCGTAGTATTTTTCTATTTGGATACGGCTGGCAAATTGCCCGCTCAACAGCATAAGCACATTGTCTAAACTTTCTTCAATGTTGGTTAGTTTGATGAGATTTTCTTCATCTATACGGGCGAAGCTGCGCAATCCCTGTACAATTTCAAAGGTACGGGTAGCCCCTCGTTTGAGGCTTGCAACAAGTTCTTCGCTTTCGTTGAGCAACATGTCGGCGTTGTGGACTTTCTCCCATTGTTCAATAGCACTTTGCTTGCTGCCGTTGTGCAGTGCCGGATTGCGGTAAATGGTCAGCAGTTGTTTTAAATCAATAAAATTTCTTCGCAGCGAATCGGCTCCTGCATAAATAAAATTGATAGGGTTGTTGATTTCATGCGCAATGCCTGCCGCCATTTGTCCCAGTGAGGTCATGCGGTCTTGCTGTACTAATTGTGCCTGTGTTTTTTTAAGTGCTGCCAGTGTGGTGCGCAGTTCGGTATTGGTAACTTCCAATTGCTCCTTTTGGCGAACGGTGCGTTTGTAGAGGTAGCCAATGGCCAAACTCATCCCCACAAAAGCGGTGATTAATCCGGCGGCAATCATGAGTTTAAACTGCGTATCGCTTTCTATGCGCTTGTTGGCGCGGTCAAGTTCGGCATTTTTATCGGCAAGTTCGGCTATCTGTTGATGCGTGATTTGGGAAAGCGAGTCCCTTGCGGCAATGGCATCTTTCAGACGCATTAAAGCGCTGCGGGTCTGTTCGTTGCCTGCTGTCATCAGGCTGTGGTTTTTTAGCAGCAATTGCTCCAAAATTTCCATGCGTGCCAAATAGCGGCGGGCTTCTTCGGGGTGGATGTTGTTATCGGCGGAAAAACGCTTGGTCAGTTTTTCCATCTCATGGGTGATGAGGGTGTTGTATTTTTCAATTTCTGCACGATTGCCTTCCAGCGACCGCGTAATTTCGTCAAAATAGCGCATGTATGCCTGCCCGGTGTCTGTTGCCGCTTTGGCAGGGGCAGCAGGTGCCGTGTAGAGGCTGATGCGTTTGAGCGGGGTGCTGAAATTGCGTGCAGTAACAACACCGCCTGCTACTTTGAGTTTCGGCATATCCTGCAACCCCGATAAAGGCACGTAAATAACACCTTTGCTGTCGGCTGCAAATTCCTGCCGATTGTAAATCACGCGCGCCTCGTTTTGCAGTCGTTTCTGATGGTCATAAACAACAACTGCATACAACTCCGCATTGGCGGGCTGCTTGTAATACAAATGCAGAAAGTAGTTGTTGCGGTCGTTTAAAGATATTTTCACATCATCGGTGCTAAGCACTGACTGATTGACTTTGACGGTAGCCTGTGGCGAAAGTTTGATGTCGGCGGGTATGAAAAACGCGAAATAGCCGTTTTCATCGCTGATGCCGCTGCCTACTTCCGTGCCTTGTACGATAACGGCAACATTGGCATTGTTAATAGGGTCGCCGGTGCGTGTAATAACCCTGCCGACGAGGTTTTGCTGCGATGCCCGAAGGGTGATTTGCAGCAGTTGCTGTTCCGTATCGTAAAACCAATTGACTACGGAAAGTTTGTCATTGTTTACGCGTACCTGTTTCGGGCTGTTGAACGAGGCAGGAATCATGCTGCCAAATTGGCCTTTTCTGTCGGTAGTGAAAGGACGTAAGTTATCTACCTGAAATTCAATATTTACAGCAGGTCGTCCGTCATCAAACACAACCTTGCCGTGCAACAGTATCTCTTGCTGAGCTGCCGCAAGCGGCCAAAGGCCGAGAAAGCAAAAAATAAAAGGCAGAAGGCGCAACAACAACATCAACCGTATGATGAAAGGTGATAAAGTGTGCTAAGATACCTAAATTTGCTGTAAAAGTGAAATAAAATCGCAAAATATTGCAATATTTACGTGCTTAGCGCCATCGGTTAATTTGTCCTAACAGGATGCGGTTAGCTGCCAATTCGCGGTTAGAGAGTAGTGTATTGTAAATTTTCAGGTCTTTTTGCAGGTCGGCATCTTTGTTCAGGTAGCGGAAAATCTGCTCAATAAATTCGCTCAATTCGTCTTTGATACTGTAAAAAACCCATTGGTCAATTTTTCGGTAATTGACCAATCCGGCATTTTTGAGATAGGCCAAATGGCGCGAAATCTTGGTTTGCGTAAAATCCAGCACCATTTCCAAGTCGGAAATGCACATTTCTTTGTTTTTGTACAGTAAGAACAAGATTCGCAGGCGCGACTCATCTCCCAATGCCTTGAAAAACTGTTCGCCTACGCTTAAATTAAAGTGCTTTACTTTCATTTGATTATTCGTTTAAGCAAATATCTGCAAAATTTGGCATTTCAGGATTTCCCGAACCTGCAATCGCAAATTCACCTTAGTTTTGCAACAAAAATTTCTGTCATGCCTGCCAACCAAAAAATTTCGTGGCTGATAGCCTTTGTTGCCGCTGTTACGTTTATGCCCTTTCTGGGTGGTATCAGTTTGTTTGATTGGGACGAGGTAAACTTTGCCGAGTGCGCCCGCGAAATGATTGAATTGGGCGACTACCTGCGCGTACACATAGACTACCTGCCGTTTTGGGAGAAACCGCCGTTTTTCATCTGGTTGCAGGCCATTGCGATGCACTTGTTTGGCATCGGCGAATATGCAGCCCGCTTTCCGAACGCGGTTTGCGGTGCCATAACGCTGGTGCTGCTCTTCCAAGTCGGGGCACGGCTGAACGGTACGCGCTTCGGCTTGCTTTGGGCAGGTGCTTACTTCGGTTCTATCTTGCCGCACCTGTATTTCCGCTCCGGCATTATTGACCCTTGGTTTAACTTGTTCATTTTCTTGGGTTTTTACTTTTTCGTGCTGTTCTATTGGCGGAAAGACGGCATCAAAGGCATCACTTTGCAACGCGGTGCGTGGTATTACCTCATTGTTGGCGGGTTATGGCTCTCTGTGGCCATCTTGACCAAAGGGCCTGCCGCGCTGCTGATTGTTGGTTTGTGTCTGGGGGTTTATTGGGTGCTGGAACGCTTCCGTTGGTATGCGCACATTGGGCATTTTGCGGCTTATGCGCTCATCAGTGCTTCGGCGATGCTGATTTGGTACGGCATTGACACGCTCAAAAACGGCCCTTGGCTGGCGATAGAATTTACCAAATATCAATACCGATTGTTCAGTACGCCCGATGCAGGCCATGCGGGATTCCCGGGCTATCACTTCGTGGTGTTACTGCTGGGCTGCTTCCCTGCTTCTGTTTTTGCCATTCGCGCCATGACTATGCCGCGCCCGACAGGCGAAAAGACCGCTCAAACGGATTTTAAACGCTGGATGACGATTTTATTTTGGGTTGTGCTGATTTTGTTTACTATCGTTAAGTCTAAAATTGTGCATTATTCTTCCATGTGCTACTTCCCGCTGACCTATCTGGCGGCTGTGGCAGTGGAGCAAATCCTGCAAGGCAATATCGCTTTCAACAAATGGATGCGCGGCGGACTGCTGGTAATTGGCTCTCTTTGGGCACTGGCGCTGATTGTGGTGCCTTCGCTGGCACAAAATGCTGCTGCACTCAAACCGCTGCTTGCTGCCGACCCGTTCGCACAAGCCAATCTGGATGCGGTTGTGCGTTGGTACGGCTGGGAAGGCATCACGGGCATCATTTTCCTTGCCGGAACGGTTTGGGGCATCCGACAGTTGAGCAACCCTGCCCAAGCACAATCGGGCGTGGTTGCGCTGTTTGGGGCTACGGCGCTCATGGTTACGATGGTGATGTACCTCTACCTGCCCAAAATTGTGCAATACACGCAGGGCGCACCCGTTGCATTTTTCCGCCAATTGGAAGGCAAGGATTGCTACGTTTATACCTACGGCTACCGTAGCTATGCGCATTGGTTCTATGCCAAAACCAAACCCGATACGCGCCCCAAAACAGAAGACGGGCAGGCATGGCAGGACTACCTGTTCAAAGGGGCTGTGGATAAGGATGTGTATATTTCCTGCAAAATTTTCAGCCGTGCCGAGTTGGACAACATCCCAACCCTGCGATTCCTGTATGAACAAAACGGGTTTGTGTTTTACAAACGGCAGAAAAGTGAGTAGAATTACAAGCGATATTTCATTAACCTATGCCCTACCAACTCAAAGAAGTAAGCACCGCAGCCGACCGAAAGGCTTTTCTGATGCTGCCTGTGAAGCTCTACAAGGACAATCCCTACTGGGTGCGCCCCTTAGACGAAGACATTGAAAAAGTATTTGACCCGTCCAAAAATAAATTTTTCACACACGGCAAGTGCATCCGCTGGCTGTTGGCAAACGAAAAAGGCGAAGTGGTGGGGAGGGTAGCCGCTTTTGTGAATGACAAAACCGTGATGCAGGACAACGACCAGCCAACAGGCGGCATGGGCTTTTTTGAGTGCATCAACGACCGCGCCGCTGCTTTCCAACTCTTTGATGCCTGCAAAAACTGGTTGCAACAGCAAGGCATGGAAGCCATGGACGGCCCGATTAACTTCGGCGAGCGCGATTCGTGGTGGGGCTTGCTCACCGAAGGCTTTGACAAAATCCCCAGCTATGGGATGTTTTACCACCACAGCTACTACAAAGAGTTCTTTGAGGCTTACGGTTTTCGCGAATATTTTCGGCAGTTTACCTTCTATCGCTTGGTTGACCAAGAGTTGGTTCCGGTACTCAAAGCCCGCGCCGAGCGCATTTACCGCAATCCCGACTATCGCTTTGTGTCTATTGAAAAAGACAAGCTGATGAAGTATGCCGAAGACTTTCGGATTATTTACAACAAAGGCTGGGTGAAGCACGAAGGTGTAGCCGAAATGACAAGCGAACAGGCGCAAAACCTCATTAAGCAAATGTCGCCGATTTTAGACCCGAAAATCATCTATTTTGCCTATTACAAAGACGAGCCGATTGCCTTCTACGTCAACATTCCCGACCTGAATCAGGCATTGAAAGTGATGAACACGGGCAAGTTCAACCTGTTGGGTATCATTCGTTTTCTTTGGTTCAAACTGACCAAAAACTTTGACAAAATGATTGGTTTGGTGTTTGGCGTAATCCCTGAGTTTCAGGGTAGGGGTATTGAGTCGGCGATGATTGGCTATGCCCGTCAAATTACGGGTGCGAAAGGTTTCCAATACAAGCATTTGGAAATGAACTGGGTTGGCGATTTCAACCCGAAAATGATTAAGGTGGCGCAGTTGCTGGGCAGCGAAGTTTCCAAAGTGCATACTACTTACCGCTACCTGTTCAATCCAAATCAGCCTTTCCGCAAACCGACGGTGATTCAATAATAACCGCAGATGATGCAAAAAACCCGATAGGTCTTGAACACCTGTCGGGTTTTTGTTAATCAATTGCTGCCAAAATTCAGCTGGTATGGTCGGCTATAATCAGCCACTTGCCCTTGACTTTGCGCCAAGTGAGGGTAAAGTAGCCGCCAAGTATTTCTTCGCTGCCGTCTTTGGCGGTGCGCACTAATTGCCACTTGCCGATGGTCTGGAAAACATCGGATGCAAGTCGCTCATTTTCAATAATATCAAATTGCAACTTGCCCATGCCTTCCTTGCCCGGGTAGTTTTTTTGATAGCGTTCGTAGAGTGGTTGCCAACCGTACTGAACACCGTTCTTACCAACAAATTTCAGCTTATCGGAGCGCAGATAGTAAGACATGAACCCGTCTAAGTCTGCATTGTTCCATGCGACGGCCTGCGCTTGCAATGCCGCACGAATGGCGGCATCGTCTTTGTCTGATTGTGCGATTGCTGTCCCTATGGGTAAAAACATTGGCAGGAGCAGCGCGATAATGAGGTGGAAAGTCATTGTGCAAAGTTTATAAGTCGGACGCAACAATTTTTTCTAATGCAAAGCGAATCAGGTTATCCACGGTAGCTTCAGGATTTTCATCAAAGCGTTGCAGGGCACGGTTGGCCAAAATGCCGTTCAGCGATACTGCCCGATGCCCCAGTAGCCTTGCAAAGGCATAGTAGGCGGCTGTTTCCATCTCAAAGTTGGTGAGTCGTTCCTGACCCATGCGGAAACTGACGCAGTGGTCAAGAAAACCGGTGAGTGTTTGCGCTGCACGCAACTGCCTGCCTTGCGGTGCGTAGAATCCGGGCGCAGTGAGTGTAATGCCTTGTTCGCTGCCTTCCGCAAACAGATTGACCAAATCCGCATCGGCACTGACGCGGTAAGGCATAAAAGGTAGCCTTGCCGCCTGTTGCAAGGCACTGCAAAAGGCTTGCTCTTCGGCAGATTGCGGCAAATCGTAGAAATTCATCAGGTTGTCTAAACCGACGGCAGCGGTTGAAACCAATCGGCTGCCGGTCGGAATATCGGCCTGCATCGTACCCGAAGTACCGATGCGGATGATATTCAGCACCGTGTGCGCAGGTTTGATTTCACGGCTTTGCAGGTCAATATTGGCCAATGCGTCTAATTCTGTCATCAGAATTTCCACGTTATCCGTTCCTATACCGGAAGAAATGACCGTGAGGCGCTTACCGCCCAAATAGCCTGTATGTGTTACAAACTCACGCTTATGTGTCTGAAAATCAATACGGTCAAAATAGTGACTTACCTTTGCTACGCGGTCAGGGTCGCCCACCACAATAATGGTTGAGGCGATATCTTCGGGACGCAAATGCAGATGGTAGATGCTCCCGTCGGGGTTTACGATGAGTTCAGAAGATGCAAACATAGGCGCAAAGTAAGCAAAGTTTAGTCATCCTCGTCTTCGTCGTTGTTATCATCCTCGGCTTTGCGGAGTGCTTTGAGTTCCAGCCTGCCGACTTCTGCAAACGATGTTCCTTTTACCCGTCTGAAATAATTGGCGGCTACTTGCGGTTGTTTATCTTCTTTGTACATGAGCCCCAGCGCAAAATACATCATGGCTTTGGTATCTACAGGCAAGTTGGGAACCTTGGAAATTTTATCCATTTCAAAAATAGCCATGCTATGGTCGCCGCTTTTGTATTGGGAGATGGATTTATAGAAAATATAACGAATATCTTTTGGGTTGGTGCGTAAACACTCCTCGGCAGAGGAAGCGGCAGCAGCATATTCTCCTACTTTGAATTGATTACTGCAAAGCGGGCAGTGTAGCCGGGACTTTTGATCAGGATTTTTCTCTTTATTGATAGAATCCATTAAGACGCGAATGCGTTTCATAATGTCCGCACCGGGTTCGTTGATTTCTTTCAGCAGCGTATTGGCTTCTTTATAGGCGGGGCGTATTTTAATAGCGGTATTGAGCATATCATTGGCTTTTTGGTATTCATATACTTTGGCATAAGCCTCGGCTACCTTCAGGAAATATTCCGGTGAAAGTTCATAGACCCGCTGTTTAAAGGTGCCAAAGTCCGCTTTTTTCAACGCTTCCGTAGATTTGGGATAATCTTCTAATTTGTGGTAGGCCAGCCCCAGTTCATAGTAAAACCGTGCATAGTCTTTCTGCTGCGTATTGGCCGGAAGTTTGGGTAAGAATGCATTGATGGCATCTATGGCTTTTTGATATTGTTGTTGCTGATTGAAAATCTTGATTTCCATGTAGTTCAGGTCAAGGTTGTCCGGTTGAATCGCCTTGGCTTTGGTCAGCAACTCGAGTGCCTTGTCCTGCATTTTTGCCTTGTTGTAAGCCGCTGCGCCCCCGATGGCTGCCGCAATTTGTTTGGGTACTTCTTTGTGGTATTCAAAAGCAAGTGCGTACTGGTCGCCTGCTTTGCTGTACGATTTGCTCAAATCCAGAATTTTTGCTGCCAATTCATAGGCTTTTACGTAGTCCTTCTTCACTTCGGTGCACTTACTGAGCGTTTCAAGTGCCTTGAAGGGGTTTTTCATATCCCACCAACATTCAGCCATGCTGTACCAATAGTCCGCTGCCTCAGGCTCTGCTTTGACTGCCAAGCTGTATTGCTGTAAAGCGGCATCATAGCGCTTGGCTTTGCGAAGGTTTTCCGCATTTACATAGTTCTGCAATCCGCTGCCTTTTTGTGCCAATGCCGTTCCGCATAACGATGACATGCAAAAAAGAAGGAAAGCGGCCAATAAAAGTTGTTTCATGTGTAAGGGCTGTTTCGTGGAAAATATGGGAAAAGTTAGTACAATTATATGTTTTTTGCTATTCCTTCTTCAAATTTCCCAAAATCATGTCTGTTGTTAATCGCCAAAAGTTTCGTACTTTTACTTTTCATATTCACTTGACTAAAAATGCGAAACTTATTGATTATCGGCCTCATCCTGATAGGTTTAGGGGCTGCTTCTTGTTCCCGTTCGTCCTGTTCAACCAACCGCAAGGGTTACAAGAAAAAATGGAACTACTATAACCGCATTCAGTATCAATAACAATTTGGCATGACGCTTACCGAACTGACGCAACGCATCCAAAAGCACGTGCCCGCAGATGCTGTTGAACAGGTTGTAAAATGGATTGTGGAATATAAAATTCTGTTAATCGTTTCCCGCAAAAGAAAGTCTTTGCTGGGCAGCTATCATGCACCCACCCGTAAAATGCCTCAGCATCGCATTCGCGTAAACGGCGACCTGAATCCTTATGCCTTTTTGCTGACTTTTACCCATGAACTGGCACATTTGGTTACATGGGAGCAATACGGGCGCAGCGTTGCACCGCATGGCGAAGAATGGAAAGCGGCTTTTCGCAAATTGATGGCGGGATTTCTTGCGAAAGCGGTTTTTCCGCAGCCGCTGGGTCAGGCTGTTGCCAACTATTTGAAAGACCCCGAAGCATCCAGCACCCGCAATCATGCCCTCTACAAGGCACTCAACAGCTATGGCGAACCCAAGGGCGAATATTTGGAGAATATTCCTACGGGCGGCTATTTTCACCTCTCCGATGGTCGCCGCTTTCGCAAGCTGGCCATGTTACGCACGTACTGCCGTTGCGAAGAAATTCACACAGGCCTACACTATCGCATCCATAAGTTGATGCAGGTAGAGCCTGTGTGAGAGGGTTTAGTCGGTCTATCGCGCTACGGTAATAGCACCGCTGATAGCCGGAGCATTATTTACTTCCAGCACATAGTAGTAAACCCCGTCGGGCAGCCCCTCGGCTGACCAATCGTTGCGGTATTGGCGGGTTTCGTATACTGTCCGCCCCCAACGGTCTACTATTCGCAAGTAGTGCCGCTCGTGCCGTTCCAAGTGTTCCACCACCCACGTGTCGTTGATGCCGTCGCCGTTGGGCGAAACCACTTTTTGCGTCGGGCGGACGGTAATATCTATCGGCGCTACGGTGATAGTAACCGATGCGGTTGCTTCGCAGCCCGCAGCTGTGCGAATCCGCACTGTGTAGGTGGTAGTTTGTGCAGGTCGGGCAATGGGGTTGGCAACGTCGGTTGCGCTCAAACCTGCCGCAGGCGACCAAGAGTAACTTACCCCACCCGTTGCCTGCAACTGCGCCTCTTCAAACTGATTGATAACGGTTCGGTCTGCCGATACCTGCACTTGCAGCGCCGCCGCTTCGGGAATTTCTACCGTTGTTACCTCTTGGCAGCCTTCCGCACTGCGCAGGTGTAACCGGTGTTTACCCGCGGGAAGGTCGCCGAAGTGGAACTGCTGCGTCCAATCGCTGCCGTTTAGGCTGAAAAACAGGGGCTGACGCATGAGGCTTTCCACCTGAAAATAACCGTCCGAACCGTTGCGACAGGTCGGCGATTGAACGGCGGTTATCCGATAGCGTATCGGCTCGCGGAAGCGCACCGCTGCCGTTGCCGCTTCCGAACGGCAGCCGTTCAGGCTCACGGTCAGGGTGTACGTGCCTTGTGCATCGGGGTTATAGGGTATGCTGATAACGGGCTCTCGGGCGGTAAAGCCATTAGGTCCGCGCCATTCGTAGCTTGCACCCGCAAGGGTAGGGGTGCTCAATTGCACCGTGCCGCCTTCGCACAGGTTGCCGCTTTGCACAATGGCGGGGCGCTCAGGAACGGGGTGCACCGTTACGCGAAGTTCGGCGGTATTGCTGCGGCAGCCTGCTGCCACTGCCGTCAGGCGATAGATGCCCGAACGGCTGACGTGCAACACTTCCCCGCTGCCTATCAACTGACCTTGCTCATCGCGCCACTCGTAGCTGCCGATGCTCAACGGACGGGCTCGCAACTCGCCGCTGCCGCAGAACACAACAGGTTGCGACTCGGCAAATGCCGCTTCGGGAATGGGATTGACCGTAACGGCTACGGGTGCGGACACTGCCGCGCATCCGTTGCGCCGTGCCGTCAGGCGGTAAATGCCGCTTTGGGTAACGGTCAGTTGTGCACCGCTGCCGACCAATTCGGTGCCGCGATGCCATTCATAGCTTGTTTCGGGTTCGGTTTCTGCCGAAAGAATGCCCGCACCGCAAAATACCTGCAACGTTCCGCCTGCTACGGTTGCTTTGGGCAAAGGCAGCACGGTAATGCTGACTGCCGTGCGCGGGCTTTCCAAGTTTTGGAACACTGCCGCCACATAGACCGTTGCGCTCGTATCGGCGCGGAAAGTGATGGTTTCGCCCGCGCGGCTTGTGCGGAAAGGAACGCCGCCCTGGGCGCGGCTGTACCAATGGAAGGTAATGCCGTTGCCGCCGACGGGCGATTGCAGGGCTACATCACCCGCACCGCATCGGGTTACATCGCTGATGCCTTGCGGGGCTTGCGGGGCGGTGGCAATCTGTACAATCACCGAAGGGGCATCGGGCAGAGCAACAATGCGGTATTCGTACAGTGTGGCGGGGGTTGTTTGCGTATCGGTATAGTTGCGTGCGCTTACGGGCAAATCGGCGATGCTGCGGAAGGGCTGGTTGCTGCCCGCTACTCTGCGCTCTACTCGGAAGCCTTGCGGTGTACCTTGCCCTGTTTGCCAGCTCAAAACGGGTTGCCCTTGGGCATTGAGGCTGAACCTGACAGTTGGCGGGGTAACAACGGGTGCAGGCGGTGGTACAGGCGCAGGCGACGGGGTTGGTGTAGGCGTAGGTGTGGGTGCAGTACCTACCGTTCCGCTGACGGTGAAAGTGAACGGATTTTCGTCGCTATCGTCGTTGTCAAAGGAAACCGTGCCGCTGAAACTGCCCGCTGCGGTTGCCGTCAATCGCAGTTGGAACGTGGCGCTTCCTGCGGGTGCAATTGTGCCTGTGGGGAAGGTGCCGACCAAGTCAAAGCCTGCGGGCAAGGCGGCTAACGTGCCTACGGTGAGGTTTACCGTGCCCGTGTTGCGGATGGTGAAGGTGCGCACAACGGGCGTGCCGACGGGCGTAGTGCCGAAGTTCACACTGCCCGTGCCGCTGACAATGTTAGTGCTGCCTTGTAAAAGCTCTACTTCGGGTGCACCGACTGCCGCCGTTCCGCTGATGTTAAAAGTGAAGGGGTTGGCGTAGCTGTCGTCGTTGTCAAAGGAAACCGTACCGCTGAAACTGCCCGCTGTGGCTGCCGTCAATTGCAGTTGGAACGTGGCACTGCTGCCGGGTGCAATCGTGCCCGTGGGGAATGTGCCGACCAAGTCAAAGCCTGCGGGCAAGGCGGCTAACGTGCCTACGGTGAGGGTTGCCGTGCCCGTGTTGCGGATGGTGAAGGTGCGCACGACGGGTGTGCCGACGGGCGTAGTGCCGAAATTGACACTGCCCGTGCCGCGGACAATGTTGGTGCTGCCTTGCAAAACTTGTATTTGGGGGGCGGTAGGTATGACAATAGGCGCGCCGCTGCAATCTATGCCTGTGCCGTTATCCCAACCGACGGCAGAGGCGCAAACCGCCGACATAAAGTCAGGGGTCATTATCAGCGTGTAGTCGTATGGTTCGGCACCGGGCGCTATGGGGCTCATCACCTCTCTGTTGATGCGGCGGGGGGCATTCCACGAATCGGCACGCATGACAAGGTTGCCCACGCCGTCGCGCGAAATATCCCGAATGAGCAGTGTATTGGCTCTGTTGTCGGTGGTACGCGATGTGAGGAACGTACCGTGTCCGACCATTCCTTCCCCGTTGCGCAGATTGATTTTAAATATGACCGTAGCCCTTGCGCCGCTTACGATAGTGCTGCCCGAAGGCATAAAATCGGTAAAGTGCCGCAGCCAACCTCTGCCCGTGAAGCGTTGCAAGCCGCTTGAATGTCCGTTGACGGAAACAAGGGCATACAAATCCGTTCCCGACCAATACAGCCCGTAGCCGCGTCCTTCTACGGCATCAGTTTCGTAGTCTTCGCGACACCAGTCGCGTACGCCGCCCGTAAACTTGATGATAATCGGGTTTTGGTTCGTGGCGCTTGCCTGCCTTGTGCCGATGTAGTAGTTAGAGCCGCCGATGGTCAGGCGCGGCGCACCCGTTGCGGCAATTGCCGCTTCGCTCATCGTACAGTCAAAAACGGGCAAACTGCTGAGCACAATGGCAGCAGGCAGTTCAGGTTCGGTAATGGCAGTGCCGAATTCTACCGCCCCCGCATCGGGGAATCCGACGCGCATTTTGCCTGTTTGGTCGGTTAAAACAGCCCCCGCGCTTACGCCAAAATCAATGGCGGGACTGGTTGCCTGCAAACTCATCGTAGGTGCAAATCCGCCGTTGTTCGCCAAAGGATTGAGTTGCGGGTTGGCAATGGTTACGGTTGTGGAAACATTGAAATTGTTGGACAGGTTGTTTGCCTTATCGGGAAACTGAATGTTGCCCCCCAAGTCGGTTAAATGGGCGTTGGCGTGCTGCTGGATGTTCCATGTATTGCCGCCGTTGCCTGCCGTGTTTTGGAAGAAAATATTGTTCCGAATCCGCGTATTGGCTGCATGAGATGTAGCAATTGCACCGCCTACCCAACCGGCGTAGTTGTTGGCAAAGGTGCAGTTGGTAATATCAACCGTAGAACCGCTCATATTGAAAAATGCCAACGCCCCGCCATTGGCAGAAAAACCGCTTGCAGAGGTTTCCAGAGCCCTGTTGTTGAAAAACGTACAGTTGCTGATTTGCGTATCTGCCCAATCTACGCGAACGGCACCTGCCGTAACGGCAGCGCGGTTGTTGGCGAAGGTCGTGTTGCGCAGCACAAACCCGCGATTCTTAGCGTTGTTCATGTGCTGAATAGCACCGCCCGAACCGCCCGAACCGCCGCCGGGCAGAGCTATCACTTCGTTGTCGTTAAAATAGCAGTCTTCTATGAGCACATTATCCGAATCGTCGGTGTAGAGGTAGCAAGCACCGCCTTCGCCCCGTGCGCGATTGCCTTCAAAAAGGCAGCGGCGAATGATGATACTGCCCAATAGGGTAGTGGGTGTGGCAGGGCTGGCGCGGTCGGTGTAAATAGCCGCCCCGAAACCGCGCAGGAAGGGGTTGGGCTTACCTGTGTCGTAAACTGCCGCCGTGGTGTTGTTGCCGATAAACCGACAGTCTTCTATCAGCAGCCCCGCGTTCAGTCCGTTGATACCTGCCCCGTTGATACCGCGGTTGTTGATAAATTCGCAGTTTTGAACCGTATGGGCGTGCGGTCCCCAGAGCATAACCGTAGAGCCGCGCTCATCGTTTTTGGCAATAGATACGTTATCTTCAAAACGGCAATTGCGAATGGTGGCGCGTCCTTCAAAGTGGCTGAAAATGGCACTGCCGCCTTGTTCGGCGTTGTTGTTGTTGAAAACGCAATTTTCAATGGTCATGATGCCCTGATGTTCGGAACGGATGCCCGCGCCGTATTCGGTATGATAGCCGTTGACAATCCGCAGGTTGCGCAACACTAACGATGTTGGATTGACCGAAGTAGAGCGCAACAGGAACACCCGCACGGCATTGTTGCCGCTGATGGTCAGGTTGGGGGCTGCCGCGCCGTCTATGGTCAGGTTTTTACCGACGGGTATGGTCAGCGTGGAAGCCAGCGTGATGGTCTGATTGGCAAGCGAAGGGGCAAAAGTGATGGTTTGCCCGCTGACGGCACAGTCAATCGCTTCCCGCAAGGTATTCGGACCGCTGTCTGCCGTGCTGCTCACTACCAAGTGGCAAGCCGTTGCACCGAACTCAAAAGCACCGATGTCAGGTGCGCCTACCCGTGCTGCGCCGCGTTGGTCGGTAGGGGGTGCGCCCGTTGCTACGCCCGCGTTGATGGCAGGGCTGCCCGCTTGCAGCGCCATAGTGGGCGTAACGCCGCCGTTATTTGCCAGCGGACTAAGCAAAGGGTTAGCAATGTTGGGGCTTGCCACGCAGCGCGCCCCTGTAGAGGCTTCGGGGAAAAACATATTACCGCCGCCGTCCACTAATTCACAGTTGCAGTTTCGGCTGATAGGAACGCCGCCCGGACCGGCGGTATTGTTCACTTGTTGGTTGAAAAACAGGCAGTTGCGCAGCGTTACTGCACTGTTGGAAGGCAAGCCGCCCAGCGAAAAGATAGCACCGCCTTGCGCGGCAACCGTTGCGTCGGAACGGTTGTTGGCAAAGGTACAGTTAAGAAATTCCATTGTTCCCGTTCCGGAAGAACCGGGCACTGTTACAGCCCCGCCATAAGCCTCTGCCACATTGCCGTCAAACGTACAGTTGATAACCCGAATGTGCCCTTGGTGATTGAAGGCAACACCGCCCGCCATACGCGAACGGTTGTTGTTAAACGTACAGTTGCGAATGGTCAGCGGGTTGATAGTGCCGATGAGGGCTGCGCCGCCCTGTCCGTCGGATGGCGGGTCAAGTGCGGTATTGTTGCTGAACACGCAAGAGTGCATATCGGAAAGGAATCTGCCCCTGAAAATCCAGAGCCCGCCGCCCAACCGATGCGCAATGTTGTTTTCAAAAATACAAGAGTGCAAAATAATTGAGTGCGTAGGCGGAATGTTGGTAAAGTTGTATTCATTGAAGGGATCGGCTAATACCAAACTGCCGCCGCTGTGCCAATAGCCGCCGCCCTGATGGGCTTCGTTATTTCTGAAGATGCAGCCCGTAACTTCTACGGCGTTGTTGTTGTAAGGGAACAGAAACAGCCCGCCGCCTTGTCCTTTCTTGCCTGCGCTGTTGCCTTCAAAGAGGCAGTTGCGCACCACCAGCACGCCGTTGTCGCCGCGTGCGCCGTCGTCGTAAACAGCGCCGCCCGTTTCATCGCCGCTTTCGGTGGTGAGTGAGTTATTGCGGAACGTGCAGCCTATCAGATACATATCGCTCAACAGGTTGCTGATAGCCCCGCCCTGATTAACGGCTTTGTTGCCTTCAAACAATGAGTTATTGACGCGCAGTTCGCTCAAACTTTTGGTGTAGATAGCACCGCCGCCGCCTTCCACGTCAATGAGCGATTCGTTGTCGTAGAATTGGCAGTTATTGACCTCCACATAGCCTTTGAATTGTACAAAAATGGCTGCCCCCTGCGCATTGACGCGCGCATTGCGCACAATCAGATTGTTGAACACAATTTGCCCCGAACAGGTAAAAATACCGAAGTTGGGGGCGGTAGTGGCGCGGCGGACGGTTGCCCCGTTGCCGTTGATAATCACATCTACCCCGTCCACATCGTTGTTGAAGCGCGGCAAGCCGCGTTGTCCTTCCCAGCCCGTCGTGCCGGGGTTGGGCGATGTATAGTAAATGCTTGTCAGGATGTACAAGCCGTTGGGTGCTAAGTTGATAACATCGGCTTCTCTGTTTGTGTTTGCCGTGTTAATAGCCGCTATCAGCGCGGCAACATCACCGTTTGGAATGTTAAAAACAGCGCCTTGCGTTCCCGGACTTAGCATCAGGAACAGGCACACTACCCATAAAAATGCTCTCATAAGTTACAACCACGTGCAGATTTCACCTAAGAACGGCAGCGGTTGCATGATTATTGTGTGTCGGCGGTTAATACATTGTTACGGGCAATGGCTGCCATGATTTTTTCAGCGTGTTCGCGTGAGTTTTCAATGAACCATTTGTTGGTTTCCATGCCGCCGCAAACCACGCCTGCCACATACACGCCTTGGGCGTTGCTTTCGTGTGTATCAGGATTGTACACGGGTGCGTGCTTATCGCCTTGCAGAGCTACGCCCGCCATTTGCAGCAGGCGGAAATCGGGACGGTAGCCCGTCATGGCAAGCACGAAATCGTTGGGCAGGATTATCAGCCCGTCGGGGGTTTGCACGTCTATTTCGTCGGGGCGGATAGCCGCAATTTGCGAGTGAAAATATGCCTTGATGCTGCCTTCTTTGATGCGGTTTTCTATGTCGGGTTTTACCCAATATTTCACGCTTGGGCGGATTTCGCCGCCGCGGATAATCATCGTTACTTCCGCACCGCGCCGCCACGTTTCCAATGCCACATCTACGGCAGAGTTGGCTGCCCCCACAACAGCGATTTTCTGGAAAGCATAGGGGTGTGCTTCGTCGTAGTAGTGCCGCACTTTGGGTAAGTCTTCACCCGGCACGCCCATCAGGTTGGGCAAGCCGTAGAAGCCGGTAGCAAACACAATGTTGCGTGCCTCATATTCGGCTTTTGAAGTTTGGATGCGGAACGTGCCGTCTGCTTGCGGTTCAATGGCAAGCACTTCTTCGTACAGCCGCACATGCAGCCGAAAGGCAAGTGCCACGCGGCGGTAGTAGTCCAGTGCTTCGCGGCGATTAGGCTTGTCGGCATGTGAAACAAAAGGCACATCCCCGATTTCCAGACGGTCTGCCGTAGAAAAAAACGTCATATTAGCGGGATAGTGGTAAATTGCGTTCACTAAACAGCCTTTTTCTACTATCAAATAGTTCAACCCGCGCTTTTGGGCAGCTATCCCGCAGGCCATCCCGATAGGGCCTGCACCTATGATGAGTACATCCAACATGTTTACTCAACCTTAAAAAATACCGAAAAGTTTGGGCTTCTTTTGCTGATTTTTTGCGGGTGCTTTCTTGGCAGGAGCTTTTTTGACAGGCTTTTTCTTGGCCGGTGCTTTTTTGGCGGGTTTTGCGGTGTTGGTTTTGCCCTTCGGTTGCTTTTTGAGCTGCTCAAACGCTTCTTTTTCGCGCTGATTTTTCAGGCGGATTTCTTCGCGCCTTTTGGTTAAACGCTCTTTGCGTTCGGTGTCGCGTTCGGGTGAGTCGTAGGTGAGCGGTGCAATGACGGAAAATCGGACGCGCAGCACGTTATCTTTCGTGGTTGGGTCACCGAATTGGCTGATGTTATCTAAATAGTCGGTGCGGGTGTTCATCAGCCCAACTTCCATACCGATGCCCAAGTAATTGGGGAAATGATAGGTTCCGCCGAGCGAAGTAGGCAGCAGCAGCGCAAAATTGCTGTAGCTTTCGTCTGCAGCACGTGTGTCGGAGCGATTCAAGAGCGCATTGTTGCGGTCATCTTTGGGGTTGAATCGCATCACACCTATTCCCTGACCGATGTAGATGCGTTGATGCGGCTTTTTGATAATGTTCAGTTGTGCCTGTGCAGTAAGTTGGAAAAAGGAAGTATTGAATGAGCGGTTGGGGGTGCCGGTTTCTGAAACATAGCGCACGTTGTTGGCTGCCAATTTGCCCCAACCCAACTCTATGGCAGGATTCAGCCAGCGATTGCGGGTTTGCACCAGCCGCCCGTGAAACATAGCACTGAACGATGCGTACTTGCTCAGTTCGCCACCATAGGCTATCATGGAAGTCCCTAAATCAAGCATGGTAGCAGGCTGTTGATGTTGGGATTCCTGCATTTTTTGGGCAAATGCGGGTAAGCATACGAACCAGCACAAAAGGAGCGTCAGCAGTTTGTTTTGCATGGATTTTTGACAAAGAAAAAGGGAAAAGCCGAACTAAATTAGGCTTTTCCCTTGAAACAGCGGAACTATCCGCGATTAATTTTTCTTCTGCAATTGTTCAATTTTTACCTCAATGGCATCAGCTTCTTTCTTCTTGCCGATGGTGTAGAGGATTCTTGAATAGCCTTCCAGCAACTCAATGTTATCAGGATAGATAGAAACTGCTTGTTTGAACCAAGGTTCGGCATCTTTTACGCGCTTGGTTTTTTCATACACATACAGCAGGTTTTGCAGCGTTTCCACATCGGTAGGACGCTTTTTAACGGCGGCTTCTACTATGGCTACAACATCCTGAATTTTACCGGCCTTGTCGGCTGACTGGATGTAGCTCAACATCAAGGTTGCATCATCAGGGTTTTTCTCAACAGCGGCTTTGTAGTAAGGCATCATTTCGGCAGGTTTTTCCAAAATGGTGTAAATAGAGTTCAGCGCGCCGAGACGTTGCAGGTCATCGGGATTGTTGGCAATTGTTTTTTGGAAGAATGGAAGGGCTTGTTCAAAATAAACTTTGGCACGCTCCATAACTGCTTTGCCGTCTTTTTTGAAGGTTTCCATATCCATGTTGTCGGCTTCTTTCTTGATGGCAGCGCCTTTGTTGTAGTAGAAAGCACCTAAGCTGTAAATAGCGTCATCATTGTCGGGTTGCAATGCGTAGGCTTCTTTGTAAGCTTTTTCGGCAGCTTCCATATTTTTGGCATTTTCATGCAGAATGCCCAAGTTTAAAGCAATAGGGAAACGCTCTTTGGGGTCGGTAGTGGTTTCCAATGCTTTTTCCAAGTCGGCAATGGCTTCTTTTTCCTTACCGGTTTTGATATATACCTGAATTTGCTGGAACATCAGGTTTTTGTCCGAAGGGTTTTTGGCACGGGCTTCTGCCAGTAAGGCAAGTGCTTTGTCGTAATTTTGCTCTACGGCAATGTATTTGTCGAGCAGTGCGTAGTAAACGGATACGTCTTTTACGCCCAGTTTAATACATCTTTGTGCCAATTCTTCGATTTTGTTGTAATCCTTTTTGTTTTTCTGCGAAGTAGCTACCAGCGCAAAAAATACGGAAGTAGTATCGGTAGGGCGGAGCATGTGCGCGCGCTCGAAGTCGGCTGCTGCTTTGTCAAAGTCGTTGTCGTTCTGATAAGCGGCTACACCCCAGTTGAAATACTTGGCATAAAGGTTTTGTACCTTTGGCTGAATGTAGAGCAGTTCGTAGTTTTTGTTCAGCTCAATGGCTTTGGCGTAAGACTCATAAATAGTCGCAACGCGTTTGTTGGCAGTTTCATTATCTGTGGAGGCACTGTCGGCAACTGCCAGTTCAGCATACACATCGCCGCGGAACATCCATGCCTTAGGGTCGGTTTTGTATTTTTCAGACTCAAAAGACTTATCTACCTCGGCAGCGGCTGTAGCGAAATCTTTTTTCTTAAATGCGCCTTCGGCTGCTTTGTAGGCCTCTTTGGCACGAGCAGTTACCTCTTTGTCTTCTTTCTGTGCATACCCACAGTAGGCAATCGCCGCGAAACTTACGGCAAGTAACAACTTTTTCATTGTCAATCGTATTAAGTTAAAAATCAGTTAAATGCTTAGTCGGTAATGGTTGCATTGCTTTCCGTTGCAGCGGCATCTTCGTTAGCGGTGCCGGCATCTTCGCCAATGCCTTCTATTTTGGCAATGGATGAAATCTCATCGTCTTCATTGAGGCGAATCAGTTTTACGCCCTGTGTAGCTCTGCCCATCACGCGCAGTTCATCTACCGAAATACGGATGGTAATGCCCGACTTGTTGATAATCATCAGTTGGTCGGAGTCCACTACCTCCTGAATACTTACCAGTGCGCCGGTTTTTTCGGTAATGTTCATGGTTTTTACACCTTTTCCGCCGCGGTTGGTGATGCGGTAGTCTTCCACGGGTGAGCGTTTGCCATAGCCTTTTTCCGATACTACCAAAATTTGGCTGTCGGGGCGGCTGATGGCAATCATCCCGATTACCTTATCGTTGGCTTCGTCAAAGCTAATGCCCGTAACGCCTGCGGCAGTTCTGCCCATCGGGCGCACGCGGCTTTCGTTGAATCGCACGGCTCTTCCTGAGCGCACGGCAATTACGATATCGTCATTACCGCTTGTCAGGCGAACATCTAACAAGTTGTCGCCTTCATTGATGGTAATGGCATAGATACCTGCGGCGCGAGGGCGTGAAAAGGCTTCCAATGCGGTTTTTTTAATGATGCCCTGTTCGGTGCACATCACAATGTAGGTGTTGTTGATGTACTCGGGGTCGTTCAGGTTGCGGACTTTCAGTGCGGTGCGCACTTTTTCGTCCTGTTCTATCTGAATCAGGTTTTGAATCGGGCGGCCTTTGGCGGTTTTGCTGCCTTCGGGAATTTCATACACTTTCAGCCAGTAGAGGCGGCCTTTGTTGGTAAAGAACAGCACGTAGCTGTGCATGTTGGCAATGAATAATTGCTCGGTGAAGTCGTCTTCTTTGCTGCCGGCACCGCGTGAGCCTACTCCCCCACGGCTTTGCGTGCGGTATTCGGAAAGCGGTGTGCGCTTGATATAGCCCTGATGTGAAATGGTAATCACCATTTCATCATCGGCAATCATGTCTTCTATGTTGATATCGTCGGCACTGTGAACAATGGCAGTGCGGCGTGCATCGCCGTACTTGTCTTTCAACTCGCGCAGTTCGTCCTGAATGATGGTCATACGCAGGCGCTCGTCTGCCAAGATGTTGCGCAAGCGCTCGATGGTTGCCATCAGTTCTGTGTACTCGTTTTGCAGTTTTTCGCGCTCCAATCCCGTGAGGCGTTGCAGGCGCATATCCAAGATGGCTTGTGCCTGAACTTCACTGAATCCGAACTGCTCTACCAGTCCTGTTTTGGCAATGGCAGCATCTGCCGAGGCGCGGATGTGGCTGATGATGGCATCAATCATGTCCAGCGCTTTGAGCAAACCTTCTAAAATATGGGCGCGCTTTTCGGCTTCATCCAATTCAAAACGGGTGCGGCGCACCACAATTTCGTGGCGGTGCTCCACGTAATGACGGATGAGGTCTTTGAGGTTCAAGGTCATGGGGCGACCTTTTACCAAGGCCACATTGTTGATGCTGAAAGCAACCTGCAAAGAGGTAAACGTATAAAGGGTATTCAGCACCACCTGTGCGTTGGCATCTTTTTTTAGTTCGTAAACAATGCGCACGCCTTCGCGGTCGGATTCGTCGCGGATGGCCGCAATACCTTCAATTTTCTTTTCATTGACCAAGGCAGCGGTTTTTTCAATCATTTGCGCCTTGTTTACCTGATAAGGCAACTCGGTAACAACGATTTGCTGACGGCCGGAGGGCAGGTCTTCAATAGCGGCTACGCTGCGGATAACTACGCGTCCGCGGCCTGTTTCAAAGGCATCTTTTACGCCCTGATAGCCGTAGATAATGCCGCCCGTAGGGAAGTCCGGCGCTTTGATGTATTGCATGAGCTCCGCAATGCTGATTTGCGGATTGTCTATGTAAGCAATAATGCCATCGGCTACTTCGCCAAGGTTATGGGGTGCCATGTTGGTAGCCATACCCACGGCAATACCCGACGAACCGTTTACAAGCAGGTTGGGAAGTTTAGCGGGCAGTACGGAGGGTTCTTCGAGCGAATCGTCGAAGTTGGGCTGAAAATCAATGGTATTTTTGTTGATGTCGGCCAGCATTTCTTCTGCCACGCGGCGCAGACGGGCTTCGGTGTAGCGCATAGCTGCTGCATTGTCGCCGTCCATTGAGCCAAAGTTGCCCTGACCGTCCACCATCATATAGCGAAGGCTCCAAGGCTGTGCCATGCGCACCATCGCGTCGTAAACGGCAGAGTCGCCGTGTGGGTGATACTTACCCAAAACTTCACCGACAATACGGGCAGATTTTTTATAAGGTTTGTTGGGCGCTAACCCTAATTCATCCATTGCGTATAAAATACGACGATGAACGGGTTTCAGGCCGTCGCGAACATCGGGCAAGGCGCGGGAAACAATAACAGACATAGAGTAATCTATGTACGCTCCCCGCATTTCATCCTCAATGTTAATTGGAATAATGTTCCCTTCTTGCATTGGCACTCGTTTAAAGAGAAAGACATTTGCATAACTGCAAACATCTTTCCATGATTGGAAAAGTTGAACTTAAATGCGGCGCAAGTTACGAAAATACGGCCAAATTACTTCTTGGCTGCGGGGTCTTTCTTGCCGAATAGCGAAAAATGCACGTAGCGTTTGGGGCGCGCTTTCAAGTCTATAAAAAGGCTGTCTAAGCTAACCAATGTGCGATTCAGGTTGGTATGGAGCGAGTCTGTGGCAACTAATTTGCCCAGTGAGCCTTGCCCCTGCTCAATGGCTTGCATGGTTTTTTGCAAACTTTCCAGCGAGCGGTTCGCATTTTTTACGGTGCTTGCCAGTTGCATGGCATTGAGCGAATCGGCGAAGGTGTTCATTTTGCCTACCAGTGGGCGAATGGACTTTTCGGCCTCTATCAGTTGCGCCGTAAGTTTGTTGATGTTGGCAGTGATTTCCGTTATTTTTCCCCGATTTTCGGCCAAAATGCTGTTTGCTTGTCCCGAAGCATCGGCTGTGTTGGTCATAATCTTCCGAACTTCAACGCTCATACCCTGATATTCTTTCACTAAGCGATTGATATTCACCAGTGTAGAGTCTAAGCCTTGCATCACGGGCGAAGCTTTTTCCATCAGCATTTCGGTCATGCCGCTTTCTCTTTTGGCAAGTAGCGTATCGCCTTCGTTGAGTTTGGGCTCGGTAAAGGCAACAAGCAGGTCTATTTTTTTGCCGCCAAGCAAGCCGTTGTCCGAAAGTTGGGCTATCGTGCCTTTGCCGAGCTTGATATCATCCTGAATATCAAGTGTTACGAGCAATTGGTTGCCGCGGTCTTGCAGAATGGTTACGGCTGCTACTCTGCCAACCGACATACCATTGATTTGTACCTGATTGGAAACGGTCAGCCCGTCCACACGGTCGTAAACAACATAGTAGGTAGTGGTAGGGTCAAAGAAGTCAATACCTTTCAAGTAATTAAATCCTACATAAAGGATTACTCCGGCAACGAGGGCGAGCAGCCCCACCTTGGTTTCACCTGATAATTTCACGTTTTTGTTCAATTTGGGGCAAAGATGACAAAACCCGCAGGATTTTCAAAATCATTCGGGTTTAATCAGTTGATTGTCAGTGTGTTATTTTTCTATGTACTCTTTGTAGTCGCGGATGGCGCGATAGAGAGCGGAGGCAGTTTCGTAAATTCCTTCTTCGCTGTTGAGGTATTTTTCTTCTTCGCTGTTACTCAAATAGCCTATTTCTACCAAAATAGAAGGCATACCCGTTTTATAAAGCACAATAAAGTCGGCGCTTTTCACACCGCGGCTGTTGCGGTTAATGGTGCGTGCCCCAAAATTGTACTCCACGAATTGAGCCATTTGCAGACTTTTTTCGCGAATAATGTTTTGGCGGTTAGCAGCCATGATGAAATCTATGTTGCTGTTCGCGTTAAAGTCTTGATATACTTTTTTGTTTTTTTCATGTGCAATCGCCCGATTTTCGCGCATGGCTGTCTCAATACTTTCTCTGGTAGAAGACAGCCCGGCTATGTAGGTTTCAGTTCCTATGATGGCGGGGTTGGCAGAGGCATTGGCATGAATGGATATAAACAAATCGGCACCTTCTTTGTTGGCAATCCGAGCGCGCTCTGCCAGCGGAATAAGGTCATCGGTGTAGCGTGTGTAGCGGCGGATTAAGTCGGGCATTTGTGTCTCTAAGATGCTGCCTAACTGTGTAGCTACCTTGAAAGCAACGTCTTTTTCCATGGTATTACTGACGCCCAGCGTGCCCGGGTCTTTGCCACCATGCCCAATGTCGAGGACAACCTTTCTTAAAGCAGGGGCAATAAAGTTGGCGGGAGAGAAAGAAAGTATAAGAAAGCTGACAGTCAGCAGTGAGATGCTAATAAGGGGTTTCATACTAACAAATGTTAAAGTAATTTTGGAGCGGTTTCAAACGGTTGTAAAAATATAAAGTCGCGGCTAATATTGCGTCATAACTACTCAAATTTTTTGAAAAAGTTGTTAAAAATTACTTGTGTACTTTGTTGCACGTTGTTAGTGTTGCTGCCCGGCCGACAGGTGATTGCTCAAAACACATCGCCTGCCGCTAACCTAAGGGCAGCAACCGATTCTTTAAGCACTGTGCAGGACTCCATTGCACGGGCTGTGCCCAAAGGCGACATTACCACGACTATCAATTATACGGCTAAAGACTCTATCCGGTTTGATGTACGCAAACGGATGATTTATTTATATAATGATTCTAAAATTGAGTACGGCGATATTTCGCTCAAAGCGGCAAAAATTGAGATTGACTGGCCTCAAAATACGATTAAGGCCTCTTATACGATAGACAGCACCACGCGCAAGGAGCAGGGTTTGCCCGAGTTTAAGGAACGGGGAGAGACCTATACCTCCAAAGGTTTGGCATATAATTTCAAAACCCGCAAGGCAAAAGTTACAGGCGTAACGACCAAGTATGGCGAAGGTTTTATTTTGCTGGAAAACGTCAAGAAAGACGAAAACGACAACTCCTACGGTGAAAACGGCCTGTACACCACCTGCGATGCACCCGTTCCCCATTTTGGGATTCGCGCCCGCAAAATGAAGGTGATTCCCGGCAAAGTGATTGTTTCGGGATTGTTTAATCTGGAAATCAACCGTATTCCTACCCCTTTGGGGTTTGCTTTTGGCATGTTTCCGCAGCCTAAAACACGTTCGTCGGGTTTTGTAATGCCGCAGTACGGTGAGACGCGCGAGCGCGGTTTTTTCCTGAGTCAGGGCGGGTTCTACTTTGTGCTGAGCGATAATTTTGACCTTTCACTGCTCGGCGAAATACATACCAAAGGCGGTTGGGGGCTTACGGCTGCTACTCGGTACAAAAAGCGCTATGCCTTTGACGGGCAATTCCGCTTCCAGTATAACCGACGCATCAACGAAGTGCCCGGACAGATTGAAAACAATGTAGTCAATGATTTTAATATCAGTTGGAATCATACGCCGCAAAGTAAAGGAGATAGCCGTTTCAGTGCCAGCGTAAATGCGGGTACCAATACGTTCGGACGGAACAATGCCCCGCAATTGAATAATTTTCAGTCATCCTCGTTTAACTCTAACATTTCTTACAACAAAACTTTTACGGGAACGCCTTTCACTTTCGGGGCTAATTTGCGCCACGAACAAAACATCGTTACTCGGATAGTAAGTGTTTTTCCGGAGGCAAACGTGGGCATGAATCGCATTTATCCGTTTAAGGGTAAGAAAAGCGACAGTAAATCTATTTGGAGTCAGTTTAACTTCAGCTATACCGGCAAAGCGCGTGCAGTAATCACCAACAACAGGCAGGGGCAGTCGTTTCCTTTCAAAGTGGCCGGTAATCTGAACGACAAAGGTGAGCCGGTCAATCAAATTCCTGCCTCTTTCTTGCCTTTTAATTTTGACAATTTGAGCAATATTTTGGGGCGTGCGCAAATGGGCGTGCAGCACAATATACCCGTTACTACGGCGGTAACTTTGTTTAAATATTTTACCACAAGTTTTAACGGGAACTATTCGGAGGTGTGGTATCCCGAACGCTATGTATATACGCTGGAACGCAACGACATTGTAAAGATTGACACGGTGCGCGGTTTTTCGCGCTTCTATTCCTACAATGTAGGCGCTTCGGTACAAACCCGCTTGTATGGTTTCTTCTATCCCAAATCAAAAAAAATTGACCGCATTCGCCTGACCATTAACCCTAATATGGGCTTTACTTACCAGCCTGACTTTGGCGACCCGCGATTCAATTTCTTTGACAACCTGAGTATTCAGCCCGAAAATCAGCAAAACCCCAACTTGGTGCGGCAAAGTCGCCTGAATGGTATCTACGGGCAGCCGATATCCGGCCGTCAGGGCTCTGTTAGTTTGGGACTTACCAATACGCTGGAAATGAAACTGCGGCCTAAGGAAGACACCGCCGCCGCATCGGCTTCTTCTGCCAAAGCAACAGCGGCCAAGGCATCTAAAGCGGCAGACAAGGTTACGCTGATAGACAATTTCGGACTGAACACCAGCTATAACATGGCTGCCGATTCTTTCAAATTAGCACCTATTGCACTTACGGCACGTACAAACCTGTTTAAGAAGTTCAACGTTGCCGCCAGTGCTACCTTAGACCCTTACGGCTATGAACTCCTGCGCGTAGATACAATCGGGGGCATCAGGAACGTTACGCAGCGGCGCAACAAGACTTATGCATGGCAAAACGGCAATGGTATAGGCAATATTACCAATGCCAGCTTGGCCATTACGGCAAATTTTGCACCGCCGCAAGCCAACCGAAAATTGCGTTCGGACAAAGTCAGCCAAGAGGAACTGGACTACATCAGCCGCAACAGAAATTTGTATATAGACTTTACCGTACCGTGGACGCTGAGCGTGAGCTACAACCTTTCCTACAACAAAATGGGCTTTCAAACCTCGCAAGTAACGCAAACGCTCAATTTCAACGGCGATTTGAAAATGACCGAAAAGTGGAAGATAGGCTTTAACTCCGGCTACGATTTTGAAGCTAAGGGCTTGAGTTTTACCCAGTTTACTATCTACCGCGATTTGCACTGCTGGGTAATGAATGTCAGTTGGATTCCTTTCGGGCCGCGTGCAGGCTATACATTGGACATCAATGTACGTGCTTCCGTACTTTCAGACCTGAAACTCAGCCGTCGCAACCTGTGGTATTTCCGTTAGGCTCATGCGGTGCAAAGAGTTTTTGTAAATTGCGCTGTCTCAATGTAATATGATTGCTTTGACAGACTCTCCGATTGCGGTTGAAAAAGTGATTGCCGAAGTCAGCGCTGCTGCCGAAGCGGGCGCGATTGATATTTTCATTGGTACGGTGCGCAACTGCAACGAAGGCCGACAGGTTACACATCTGGAATATGAAGCCTATGAACCTATGGCACTGCGCGAGATGGAGAAAATAGCCCGCACGGCCGAACAACAATGGCCTGTTAAAAAGTTGGCGATTGTTCACCGCACGGGCAGATTGGCTATCGGAGAAGTTGCGGTGGTTGTAGCTGTGGCTACGCCTCACCGCAAAGAGGCATTTGAAGCCTGTCGTTATGTGATAGATACGCTCAAAACCACTGTCCCCATCTGGAAGAAAGAGTACTTTGAAGGAGGCGAATGGTGGGTGGAGGCGCATCCGTAGGGGGCTAATCCAACGCCCAGATTTCGTATAAAGGCTCTCCGCGGCTGTTTTTGCCCTTGTGATGCCAGTCTTTGTCTTTTAACTGAAAATCAAAAGTCAGGCTTGCGCCTACGCGGCTGTTGTCGCGGCTGAAAAACTGTATATTTTCGGTGTACTTACCGTCTTGTGCCGTATAGGTGCCGCCGCCGCAGCCAAAAAACTGCTTGGTTTCCGTATTGATGGCAGCCCATACAAAATAATTGCCTGTCAGCAGTTTGATGGTTTTACGCGGCCCGCGCTGCGAGCGAGTTTCTTTGCCTTCCGCATCTACGCGGCCTGCAAATCGCCAGAGGCCTGTCAAGGGAGTGGTGGCGGTAGATTCTATCCGTTCCAATGCCTCTTTGTTGGTTTGCCCCTGATAAGAACTTTCCATGTAGATTGTCTTACCGTCTGCAGATTGTGAGAGGGTAAAGGTTTGGCTGCTGCCGACCGCCGTAGAATCTACCGAGTTAAATTCAAGCGTGCCGGTTAGTTGATTGCCCTCTATGCGATACGTTCCGCCAAGGATGCCGAAAAATTGCTTGTCTTTTTCATTGAATACTGCCGAAACGAAGTAGTTATCGCTCATTAGGTAAATCATTTGAGCGCCCTGAGGCAACCCTTGCGTAGTAGTAACTCTCCATGCGCCATTCAGACGGAAAGGCTGTGCCTGCAAACTGCCGGCAATAATCAAGGCAGCCACTATCAGCCAGTTTTTTACATGCTTCATATGAGGTTGTTTAAATGGTTCATTAAAGATAATCAATTGAGCAGATTAACGCGTTCTTTTTTACCGCGGAGTGCGCAAAGGTTTAACCGCAGTGTACACAAAGAAAAAATTCATCATAAAAACACTCAGCGGCTATTGGCGTAATACTCAGCGGGCTTTGCGGTAAATTTGAAAGGTCATTTTAAATTGCTCACTTGCTTAATCAATTGAGCAGATTAAACCGCATGGCATAGGCGTGCGGAGTGGCGGATGATGCGAGTAAACGCTGATTTTTACATCTGAAATTCTGTGTCTAAACTCCCCAATGCCATTTGTAATTAGCTGAAAAGATAAAGGCCGCCATAAGAGGGCAGCCTTTATCAAAACAACAATCTATTCGTGATGAATTAGTTCTGCGTCATCAGCTTGTTAGCTGCCAGTTCTGCATCAGGAATAGGCCAGATGTAGTTCGCATCGGTTGGCGCTACAGAGCCGGGAACACCTGTTTTGGCAGGCAGCGGCTGCAACAAGCGATGCAAGTCTAACGAACGCAGACCTTCGCCAAGGAACTCAATGCGTTTTTCCAATGCCAAGGCTTGCAGGAATTCGGCAGGCGTAGCAAAAGAGGTATAAGTTGCACCCGGAGCCGAGCGACCGCGAACGGCATTCAGCAAGTCTATGGCCAATTGAGAAACAGAGTTGGTAGAGCGAACCAATGACTCGGCATAGTTCAGTAACACCTCAGAATAACGGGCGATAGGTACGTAGTCGGTGTAGGGGTTCAACGGGAACTTGGTGATGAATGTGCGGCCTGTAGCTACGGCAGTCATTGCACGGCGTGCATCATTTGCTGTCCATGCCGGATTGCTCAGAATACCTGCAGGGTCGAGGTTGTAGTCAGCAATAGCATTTTGCGGAGGTGCAGGAACACCAAAGTAAGAACCCAAACCGTTTTGTACACCCGGTAAATCGTTCAAAGTCATTGGGAATGAGAAAATAGACTCTGAAGTAGTGTAAGGGGGAGCGAATATGCTGGCAAAAGTAGGTGCTAAGCGGTGCTGTACGCCCGTAGGAGCAGAGAATGGAGCCGATGTGCCGCCTACAATCTTACGACATTCGGTAACGGCATCGGCATAGCGTCCCATGCTCATCAGCACGCGGATTTTGATAGCAACCACTGCATTGCGGTGGGCGCGGGTTACATTCAGCAAAGCAGAAGGGTGAGAGGCCAACACGTTCTGCTCGGCAAAGTTCAGGTCTTCCAGAATTTGGTTATAGACCTGTGCTACGGTGCTGCGAGCCAAGTCGGAGTTTTGAGGGCCGACTTCTGCCTGTAAACGCAGCGGCAAACCGGGGCTGGCACCGTTGTTCAGCGGGAACGGACGGGCATACAGGTTTACCAGATAGTAGTAAGACAGGGCGCGCAGGAAGCGGGCTTCACCGCGGTATTGGTTGGCAAGTGCCGTTGAAATAACGGTAGGGTTGTCATCCAAACCTTTGAGGAATACGTTGATGCGGTTAATAGCCAAATAGCCGGATGACCACGCGTTTTGAGGCTCGGCGTTACCGGAGTTTTGGTTGTAGCTCCAAGCAAAGAGCGCTGTTACACCGTTACCGGTACGGTTTTGGAAGTCTTCGCCGCGCACATCCATATATACCAGCATACGGCCGCCCAAAAACTGACCCGATTTCACACTGGCATAAAGGCCGTTCAATTGTGCAGCTATACGGTCTGGGGTTGTAAAGGCACTTTTATCGGAAAGTGCGGTCAATGGAACCGGTTCAAGGATTTTATCCTGATTACAAGAGGTTACTGCCAGCGTTGTAAAGGCTGCCAGCAACGATGCTTTCAAATATTTTTGGATTTTCATCGTGTTCTTCAGTTTAAGTGTTAGAAGGTAATGTTAACGCCCAGTGAGTAGGTGCGTGCCTGAGGGAATGTGTTACGGTCTACACCTGCGCCGATGTTGGTAGCTGTTGCTCCCAAACCCGGGCTGTTAGTGCTCACTTCGGGGTCGCTACCTGTGTAGTTGGTAATCACAAAAGCATTTTGCACCTGTGCGTACAGCCTTGCATTAGTCAGAGAAAGTTTCTTCAACACATCAGCAGGCAGCGAGTAGCCCAAGCTCACGTTGCGCAGGCGGATGAAGTCGCCTTTTTCTACGTTACGGGTGATGGCAAATGCAGAACCGTTAGAGAAGTTGTCAGTATATACCAAGCGAGGCACAGTGGTCTGGTCGCCCGGCTGACGCCAGCGCTGCAACACTTCGGTGCTGTTGTTCCACATGCGTTGGTCGAGCAGACCGGCACGAGTACCGTTGTACAGGTAGAAACCAAATGCATACTGGAAGAACACGCCCAAGTCAAAACCTTTGTAGCGGAATGTATTGTCAAAACCGCCAAAGAAACGAGGGTTTGTATTGCCGGCAATGATACGGTCTGTAGCAGTAGGTGCAGGGGCATTCTGACCGTTATCTACGAATGTCCAACGAGAAGCGGCAGGAGCAGCGTGGTTATATTGTACTACGCGGCCACTTGCCAGACGGAACATTGCGCGGCCGTTTTCAGGGTTTACACCTTCCCAAGGTACTGCAAAGATGCTGCCCACGGGATAGCCTACACGTGCAATGCTGGTCAGTTCCAAACCACCTGTAGTAAATTGGATATCGGCATTGTCCTGATTCAGGGCAAGCACTTTGTTTTCGTTAGTAGTCAGGTTAAATGAGGTTGTCCATTTGAAGCCGCCTTTGTCAATATTGACAGTGTTGATAGTAACCTCAATACCTTGGTTGCGCATAGAGCCAATGTTGGTCAGGATAGAGTTGCCCGGGATACCTTTTGAAGGAGGCTGAGGGTTGCCGATAATCAAATCTGAAATGTTGTTCAGGTAGTAAGCAAACTCCATGGTCAGGCGGTTGTTGAAGAATGCCGCATCAAAACCAACGTCAGTTTTCTTGCTTGATTCCCATTTCAGGTTCGGGTTACCTGCTTGTGTGTAAACCCATGTAGCCAAATCGCCGTACAGACCGGAACCAAAGAAGTTCAGAGAACCGAAGTTAGGAATGTTGGTGTTACCGGTTGTACCGTAGCTGCCGCGCAGTTTAAAGTCGCTGATAAATTCCAGATTCAGGTTTTTGAAGAAGTCCTCTTCAGACAAGCGCCAGCCGCCTGAAACCGCTCCGAATGTACCGAACTTGTTAGTAGCTGAAAGAGCAGAGTAGCCGTCGCGGCGAATAGTAGCGCTAAACAGGTACTTGTCTTTGAAGCTGTAGTTTACACGGCCGAAGTAAGAAATCAAACCGTTTTCTGTTTGAATGTTACCTACCGGAGGGTTGTTGGTAGTAAAGTTACCTTGATAGCTGGTGAAGAAGTCATCCGCTACACCTTGGCGAGAACCGCCCCAACCGTCCAAATTAAACTTCTGTACTTCGGTTGCTGCCAGTAAGGTCAGGTTGTGGTTGTCGGCAAATGTTTTGTTATAAGTAGCAATATTTTGCCAGTTCCACTGCAAGTTGCGCTGGTAGGTATTGAAAGCCGTGCCCAATGGGAAACCGTCGCCGTGGATGCGTGTGCGGAACGTGTTGTCTTCTACGTTTTGGCGGTCAATACCGTAAACCGTACGCAGGCTCAGACCTTTCACTGGTCTTACTTCAACAAAGAAGTTACCCAGAATACGGTCGGTGGCAGAGCGTGAAATATTTTGCTCCAAATCGTATAACGGGTTAGGCCAGTTAAAGCCTACGGCATTAGGGAAGTTATTGCCGGTGGTTGCACGGTTGTTAGGTGCATCAATGGCCGGTGTGCCGTCGGGGTTGCGTACAGGAATGTTAGGAGCCAATACAATAGGCAGACGACCTAAACCGTTGGTAGCAAATGCGCCAAACAAACCGGTTTGAGGGCTGTTGGTTACTGTGTTGGTGTACTGTACGTTACCGCCAACGCTCATCCACTTGGTTGCCTGATGGTTGATGTTCATACGGGCAGTGGTGCGCTGGAAGTTGTTGGCACGCAGCATACCTTCTTGGTCGGAGAAACCGACAGAGAAGAAGTAAGAAGTTTTGTCGGTTGCACCGTTAATGGATACGGTATGGTTATGCTGGAAACCTGTACGGAAAACCACGTCATACCAGTTGGTGCTTACAGGCTGACCATCAGGGCCGATGAACGGACGAGCTACTTCGGTTACGCCTGCATGAATAGGGTTGTTGCGATAGCCTTCGTTCTTAATCTCAATGTACTGGTCGGCATTCAGTACGTTGAAACGGCGGAATGTTTCTGTCCAGCCTACCCATGAATCATAATTTACCTGAGCCTTACCTTTTTTACCCGATTTGGTAGTAATCAAGATAACGCCGTTGGCAGCACGCGAACCGTAGATAGCTGTGGCTGCTGCGTCTTTTAACACCTCGAACGACTCAATGTCGGCGTTGTTGATAGACGCAAGCGCGTTGTTACCGGCGTTGGCAGAGCTGCTGGTGTTACCCGATACGATGGGCATACCGTCAATTACAATCAGTGGGTCGGCACCGGAAGTAATGGAGTTTGTACCGCGTATGCGGATGATAGGAGTGTTGCCCAATACACCGTTAGGGGTAGTAATGTTTACACCTGCCGCACGGCCTTGCAGCGCTTGTTCAAAAGACTGAACGGGCATGTTTAAGATTTGGTCGCCGCTTACTTTGGCAATAGAACCTGTCAGTTCGCGTTTGGTTTGCACACCGTAACCGGTTACAACCACTTCGTTCAATACTTTGTTGTCAGGTTGCAGAACGATATCAATCACACTGCGGCTGCCAACTTCGGCTTCTTGTTTCAGAAATCCTACATAGCTGAAAACCAGCGTAGCATTTTCCGGCACGTTAATCCGATAATTTCCATCCACATCGGTTGTAGTACCTGTGCTGGTACCTTTCACAACCACCGATACGCCCGGAAGTGGGCTGTTGTCTTCCCCGGAAGACACTTTACCCGATACTGTTCTTTGTGCGTACGCTGTTACGGAAAACAGCGACAACAGCACAAAGCAACTTAGCTTGAATAGTTGCTTCATTGTCTGATTTGTTTTATTTGGTGAATAAATGCGCCGTTAAATTACGCAAAAGAATGATGTTGTGCGTGTTATTAGTTAACAATTTATTAGTATAGCAAACGATAAAAAAACATGCAGCGTGATAAACGGCATTAAAATTAGCTGATAATCAGTTGGTTTTAATTTGCAAAAAAACAATCGGAGGGTGCAACTCTATTACAAAACCCTCCGACTGCGACAATGTACGGTTAATCTTTGCTGCAAAAAACAGATGTTATGCAAAAATTTCAACTCTGATTGTTTTATTAGCAAACATAGCCGCCATCTACCGAAAATACGGCTCCTGTGGTATAAGCGCCGGCTTCTGAGGCCAGATACAGCGCAATGCCGGCGAGGTCTTCGGGTTGCCCGATGCGCTGAATGGGCAGGTGTTTAATGGATTTGCTTAACATTTCCTCGTTTTTCCAAAGGGCTTCGCTGAATTTGGTTTGAATCAGCCCCGGACAAATCACATTGGCGCGTACACCTGCTCTGCCCCATTCTTTGGCCATTACTTTGGTGAGCATAATCAGGGCGGATTTGCTCACGCTGTAAATGCCCAAGCCCGGCTCGGGGGTTAGCCCGCCAATGCTGCTGATGTTGATGATAGAGCCGCCGCCGCGCTGTTGCATAATGGGCAACACCATTTTGCCCAGCTCGAAAGGTGCTTTTACGTTGATATCCATAATTTTGTCAAAAGCGGCACTGTCGGTATTCACTACGGGGCCGAATACGGGGTTCGTTGCCGCATTGTTTACCAGAATATCTATGCCGCCAAAGGCTTCCATTGTTTTTTCTATCAGTTGCTGTCTTTGTGCGGCATCGCCTACGTTGCAGGCCACGCCTATGGCTTCGTAACCTTTGGCTTTCAGTGCGTTGGCTACCTCATCTACGGCCTCTTGCTTGCGGCTGCTGACAACGACCTTTGCACCGGCTTCTGCCATAATTTCCGCCATAGCCTCGCCGATGCCTTTGCTGGCGCCTGTAATAACGGCGACTTTGCCGTTCAGTAAAAATCTGTCTTTGAGCATTGTTTTTTGTGGTTTTATGAAATTAGTTCAATCATTTTCAATTTTTTTTCGGAACGAGGGTTGATCTGATTTTAATTTTTCTCACATCAACATCAAATCCATGTTTATCTGTGTTCTTGCCAAGATAGATTTAGCTATACGAAAGCACAAGTGGTTTGCAAAAATGCTTTGTGTAAATCCATGAAAAACAGGTATTTAAACCTGATGGGTTACTAATACTGTCAGGTTTGTGTATGCGCACTTTTCACTGCTCGCGTAACTTCGCGCTTGAATGGCCTTCCCGATAGTTTTTCTACCTGAAAACCAATGGCTTTCAGGGTGCGAATCACGGCTGATTTAGAACAGTAGGTTGTCAGGATGCCGCCATTGGCAAGCCATCGGAAAGCCAACTCAAAATTGGGTTGCTCCCACAGCTCGGGCTGTTTTTCAGGTGCAAAGGCATCGTAGAAAATCACATCAAAACTACCCTCGGCAAATGTAGCTTCCTGCCAGCCTTTCTCCGATTTGATGAGTTGCAAATTGGGTAAAATCGGCTGCGGGGTTTCCCATGGCGTGGCATGAATTTTATCAAAATAAGCAGCCACTGCATCGGGGAGTTGCTCGGTGTAGTTCAACTGCGCCAATATATCCTGTGCCAGTGGCAGTGGCTCTAATGTGGTGTAAATAACCTCAATTTCAGGGTGTTGCAGCAAAAATTCAATGACTGCCAGCATGTTCAGCCCTGTGCCGAAGCCGAGTTCCAGCACCCGCACCTGCCGCAGTGCCTGCCTGTTGATAGCTTCTTCCAGTCCGTAGCGCACGTACACCTGCCGCGATTCGCCCAAAGCACCGTAGCGGGAATGGTAAAACTCGCCGATATCGGGGCGGTAGAGTGTATGCGAACCATCAGACGATACAATCAGTTGAACCTCAGGATGTTTCATAGTGAAGGGTAAGTTGCTTTCAGGTGCGCCCAGTATTTTTTAAAATCGCCGCCAAACTTTTGGTAAAACTCTTCTTCAAAAGCGTTTTGCTGCTCATTGTAGCGGATAAACTCCATGAAAAAGGTATTGTTGGGCGTAAAGTCCGTAAAATAATCACGGTAGCGGTCTGATGCAAAACGCACGGTATCCAAAGCATGTACAATTCGCTCGATGTGCTGTTGCTTGGCGGCGGCTTTTTTACTGTCGGCCATATCGGTCGGGAAACTGCCGTAGAGCGAATCCAAACTTTGTGCAGCCTGTAAAACAAAGCGGATAAATCGCTTTTTATCGCTCATGCTGTGGACGTATTGTTGCAGTTCGGGCGAGTTTTCGCCGTATTTGTGGCGCAAAAACATTAACGCCCCCTGATAGCCGACAAAGTTGGCCAAATTTTCGTTATAGTCCACATTATCAGGTACATACAGGGTGCCGTGCGTCAGTTCGTGGATAATCAGGTCTGCCAAATGGCCGGGGCTGCGCCTCAGAAAGTTAGACAGAACAGGGTCTTTGAACCAACCGAGTGTGCTCCAGCCCAGCACTTCACCGATGTCCGTATCGTAGCCTTGTGCTTTCATGCGCCGTTCTTCGGCTTCGGCCTTGGGCAACTCAAAAAAACCTTTGTAAGAAAAACTGCCTAACAGCGGAAATCGCCACTCGTAGGCTTTCAACTCATAGGGTGGGCAGGCGGTTAATACCCACAAAACAGGCTTCCCGTGTTGGTCGTAGAAAGTTGTGTAATTTTTGGAAGGATTCAGGCCGATGCTGTCTTCGGCAAAGCGGCGGATTTCCTGAATGAGTTGCAGCTTTTGTTTCAGCGAATCGGGGAAATTTGTGTCGGTAAGCACTTCTTCAATGGGGCGTGCTTCCCACAAAATTTTCAACTGCCCCCGTGCCTGCATCAGCCCGTATTGCAGCAACTCCCATTGCCAGATAATCAGCCCCGAAAAACCCCCCAATATCGGTAGCAGCCATTTGCGCTTTTGCAACTTCATTATTTGTGTCGTTTTTTTCTGAATAGTTCCCGAATACTTTTGCTAAGTTCGTCTATTTTTTCTATCGGTTTGGTAGAAACAATAGGATAAGTAGTGTTGGTATCGCCTATCTCTTGCACCCCCGACTGCACAGGAAACACAAGGATAAAATTATGCTGTTCAAAATACTTGTTCAGATAGTGAGGGATTTTATCCATGCTGCTGTTGTATGAGGGGTGGTCTTTGCGGCTCATTACGATTATCATACCGTCATCGGGCTTCATATCGCGGGAAAGAATCAGGAAATCTTCCCAATCGGTAAAGGTTGCGAAGTCGCAATCTATCATTTGCTGTCGCTGCATATCGCGGGCATATTGGAGCACTTCCGGAGAGCCGTAGAAAATCAGTTTGGCTCCCGTATTTTTTCCTAAGCTGCGGATGCGGTTGAGCCATAAAGTAAACCCGATTTCTTCCTCTGCTTTTTCAGGAATGATGACCAAGTAACGTCGGATGGTTGCCGATGGTTGTACGGTCTTGCAAATCAGGGTTGTAACATTGTTTTTGGCCAAAATCCCCTCAGTAAGCGTGCCCAAAAAGCTGTCGGAAAGGGCTTGTTTCTGGTGCAGCCCCAATACCATATCGGTAATTTTATGTTCGCGGACGATGCCTGCAATGCCGCTGGATACGTTTTGGTCGTAGCGCAGCAGTTGGTTCATGTAGGTGTCGGTAGCTGCCGCCACGGTAGCTGCTTTTTCTAATACTTTGCGGGCATTTCTTTCGGCAGCCTCATCGGCTTCCAAGCTGTTGATAACCGTTAGCGCATAAAGGCCGCGCTGATTGTTTTTGGATTTGATAGCCAGACTGAGTTGCACCAGTTCTTCGGTTGTTTCGGGATTGCGCAACGGGATGAGGATGCGCTCCTGCGGTTCTTCGGAAGTTTCGTTGCTGCCTTCGCTTTGCTCTTGCAGGGCGATGTTTTTAGCGCCTTTTTGCGCCACAAATGAGGCAACCGTACAGGTTACAAGAATCATCAGAATGGTGCCGTTCAAAACCGCATCGCTCAACAGGCGGATGGGCTCTCCCGTTTCGGTTTGTCCCAAAACAATATTGTAGCCTACCAAAACCGCTGCCAGCGTTGCGGCTGCCTGTGCGTTGCTCAACCCGAAAATCAGTCGGCGCTCGTCTAAGTTGAATCGGAAAGTCTGCTGTGTGAGCCATGCGGCCGCATACTTGGCTACATTGGCAGTAACGGTCATAAACACGGCTACTTTGATGGTTTCCCAGTCTTTAATAAAGGCGCGAAAGTCAATGAGCATCCCTACGCCAATCAAGAAAAAGGGGATAAAAATCGCATTACCCACAAACTCTATGCGATTCATCAGGGGGGAGGTGTGCGGCACTAATCTGTTGAGTGCCAAACCTGCCAAAAAAGCCCCGATAATGCCCTCGATGCCGGCAAGTTCTGCCAAAACCGCCCCTAAATACATCATCACAAGTACGAAAATGTACTGCGAAATATTTTCCTCGAAACGCTTGAAAAACCATCGGCCGATGATAGGGAATCCGACCAATACCACTGCACCGAAAACAATAATAGAAATCGATAGCTTTACCCAGAATTGCCAACCCATTGCGCCGTTAGTCATACCCACAATAATGGCCAGCACAAGGAGTGCGAGCGTGTCGGTAATTACCGTACCTCCGACAGTGATAGTGGCAGCGCGGTTTTTGGCAACGCCAAGTTTGCTCACCAAAGGATAGGCAAGCAGGGTATGCGATGCGAACATGCTGGCCAGCAAAACCGACGTTGGCAGCGAAAAGCCCATCAGGTACAGTCCGCCGAGCGTACCTAAAAGCATGGGTAGGATGAACGTGTAAGCGCCAAAAACAACACTTTTGGAAGCATTTTTTCGGAAATCTGCCAAGTCTATTTCCAAGCCTGCCAAAAACATGATATAAAGCAGTCCCGTTGTGCCCGGGATGATAATGCTGCTGTCTCTGTTCATCAGATGAAGCCCGTTGGGGCCGATGAGCGCCCCGGCAATAATCAGCCCCAGCAAATGTGGAATGCGTATTTTATTGAGCAAAATAGGCGCAAACAGAATGATGCAGAGGATAATCAGGAAGCGCAAAATCGGGTCGGTCAGAGGGAGGGTGAGTTCAAATATATTCAGTCCTAACAGCATAGAGTTGGATGGGTTTAGGCAGGAAAACCACTCCTGTAAGTTGATTATCGGTTTCAAATCATCTGTAAATTATACAGCTAATTGCCTGATTGCAAGAATTTGTGCAAATTGATGCTGCTAAACTACTTTCAAACATGAATCCTCTTGCTGTTACCTATCAGTCGTTGGCAGAAGGTCGTGCTGCCTTTGAAGCCTACCAGAAAACGGCGCTGCCACCCAAAGAACGCCCCAAACTGCTCGCCGCCTTGAAGCGGAAAATTGTGCTCGATGTGTATAAAAATGCCTACAAGCCCGATATTGAGAAGTTCAAACAGTCGTTGCAAACTACTGAACGCTGGCTATTGCCCGAAGGTAATGATTTGTACTTGGTGCTGATGAACGAAGGCGAAAATGTATTCAGCGAAAACCTGACACGTCGGGGCATTGTGTTCAACTATGCCATTGAACGCCGCCCCAACTCCGATGTGGCAGGGCTGACCATCAAGGCCGTTCGCAATAACATGTCCAATTTGGTGTACAGTGGCTCGGTTAAAGTATCGCAACCGGCCCCCGACCAAATAGATGTGGAAATACCGCTTTCGCAAAATATGGGCTATATGTGGCGTGAGTCCAAAACAGACTGCCTCAAAGTGAGTGTTTCGGCCAATTTACCCACTGTAACCGTGCAGCCTTGCGGTGCAATGGGCACTTTTGCAGATGCCTCGCACGGCATTCCGCCTGCGGAACTTGCCAAAAAAACAGGCGATACTTTTACAGTTAAAAATGCCATCCGCTCTGCCATGCGACAGTTCATTATGGGATATACCAAAGCGTTGAAAATGAGTTGATGCTCTGAAACTACATTTTCCGCAGGCCAAACAGGAGCGCATCCAATGAGTATTTGCCCGCACCCAACCACCACATGGGCAGGTAGGCAAAAAGATACAGCAGTGCGTGCTCTTTTACGTCTAATGCGTCTTGGGCATGAACAATAAACGCCGCTACGGCCGTCAGAATGATGAGTGGCAGCAATGCAAGCCGATGCAGCAGCCCCAGCGTTAGCAATACCGAGCAAATAACTTCTGCAAAAACGGCCAGCAGCAGCGAAGGATACTCTCCGATGCCAATCGGGTCGGCGAAGCTCGTTTCGCCGGCACTGAGCCGCTGCCATTTGGCAAGCCCGTGTGGCAGCATCAGCAAGCCGAAGCCGACGCGCAGCACAAGCAAAGCTATGTGCGCAGGTGTACCATTGTAATCTATTACGGCAAAAAACTGTCGCATACCTGTTGAATTTTTAGAACTTAACACAAATTTCACGAGTTATTGCAGACAAATCGCATCGTCAGCGGTTTTTTTGAAAGTACTTTGCGGTTGAATTGAAACGGCAAGACTTTTAAGACTATGGTAAAGCGCAACTATCTGATTGGTATTATTTGCGGGTGCTGGATGGCAGGAACGGCTCTTGCTCAAACCGTTAAAATTAAAGGCAGTGATACCATGTACCCGCTGGTACACGAAATTACCGACTTATACGGCAAAGGCGTGGCTTCCGAAGGAGGGGGGAGTAATGCGGGCATCAGCGCTCTGCTGGAAGGGAAAGCCGATGTAGCCATGGCCTCACGCAGTTTGCATACCAACGAAAAAAATAATTTTACTTCTAAGGGAAAGCCCTATTCGGAGGTGATTATTGCATATGACGCGTTGTCTTTTATCGTGCATCCCGACAACAAAGTAAGCCGATTGACCCAAACCCAACTGGCGGGTATTTTCAGCGGCGAAATTACCAACTGGAAACAGGTAGGCGGCGACGACCGCCCCATTCTGGTGATTATCCGTGAGGCGGCATCAGGTACGAACGAGTTTGTAAAGGACATCATCACCAACAAAAAACCGTTTCCAAATCAGGCAAAAGTTTGTTCCGGCACTTCTGCCGTTATTCAGGCAGTAAGCCAACACACGGGCGCTATCGGCTTTGTGGGTATCGGTTATTTGGAGGAAATCGTAAAGCCCATTGCCGTATCTGCCGGAAACGGAGGCAATTTTGTGCTGCCGTCTTTCAAAACAGCCCTAAATAAAACCTATCCGCTCATCCGCCCGCTGTATTTGTATTACCTGAAAAGTCAGGAGGATAAAGTGAAGGGTTTTATGAATTTTGCACTTTCTCCCTTAGGACAAAAGGCTGTTGTTCACAAAGGATTCATCCCTGCCGGTAATAGTAATAATGCCAAATAATCCAAGTTCTGCAATAATATAATGCTGCTTGCACACACTACGATTCGCTTTCGGCTGTGGCTGTCTCTGGGTATATTCGCTTCTATTACCCTGCTGATGGTGCTGGTCATGTTTTGGTTTGATGCGCGCCAACGACGCGTGCGCCAGCTTACCGATGTACTCCGCCAAATGAACCTGAAAGTAGAACGGGCAGCCAAATTGGAAAAAGACTTTTACATTATTGAAACCATTAATCCTGCTTTCTACGAAACGGGAAACAGTGCCCTCGTAGCCCAGCATAGCGCGGTTTTGGACGAAATCAAAGAAAATTTGGCAGGTTTGAGGCAAAACCCGATGCTGAAAGATGCAGCCGTAGATGTTGCATTGGACAGCATCACCACCGACATAGACCTGTTCCGCGCGGTTTTTGACAGTTTGGTTATGATGCAGAAAAAACGCGGGTTCAAAAACTTTGGACTTGAAGGAGAGATACAGGCCGCCATCAACCGCGTAGTAAACTCGGGTTATGACCTCAACGAACTGCTGATTGCCAATATCAGAAAGTTGGAAAAGGAATTTCTCATACAAAAAAACCCTGCCTACGTTGGTCGCATCAAAGTACTTGCCGACTCGCTGGAAGCCAATGCCATTAAGACCATCCGCGAACCCGTCGGGCGCGAGTTTGTGGTCAGTTCATTGGAGCAGTACCGCAAAAGTTTAGATAAACTTGTTGAAAATCAGCAGATTATCGGTGCGCCCGGGCAAGGTGGGTTGCAGAATGAACTCATGCTGATTTCGGCCCGCATAGAAGAACGTATCGCCGCCATTGACAGCATCATAGAAGCCCGTGCGCAGGCCATGAGCAATAATTTGCGCATTACTCAACTTGTGTTGTTTGCCTTGTTGCTGGGGTTAATGTTTTCACTCGGATTCTTCCTGATGCGCAGCATCAGCCGCCCCTTACGTTCGCTTTCCAATGCCATCCGTGAAGTAGTAGACAGCAACTTTGACCGCAGCAAACAGTTTTTTCAGGCAGAAACCAACGATGAAGTAGGGCAACTTTCCAAAAACTTTGCCTACCTGTTGCAAATGTTTTACAAGCGCACCGATGAGGTAGAGCATCAAAAGGAAGCACTGCAAGCCTCCAACACCCGCCTGATTACCCTTCGGAAAATGGGGCAGCGAATCAGTGCGGTATTGGATGTGGAAGAACTCATCCGCGTGCTTTATGAAGAACTGAGCACCGAAATGGTACTACCGACCCTTATAGTCTGCATTGCCGACCGCTACAATCGCTTGATTGCCAGAGGGTATCACAACGGCGCGTGGGTTGAGGGTATCAAACTCAACCTCGATACGGACACGGCACACGTGGCGGTGCATATTTTCCTGCATCAGCAAAAAATCATCAGCAGCCAATGGCCGACTGAAAACACGCAATCGCTCGTGCCATTCTTTGCCGAAGAAAATCCGCAAACGGTCATCGGCTTGTTGATGACGGCAAAAGAAAAACCGCTTGGCGTATTGGTGATTCAAAGCCCGCAACAGGATGCCTTTAACGAGGTGCAACTCAGCATCATTCGCAACATGGGCGTTTATACGACCATCGCACTTGACAATGCCTTGCTCTATGAAAGCATGGAAGACACCGTGCAGGAGCGAACAGCGGAGGTTTTGGCACAAAAAGAAGAAATAGAACGGCAAAAGCACGAATTGGAAGATGCCTTTGACGACGTGAAACGACTGAGCGAAATCGGTAAAACCATCAGCAGCTATCTGGATGCCGATAAAATTGCCGAGCAGGTGTACCGGCGCGTAAACGACCTGATGGATGCCGATACGTTCGGAATCGGTATTCTGCGCCCCGAAACCAACACGCTCGAGTTTGTGGGAGTGATTGAAAACAACGAGCGCCTGCCCACTTTCAGTTATTCGCTCGATAACCCGCAAAGCCTTGCCGTTTATGCAGTCAAAAATGAGCGCGAACTTGTCATCAATCATTGGGAGCAAGAGGCCGCTCAATACCCAATGGCAGACCTTCCCGAATCGGGCGCACATCCGCAGTCGCTTGTCTATATTCCCTTGCGTACCAAAAACGCCATGATTGGCATTTTGACGGTGCAAAGTTTTCAGGCTCATGCCTACAACGACTATGACCTGAACCTGCTGCGCAACCTTGCCATTTACGTAGCCATTGCGTTAGAAAATGCCAATGCTTTCAGTGAAATTGCCCGCCAGCGCGAAAGCATCCAGAAAAACAACGAAAAAATAACGGCCAGCCTTAACTATGCCAGCCGAATCCAGAGTGCTATGCTGCCCGATTTGGCAGAAATCAGCCGCTGTCTGCCCGACTCTTTTGTGTTCTTTCGCCCTCGCGATATTGTCAGTGGCGACTTCTATTGGTTGCAGGAAAAGGACGGTAAAGTATTGCTCGCAGCGGTAGATTGTACTGGGCACGGCGTGCCGGGGGCATTTATGAGCATGATAGGTATTGATATTCTGAACGAAATTGTCAATGAAAAAGGCATTACCGAACCCGACCAGATATTAAACCTGATGCACCAGCGCATCCGTCAGGCATTGAAGCAGGAAATTACCCAAAACCGTGACGGCATGGACATTGCCCTGTGCGTGATTGATGAAACAGGCAGAAAGCTGACTTTTTCGGGTGCCAGAACCTCCATTGTTTACTGCCAGCATAACCAACTGCTGGAAATTAAGGGCGATAATGTACCGATTGGCGGTTTGCAGCGCGAGCAAGACCGCATTTTTACCCGTCATATCATTACTACCGAAACGCCTACAACCTTCTACCTCTTCACCGATGGCTACAAAGACCAGTTCGGCGGCGAAAACAATACCAAATTGACGGCGCGTGCATTTAAGCAACTCCTTTTCAGCATGCACAGGCAGCCCGCCGAGACACAGAAAACACTGCTCGCCAACTATTTGGAAGAGTGGATGGGCTCGCACCCGCAACTGGATGATATTTTGGTAATGGGGGTGAAAATATAAACTGTTGAATCCGAACTTCGGGTTTGAACGCGAGTTGTTTGGTTGTTAACGTGAATTTTGCGGCATAATCTTGGAAAAATTAAATTTGATTAAATTCGGTTTTGCGCAATAATTCATGCAAAACCTGTAGGGACAAGGCATGCCTTGTCCCTACAAATATACCTACATGGGAAAAATACAATTTGCAAACATACATCTTTGTGCTAATGCGTCATTTTGATTTTTTCGCGCAAAACACACTGATTATCAAATGGATAGCGAAATAATTCGCCTTGAACTGCTGAAAAACAGTTGTTTAAACACGACAGGTCGCTAAGACCTGTCGTGTTTGTGTATAAATTATGCAGATGTATCCCTGCGAATACATCCATATCGGAAAAATACAATTCTAAAAAGATGTGTTTTTTACACATATCCCAGTGCCTTATCACGTGCGATGGCCTCTGCATCGCGTTCGGCAGGGTCGCCAAAGCCGCCGCCGCCGGGCAGGTCTAAAATCAGTTCATCGCCCGGGTAGAGTTTGGTCAGTCCTTTGGGAGGTACGAATCGCTCGGGCACAATGCGGATGCTGCCGCCGCCGCCGTTTCTTCCGCCGCAAAGTCCGTGCGGTACGGTCTTGGTTTTTTCGGTCAGGATGGAAATGTTAATCGGCTCTTTGCCAATCATTTTGAAACTGAAACGCTGCCCCAGCCCGCCGCGATATTTGCCTGCACCGCCTGTACCGGGGCGCAGCGATTTTTCCGTTACCAATACGGGCGCATCGTTTTCCAATACCTCAATCGGTACGTTGGCCACGTTGGTCGGAAAACTCAACACGTGTGGCCCGTCAGCATCGGGGCGTGCGCCGTAGCCGCCGTTCAGGAAGAAATACTCCACAAATGTTGCATCGGGCTTTTTGCGGTCGGTGTGTTGCCCGTTGAGCACGATACACCAGCAGGCACTGCCGCAGTCCGCTTGTACCTGCATGGGCACGGCTTGCGAAAGTGCGCCGAACACGGGCGCAAAAAGGATATTACCCGTAATGTTACGCGCCCCCAGCGGCACGGGCTTTTGCGCATTCAACAGCGAACCTTTCGGAGCGCTTACCTTGATGGCACGGAAAGCCCCTTCGTTGTTAGGCACATCGGGGCTGAACGTACATTTAATCGGGTAGGCAGTGTAGGCGTAAGTGTAGTTTTGCACGGCATTGATACCCAGCGAGTGCGCACCGGAAGTGCCCGTGTAGTCCACCGAAATTTCATCGCCTTTGATGGTAATAGCACACTCAATACGCACGGGTTCATCCAAGCCGTCGCCGTCGGCATCGTAGGAATAGCGGTAAGTTCCGTCGGGGGCTTTGGCAATGGCTTCGCGCATGGCTTTTTCGGTTGCCTCAATGATTTGGTCGGAGAGGGCTTCTATGTCTTCCATGTCCATTTCATCCATGAGCCGTTGCAGCGAGCGGATGCCTTGGTCGTTGGCTGCCACCTGCGCACGGATGTCGCCCAGCGTTTGGCGAGCAGCCCGCACGTTGGATTCTATCAGGCGGAAAAGCGTTTCGTTGGGTTTGCCGGCTTCGTAAAGTTTGGTAGGCGGCACCATTAGTCCTTCTTCGTAGAGGTCGCGTGCGCCTGCCCCCCAGAGGCTGCCGCCCATGTCGGGCGAGTGCGCAATCGTTCCGATGAAGCCGATGAGTTTGCCTTTTCTGAAAATAGGCGACACCAAGCCGATGTCGGGCTTGTGCCCTGCACACAGCCAAGGGTCGTTGGTCATCACCACATCGCCTTCTTGCCAACTTTCCGTAGGGAAATAGTCTTTCAGCAGCGCCTGCGTGAGCATGGGCAATACACCCAAAAATGACGGCACGCTGATGCTGGACTGCGCCACCGACTGCCCGCGACGGTTCATCAGCACCACGGCAAAGTCGTTGCTTTCGCGCGTTACGGTAGAAAATGCCGTGCGTTGCAGTGTTGTTCCGGCTTCGTCCACAATCGCCAGCAGCCGCGACCAAAGGATAGAAAGGGTAATGGCATCGTATTTCATATTGCTCAAATGAGTTGGTGAGACGTTATTATTGTTATGACAATGGTTAATGTGGTGAACTATCCGTAATACTACGAAAAAAAGTGCGAACTCGTATCGCTTTTCGCATGAAAAAACGCCTCAACGCCAATTCGGTTGACATCAGCATTTGAGCAAACTCAATTACCTTACTTCAAACGCGCATTGTTTGGCAACTATTGGAAAAGTTATATTTTTATTTCACTGCTATTGGCGTCTAACGACGGCTAAAAAGTTATTTTCTATCATTATCTGACAGGTTTTTCAGCCGCTGGCAGGGATGGGTAAATGCAGGTTGAATATTTGAAAAGTTTAATTTTTTACGGTGTTTTTTTTAAAGGAGTTCGCGAACAATTGGCTTTTTGTTTGCAACTCAATGGCTATCAAATATTTAGCAAATAATTAGCGTTTAATATTCATGCGGATAGCGGATGTCGTAGCGGCTTAATTCTTTGACAATAGTGTGGAGGATGCAGTAGTTTTTGTACCAGTTTTTATCGCTTGGCACAATTGTCCACGGCACTTCGTTGCAGTCCCTAAAAATTTTTTCGTAAATGCGCATGTATTCTTCTCTATGGCGCGTTTCCACAATATCCTCTTCTTGGTATTTCCAGCGCTTCATGGGGTCGGTGAGTCGCTCGTTGATGCGCTCGAGCTGCTCTTTTTCCGATACATGCAAATAGAATTTGAAGATAATGGTATCATGGTCTTTGAGCAGTTTTTCAAAGGCATTGATAGCGCCAAATCGCTTTTTGATAACGTCCTTATCCAACAATTTGTAAACCGAAGGCACCAGTATATTCTCGTAGTGGGAGCGGTTGAAAATCTGAATCATACCTTTTTCGGGGCACTCGCGATGCACCCGCCACAGGAAGTCATGTTTTTGCTCCTCTTCGGTAGGTACTTTGAACGATTTCACACGGCAGCCCGCCGGATTGACACCTGAAAACACATTCTTTACAGCCCCGTCTTTGCCCGAAGCATCCATGCCCTGAATAATCACCAGTACGGCATACTTGGCCTGTGCATAGAGTTTTGCCTGAAAGTCTTTGAGTTGTTGCAGCAACTCCACGGTTTTTTCGCGAATCTCTTTTTCTTTCACATCGTCAGGCGGAAGGGTGGAAAGTTTGTTCAGGTCAATTTTGTCGTCTGTCATGGTCTGCTTCGTGTTAGATTAATTTTCCGCAATTCGTTTGGCCATAAATTTCATCAGCCGCTTGGCAATTTCCTGACGGTTGGCGTTGTAAAAACGGTATTCCTCGAGTGTAAACTGCCCTACGACAGTGCCCAGCAAGATGTTTTTCAGGGCTTGGTCTTTGGTGAGTGCCTGATAGACAAAGTCCGTGTACCGGTCGGCAGAGAGTGCTTGCAACTTCACCTTTTGTTGGATGAGGTAATCCGCAAAAATGGCCTTCAATAAATCATGCTGCATTTTCAGCACAGGGCGGAGCGTTTCGGTCTGAAATCGCTCTATATCGCTCATGCTGTCGGTGGTTTCTATCGGCAATTGTGGCCTAATACGTTGTATATCGCTTTCCCGCGAAGGAAAATGCAGTTTGTCCTGATGCATAGTCATTTGTATCTGATGGCAGTGAAACTAACGGGATATAATTTTAGTTATGCAATCAGAGATAACCGAAAAATAACGATTATGCCTGAAAAACAACAGTACATGGTGGATTTCACGCTTCCTGCGGAATTCAGCCCGGAGTTTACGGCATTAATTCCCGCGCAACGCACGGAGGTCAATCGTTTGATGGCGGCGGATAAAATCGCTTCCTATTCACTCTCATTGGACAGTGGCAAATTGTGGGCAATTGTGAATGCCGAATCGGAACTGGAAGTGCTGATTATGATTAACAACCTGCCGCTCAGTCGGTTTATGGAGTCTAAAATCGCACTGCTGACTTTCCACAATGCAGTAACCAAAATACAAACAGCTTTTTCTCTGAATTAGCGGTGCGATTGATTTGTTAGTGCTTGTCCTTTGCGGTTAAACTTTTGGTTTGCCGCAAAGGACAAAATTATTTTTTACATCCTGAACTGCTGCAAAGCGTCTGCAATGTCGCGGGTGTTGCTCAGGCGCGGCACCTTATTTTGGCCGCCCAATTTGCCCAGTGATTTCATGTAACCGATGAATGCGCTTTCTTCCAAGGGAGTAATGACCAATCGGCGCAAAATGCTGCCCGTAATCAGGTCGTCGTAGTAAACGTTCAGTTGGCGCAAACGGTCGTCCAAGTCCTGCGCGAACTGTTCGGGGTTTTGTGGCGCATGGGCAAAAGCAATCAGCCACTCGTGATAAGGCAGCCCTTCGGTCGGGTTCACTTGTGGGGCAACCGTAAACTCGGTTACGGCAGTTTCGGGATGCCTTTGCAAAGCATATTGCATGGCTTTTTCCACTTCTTCGCCGATGACGTGTTCGCCGAAAGCGGAAATAAAATGCTTGATGCGACCCGAAACCACCAAACGGTACGGATTTTTGCTGATAAATTTGACCGTATCGCCGATGGAATAGCCCCAAAGCCCCGCATTGGTGTTCATAATGAGGGCATAATTTACGCCCAATTCCACCTCGCCAATGTGCAAACGGCGCGGGTTAGGCTTAAAATAATCCTCGGCAGGGATGAACTCATAAAAAATGCCGTGATTGAGCAGCAGCAATAGCCCCGGCTCGGTCTGGCTGTCCTGATAGGCAATGAAGCCTTCGGAAGCGGGGTAGGTTTCTACGCTCGCAATTTGTTTGCCGATAGACGCAAACAGTTTGGCGCGGTATGGCTCAAAATTTACCCCGCCGTAAACAAAAACCGAAAAATTTGGGAATACCTCGCTGATAGTCTTGCCTGTGCGCGCCTGCATGCGGTCAAAATACATCTGCACCCAAGGCGGAATGCCCGAAATGAGCGACATATCGGCTTGGAGGGTTTCGTCTATGATGCGCTCTAACTTTTCCTCCCAATCTTCTATGCAGTTGGTCTGGTAGCTTGGCATTTGGTTGCTACGCAGCCACGCCGGCACGTGGTGGTTCACAATGCCCGACAACCTGCCGGTCAAAATACCTGCCTTCGTATCCAGTTCAGGGCTTCCCGAAAGGAAAATCAGTTTGCGGTCTAAAAAGTCAAAATTACCTGTTTCGTGTGCGTAGCACATCAGCGCATCACGGGCGCTGTTGATGTGGTAGGGTACTGACTCGCGCGATAAAGGGATGTACTTCGTGCCTGATGTTGTGCCGGAAGTTTTGGCAAAGTAAGCAGGTTTGCCCGGCCACAGCACATCGTGCCAACCTTCCATGATGCGCTCAATGTAGGGTTTCAAGTCCTCATAATCGCGGATGGGGACGCGCTTTTTGAAGTCTTCGTAGGTACGTATCCATTCAAAGTCGTGGTCGGTGCCAAACTGCGTACGCTTGGCTTTCCTGACCAACGACTTTAAAACAGCCATCTGTGTTTCAACAGGACGAGCCGCCCACCGCCGCTGACGTGCGGCAATGTAGGCGGCAAAAGGTTTGGCAAGTACAGAGCGAATCATGCACAAAAATACGGCTAATCGCGGTTGGTTTGTACCACTTTGGGGCTGCCCTTGTAGCTGATTTCCGCTTGTCCTGTTGTGTTCATCAGTACTTTTCGGTCGGCATAGACTTTTACACTGCTGTTGTCGGTGGCGGTGGCAATTACTTCTTTTGCTTTTAAATCAAATGCATCGCAATCCGCTTCTTGCGAAGCATTGATAATCAGGGTGTTGGCTGCGCCGTCCAATTGCAATACCGACTTGCCGTTCATTGTCGTTTTGATATTTTGTGCCTTAATATTTGCTTCGCAGTTAATATCGCCGTCTAATTGCAGGTCAAAATCTCTGGTTTTGAACTCGGCCACTTTCACCTCGCCCTGACCTTTTACCGACAGAGCGGAAAGTTTGGGCAGGTTGATTATCACGCGGACATTTTGCAACTCTTCGCCCGTTGCCTTGTTAATGATTTTCAGCAAATCGCCTTCTTGTAATATGCTGATATGGTTCGTTGCCTGTACATTGTCGGCATCTATCACCACCTGAAAGCGGTTGCCACGGCTGATTTTGACATCGTAATCGCCAACGAGCAGCAACTTGCTGAAATCGGAGTAGTTGGTGTAGCGTCTGGCGTGGATACCTATTTCCTGTGCCAGGAGTTCAGTGTTTTCTTCTTTTGGGGGGCAATTGAGGCATTTTAAACCTTCTTCGGTAAACTTCCAGCGGTGGTTGGGGTTTAAATCTCCGGCATCATAGCCGTGCGGGTAGAGCGTATGGCGCAGGATGCGCACCAGATTAGGGTGCATGATAAACTCCTGCCCATACGGTACCAGCAGTTCTAAGTTGATATGTTGGCCGCGAAAAACGGCATTGGCATCCAGCCCGTAGCCTTGGTCAAACTGAATCAGGTTTGCCTTTTGAACAGCGTTGTAGCGTGCCATTCGCGCATTTTCCAGTGCATTTTGCGCATCGCTGCCACGAGCCTGTGCCATGCGTACCAATTTTAAATCTTTGCCCTCATAGCCTTTGATGGTCAGCTCTACCATATCCAACTTGTTGGGCGATTGGGTATTTACCTCCAGCACCAAAGGCGTTGCGGCAGCGGCAAAAATCTGTTCGGTGCGCAGAATTTCCTCTGCCTGCCATTGCTGCAGTACGGAAGGAGTAATGGCTGAGGTGAGTGCAATGCCCGAAATCCATATGCCGAAAAGCGACCAAGCCGCCACAGAGCCGACTATTCTGCGGCGTGCAAGCAGTGACAGCCCGGCAATGCCCAGCGCAATCATCGGTACAATAATGGTGATAAAAAGCGCCACAATGCCCGGTACCGGTACGCTGTTGCTGAAAACACTCAACGGTATATTGTCCACGCGGATGTCCGTATAAATCATGCCCATCAGGGTGCTGAATATGATAACCAGCGAAATAACGCTGATGAGTGCTATAACAACCATTGCCAAGGCAGCTACTACGCGCAGCATCTGCCCCAAAAAGTTGCCGAAAGGCTGCCCAATTTTGGTAAGCGTGGCAATAATCAGTGACAGCAGGCGAAACGGAAACAGCAGAATTTTGACAAAAGTATTTTCTTCCTCCTGTTCGGGGTCTATGTCCAAACCTTCCTTAATCTTGCGCTCAATGTTGGAAAGTGTAACGGGTTCGCCTTCCATCTGCATTTTGTCTGTGAGGGTTTTCGCCTCGGGTGTAATCATCCAGAAAATCAGGTAGGTGATGATGCCCACACCGCCCAAGAAAATACCCAACACAAACAGCAGGCGGACAACGAGTACATCTACACCAAAGTATGCCGCCAGACCGCCTGCCACGCCGCCCAGTACGCGGTCTTCGGGGTTGCGGAACAGGCGCTTGTAGGATTGGTCATCGGGTAAATCTTCCGAGCCGGGCAATACAGCCCAAAGGATGCCGTAAGCTGCCACTGCAATGCCGCTCAGCGAGGTGAAATAAATCACATCTACCAGCGTAGCCATAAACGCCAAGCGAATCCAAAGCGGGTCAATACTCAGGTAGTGCGCAATGCCGCTTGCTACACCGCCTACGAGTTTGCGCTTTAGGTCGCGGTAAAGTTTGCGCGGGCTGCGTTTATTTTTTGCCTGCCAATCGCTTTTAGAATCCTGCTTGCCATGCAGCGGCTCCTCTGCCTGCAATGGTTCTTCGGGGCGGCGGTAGGAGGGCTCGCTGTCTGCTTCGGCTGCCTCAAAATCCGAAACGCTGCCCATTGTGGCTATCAGGTCGTTGATGTCCTCAACGGTAATTACCTGTTTGTTTTCGCCCAATTTTGCCAAGAAAATCTCGGCAATGCGGTTTTCTATATCTGAAATAATCTCGGCGCTGTCTTCGTAGGTCGAGAAATAGCGGTTAATGCTTGTCAGATAGCTTTTCAGCAAATCGTAGCCGTCTTCCTCTATGTGGAAAATGATGCCGCTGATATTGATGCTGATATTCTTTTTCATAGTGAATGTCTAATCATGCTAAAAGATGTAAGAATTGTTCGGGAAGTTGCGTGCAGTCATGCCTGAAAATTGACAATTGCCTGCGTGGAGGCAACAAGTTCATCCCAAGTCTGGCGCAACGCTTGAAGGAATTTGTGCCCTTCGTTAGTGAGGGTGTAGTACTTACGCGGCGGCCCAAAGGCAGACTCTACCCATTTGTAATCTACCAGCCCTGCCTTTCGCAGGCGGTTTAGCAGAGGGTAGAGCGTTCCTTCTACTACCACTATTTTGGCGCGGGTGAGTTCTTCCAGCATATCGGAAGCATAAATTTCCCCGCGGGAAATAATGCTCAGGATGCAGAATTCCAGCACGCCTTTTCGCATCTGAATTTGTGTATTCTCAAGGTTCATAAGCCTGTCGGGTTCGTCCGATTAATCATTCCATTCATCCGGTATTGAATCACGCAATCGCTACATGGTGATATACGGAACTAAATTAAATAAGTTACCTTGCAATACAAAGTACCTTGCAATTTTTTTATTCTGCCGCATATTGCCCAAATGCTAAGGTTTTGTGTATCATCCTATATCGTATTGCAATTCTTCCGGCAACGGCGGCGTGCAACGACTATTGCTCAATTGGCAGTACGGCTGTTGCCTGCACATTACCCGTAGATGCATATAAAAATTTCAGCAGAGCCTTAAATAATAAAAATATATAATAAATGACTGATTATCAATATTTTGTTTCGTAAATTGTAGCATTTAACAAATATTAAATTTGCTTATGCGCATATAAGGTTTTGCACTTCCAAAAAGCAAATATATCTTTGTGCAAGATTTAAGAGCAAATAGTTTTTTCATTTTCATATTTACTGGTGAGACTAAAGGACGTTACTTTGTGGCGTCCTTTTTTATTTTTTGCCTGTTTTCAGGGAACACACACAAGGGTAGTGGTATTATACAGCAAATCTGCCGCTGATGAACCGCATTTTTCTGTATCTCCGCTTTTTACCGATGTTGTTGTGGCTGCCGTGTCAGGTTTTGGCACAGCCTGCCGCCGATTTCCGCGAGGCATACCGGTCGGAATACCAATGGGCGGAGCAGTGGCTGTATCATCATCTGCCGCTGCATGTTTTAGCCGATACGCGTGCCTCTATGGCCGTAGCTGCCGCCTTCCCCGAACTTGTGCGTTACAACGAACTCAGCGATTTGATAGAAACGACTGCATTAGAATTATTGTACGTGCAGCAAGGCAGTCGCGCCGTTGATTTTTCCATCGGCCATTTTCAGATGAAGCCTTCGTTTGTGGAACAATTGGAAAAGTTGGCCGATTGTCCGCTGCTGACTGCTCGCGAACGTCAATGGTTGCAATTATCGCATATGCCGATGAAAGATGCACGCCGCTTGCGTATAGCACGGCTGAAATCGCCCTTGGCACAGTTACAGTATCTGCTTGTTTTTGAGCGCATTGCAAGTTGGCAGCGCACCGCTGACCTTGCACTGTGTGCGGCCAAAGAACGGGTGCGGCGCTTAGCGGTATTTTACAATGCGGGACTGCACATTAGTTCGGAGCAGATGAATGAGTTTCTGCAAATGCCGATTTTCCCCTACGGCAGGCGCTACCGCGGACAGCAGTACTGCTATGCTGATATTGCATGGGATGCCTATTGCCAATTTTTCGGAAGATGAGCGAAACAAAGGCCTGAATGCGGTTTGCTTCCGATTCTGTGCGCTTTGTGTATGCAAAAAGCGCAAGAGGTTTACGCAATATGTTTTGTTTAAATTGTTGAAAAACAAGTATTTAAACCTGAAAGACTTCTAAGACCTGTCGGGTTGGTGTATAAAATAATATTGTGCACTTGGTTGGCAATCACAAAACCCTCCACAGGTGCAATTTTAACCAATCAGGCCATCTCGGCCAATTCTAACCAGCGCATGGTTTTTTCGTCTATCAGCGGGGTGAGTTCCTGCAACCGCTTGCCCCAGCGGGCAAAGTCTTCGGCTGTACCGTTGCCCGTGCTAAGCAGATTTTCAATGTCGGTTTTTTCTTGCTCTAAGGCTGCAATTTCACCTTCCAAACGCTCATATTCTTGCTTTTCCTTGAAACTCAGGCGGCGTTTTTCGCCTGCGGCTTTGACGGTGGTAGCCGCTGTCGGGGTTGCTTTGGCGGTTTTTTCCTGCAAAGCGGCGCGGGCTGCCTGTTCTTCGGCTAAGTGGTTGCGGTAGTCGGTGTAGTTGCCCGGGAAGTCGCGTACCGTGCCGTTGCCTTCAAATACGAACAGGTGTTCAACCAATCGGTCTAAGAAATAGCGGTCGTGGGAAACGATGAGCAGGCAACCTCCGAAATTGGCCAGAAAATCTTCCAAAATGTTGAGCGTGAGGATGTCCAAATCGTTGGTCGGCTCGTCCAGAATCAGGAAGTTGGGGTTTTTCATCAGCACGTGCAGCAGTTGCAGGCGGCGCTTTTCTCCGCCGCTCAACCGCGAAACGGGCGTGTATTGCACCGAAGGCGGAAAGCGAAACAGGTTGAGCAATTGCGATGCGGTGATGGTTTCACCCGTGCCCGTGGTGATAACTTCGGCAACGGCTTTTACCGAATCAATGATGCGCAAATCGGGCGGGGCGATGAGTTCCTGTTGCGTGTAGTAACCGATGACGGTATTTTGCCCCATGTCCACCGTTCCGCGGTCGGGGGGCAGTTCGCCTGTCAGCAGTTTGAGGAAAGTGGTTTTGCCTACGCCGTTTTCCCCGACGATGCCTATTTTGTCGCTGCGCCGAAAGGTATAGCTGAAATCTTTGAGGATGATTTTATCGCCAAAGGCTTTGTATAGATGTTCAACTTCAATGATTTTTTTGCCCTGACGTGCCATTCCCGCGTTGATTTCTAACTTTTTTTCGGGGGCTTTTCCCGCGGCGCGTTCTTTAAGGTCTTCAAAAGCATCTACGCGGAATTTGGCTTTGGTGGTGCGGGCTTTGGGCTGTCGGCGAATCCATTCCAATTCGGTGCGCATCAGGTTGCGGGCTTTGTCCACCGCTGCGGCTTCTGTTTGCATCCGCTCCTCTTTTTTCTCCAAAAAGTAGCCGTAATTGCCCGCATAACGATAAACTTTTCCGCCGTCCAATTCCAGTACCACATTGGCGACGCGGTCTAAGAAATAGCGGTCGTGCGTAACGAGCAAAATGGTGCGGTTAGCGGTTGCCAGCACGCCTTCTAACCACTCAATCGTATCTAAGTCCAAGTGGTTGGTCGGCTCGTCCAATATCATCAGTTCGGCATCGGACATGAGCAGTTGCGCCAGTGCCAAGCGTTTGCGCTGCCCGCCTGAAAGTTGTGCAACGGGCTGCTGGGTGTCGTGCAAGCCCAATTTGCCCAAAATCTCTTTCATTTTATACTCCAACTCCCACGCGCCGGGCGTTTCCATGCCTTCTAATGCTTTTTGCAGCGCTGCCTCGTCGCCTTTGCGCATGGCGCGTTCGTATGCCTGCACGGCAGCCAGCGCGGGATGTTCGGACTGAAAAACGGCTTGCCAAACGGTTGCCCGCTCATCAAAAACGGGGTTTTGCGTCAGGTAGCCCATGCGCACATCTTTTCGGACTGATACCGTACCTTCATCGGGCGGAATCAAGCCTGCCAGCATGTTCATCAAAGTAGTTTTGCCCGAACCGTTAACGCCTACCAAGGCTACTTTTTCGCCTTGCGAAAGCCCGAAGGTCAGGTTGCGGAACAGCCAGCGCTCGCCGTCAAAAGTTTTGCCGATATTATCAGCCGAAATGATGTTCATAAGCAGATGATTTTATTAACTATTCGCCCATATACTCTACAAAATTCTGATGCGTTTCGTAGAGTGTGAGTTTGTGCAGGTCGGCGTTGGGGGCTTTTTCTTTGATTTTCGGGGCTAAAATTTTCCAGATTTCCTGAATCAGGATTTCGCAACTTGTCATTTTGCCCTGCATGAAGTCCACGTCTAAGTTGAGGTTTTTATGGTCTAATTTGTCCACCACCTCACGCTTGATGATGTTGCTCAAAGCCTTCAAATCCATGACAAAGCCCGTTTCGGGGTCGGGCTTGCCTTTCACCGTAACAATAAGTTCAAAGTTATGCCCATGCCAGTTGGCATTGGCGCAGGGGCCGAAAACCTCCACGTTTTTTTCGGGCGACCAGTTCGGATTGTATAGTTTATGCGCGGCATTAAAATGCTCTTTGCGGCAGATGTACACCATTTCCCTACCTCGTTTGAATTTTGCACCGCAAAGTTAGCGGATTGTCGGGGATTATCGGATGGTTGAGGCTGTTGAACTGTGAGCAACCCTGAGAGATGCCGAAATGATACTTATGTTGTTTGAGCTGTAATTGCTTCTGACGTTGTGGTTGCTTCGTAAACTTTATTCGCTTTGAATAACGGCCTTTATCTGCTCATGCAACTCCGGTATTTTGTATCGGGCAACATCCCAAACAATGTTATAATTAACTCCAATGTAGTCATAAATAAGTCGGTCGCGCATACCTGCCATATTTTTCCATTGAATCGTCGCCCATTTGACCTTAAAATCAGCGGGTATATTCTTGGTTGCTTCACCGATAATTTCCAAACTTCGGACAACGGCACGTTTCAGTATCTCGTCGTTGAGAAATTCTAACTGCGATTTTTCGGGCGTAATGACCGAGCGGATGAATGAACACTCATCTAAGATATGCTTCAAATAGACAATAGGCTCCTTAGACATATATTGCCTCGCTTAAAATTTTCGGCCCTATGTACGGGCTAAGTCCGTTTTTGGTAACCACGTCCACTTTATAGCCACTGAATAAATTTTCCGCCAAGTCATAAAAACTCATGAAGCTGTCAAAATTTTCCTTATTAGGTGCAAAATCAATCAATAGGTCTATATCGCTGTTTTCGGTTTGTTCGCCTCTTGCGTAAGAGCCGAACAGGCCGACGGATTGGATGCCGCATCGGGAAATAGCTTCTTTTTCAGATTGAATTTTGGCGATAATTGCTTCGCGGGTAATCATCATGTGCGTCTGTGTTTATCCAAATCTACAAAAACCGCAACAAACTACTCTGCCAATGCCCGCAAATCTACGGGTACGACCCGCGAAACACCCTGTTCCAACATGGTTACGCCGTACATAACATCGGTGGCGGACATGGTGCGCTTGTTGTGCGTTACAATGATGAACTGCGAATTATCGGCAAACTTGCGGATAATATTGTTAAACTTGTCAATATTGGCGTCGTCTAACGGTGCGTCCACTTCGTCAAAAATACAGAAAGGCGCGGGGCGCAACAGGTAAATGGCAAACAGCAGCGACGTAGCGGTGAGGGTTTTTTCGCCCCCCGAAAGCTGGTTAATCGTAAGCGGACGCTTGCCTTTGGGCTTTGCCATAATGTCAATTGCCGACTCTAACGGGTTTTCGGGGTCTAACAAAATCAAATCGCAGGTGTCCTCTTCGGAAAACAGCGAACGGAACACGCGAATGAAGTTAGCACGGATTTGCTCAAAAGATTCCAAAAATTGTTTACGGGCAATGGCATCTATTTCGTCAATGGTTTGCAGCAAAGAGGCTTTGGCGGTCAGCAGGTCGTTTTTCTGTTCGTTGATGAAGTCGTAGCGTTGTTTAATTTCGTTGTATGCCTCCATTGCCATGGGGTTGATTGCCCCGATGCGCTCAATGCGTTCCTTGCATTTTTGCTGTTCTTCGCGCAGGAACTCCTCACTCAAATCGCTGAGGATGAGGTCGGGCGCGTTCATCACTGCCTCTAAATCAATTTCAAACTCAACGGAAAGCCGTTCTTTGAGCGATGCGGTTTGCAGGCGGGCTTCGTTGAGGCGGTTGTTCATCTCGGCGATGAGTTGGTCGGATGTTTCGCGGCGGCGGCGCAGCTCGCGAATTTCCTTTTCAGTTTCGGCGATGCTGCCGCGGGCGGCAAAATAATCCTGTTCGGCTTCGCGAACGGCGGCTTCTATGCTCTCTTTTTCTTCGTAGAGGCTCAATAACTCGCTGTCGCTGAGGGTGTTGCTTGTTGCCAACTCGCGGATTTCCGCTTCGGTTTTTTGCAGTTCTGCCTGTGCCTGTTCCATGCGGCGGCGCAAACTGACAATATCGTTCCCGCGGTACTCAATTTCTTTTTCCAGTGTTTCTAAGCGGTTGCGCAACTGATAACTGCGCATGTTTTGCTCGTTGTAGGCAGTCTGTTTGCGGTTGAGCACCTCGTTTCGGCGGAACAGCTCGTTGTTCAGGTGCGAAAGTTCGCTTTCGGCTTGGCTGAGTTGCTGTTGCGCCATGCGTACCTGTGGCTCGGTTTCGCTGATTTCCTCGCGCAGGATGTCCATACGTGCCTCAATGTCCTCTTTTTTCAGGTCGCTGCTGCTAACCAACTGTTGCAACTGCTCTTGGCGGATGCGGGCAGCGGTTGCCTCTTGTTGCAGGCGGTTCAGGTCGCGTTGAGCGGTTTCTATTGCCGCTTTTTTGCTGTCGGCTTTTTGCTGCTCAATGTATTGGTAAAGGGCTTTGAGGCGGTCTTCGTCTTTTTTGATTTTGTCGTTGAGTTCGGCAAGTTGGCGGCTGAGTTTTTCCAAATTTTTTGCCCGCCCCAATCGTTTGCCTTCAAACAGCCCGACCGAACCTCCCGAAAGGCTGAAAGGTTGTCGGATAATTTTACCGTTTTGCGTAATCAGTGTTACTTCCTGCAGCACACGGGGCAGCACTTCCTGATTGCCCGTCAGGATGTAAACATTACCTAATAGACTGTAAATCAACGGTGTAAAGCGCGTGTCAAAATCAATAACCGAAAGTGCGTGTACTGCCCCGCCGATTTCCTGCTTGTGCGGCGTGGGGATATTGCCTCGCATCAGTTGCGACATGACAAAAAAGTTTGCACGCCCTTTGCCCGCTTCGCTCAATAAATTGATGCCTGCCAATGCCTGTTCCTCGTTTTCCACCACGTAGTGGCTCATGTAGGGCTGCAAGTAGTTTTCAATGCAAAGTTTGAATTCATCGGCGGCGTTGATGATGTCGGAAAGCAGGGGCGTATTTTTGGCAAATCGCTTGTCGGTATGCAGGAAACGCACGGCTTCGGGGAAGCCCTCCATGCTGTCCACCAACGACTTGGTGAGGTTGTACTCGTTTTGCAGGGCATCGGCTTTGCGGTGCTCGGCAGCGATTTGCAGGCGCAAATCTTCTGCCTGTTGCGTGCTTTTGGCTATGCTTTCCTGCAAGGCAACTTCGGCAGCCTGCATGTCGGCAAGTTCGCGCTCCAAGTCCGCCACTTGGTCGCGCAGGTCAAGCACGGTGTCGCTCAACGCTTCCAAACTTGCCCGCTGTTGGCTGGCATCGGTGTAATTTTTTTCTAACTCCAAACGCAGTGCATTGTATTGCATATGCTTGATTTCCAATGATTTATTGAGCTGAAAAACTTCATTTTTGGCAGTATTGCCGTTGGCTGTGGCTTCGGACAGTTGCTTTTGCAATGCCTGCACTTGCTCGCGCTCGGCTTCGTAGTCGGCTTTGAGCGAATCAAGTGTAAAATCGGTTTCGTCTGCCTGTCGCCTTGCGCTTTGCTGTTCTTCTTTGAGTACGGCAATGCGGTTGTGCAGCACGTCGGTATTGTGTTGCTCGTCGCCGATTTGCCGCTCCAAATTGGCACGGCGGTCGGTGAGGAATCGCAGCCGCTCGTTTTTGAGCTTCTGTTCGCTTTCGTATTGCCTGATTTTGCCGACGTGTTCGTTCAGCACTCGCTGCCGACCTGCCAACAGTTTTTCTTTTTGTAAAATTGCCGCTTGTGTTTGTTCTATGGAAGCCTCCAATTCGGCAATTTGTGCGGTCAGGGCTGCTTTTTGGTCGTTTTCGGCATTGAGTTGCGCCTGAATGCCGATGAGGGTTTCGCGTTGGCGACTGACAATTTTTTTAGCCAACTCAAGGCTGATTTGTTTGTATTCGTCTTTGGCTTTGTAGTAGCGTTCGGCTTGTTTGGCTTGTTTTTCAAGGCTGCGCAGGTTCTTTTCAATTTCAAAAAGCAGGTCTTCCACCCGCGCCAAATCGGCATCCGTATCGCCTACTTTTTTGATGGTTTCCTTTTTTCGCGCCTTGAATTTGGAAATGCCCGCCGCTTCTTCAAACAGTTCGCGGCGGCTGCCCGATGTGTCATTGAGCAGGTCGTCCACCATTTTCAACTCAATAATGGCGTAGCTGTCCGGCCCGATGCCCGTGTCCATGAACAGGTTGTTGATGTCTTTCAGGCGGCAGTTTACGCCGTTGAGCAAGTATTCACTCTCGCCCGAACGGTAGTAGCGGCGCGTGATGGTAACTTCGGTGTACTCAGTCGGCAAAAGGTTTTTGGTATTGAGGAAGGTGAGCGAAACTTCCGCCATTTGTTGCGGCTTGCGGTTTTTGGTGCCGTTGAAAATGACGTTTTCCATTTTGTCGGAACGCAGGTTTTTGGTGCGTTGCTCGCCCAGTACCCAGCGGATGGCATCCACTACGTTGCTCTTGCCGCAGCCGTTCGGCCCGACAATGCCCGTAATGCCCGCGTCAAAGTTGATGGTAACTTTATCGCCGAAACTTTTAAAACCTTTGATTTCTAACTTGCTCAGTTGCATGGGTACACGTTAAGATTTCGGAATGCGGATTGAGGATTTAGGATTTGAAGCGGAATTGAAACGGCGTTTATGATACCTGTGATTCGGTGTGTTAAGCAAGTGAACAGTTTAAAACGATTTTTCAAATTTACCGCAAAGCCCGCTGAGTATTTTTATGATGAATCTTTTCTCTGTGTACATTGCGGTTAAACCTTTGCGCACTCCGCGGTAAAAAAGAACGCGTTAATTTGCTCACCTGCTTTATTCCCCAATCCGCAATTTCAAATCCGAATTTTCGCCATCCTGATTTTGCCGGCGGCAAAAGTACGAACTTGGTAACATATTGTCGGTGAATATTGCAGAGTTAAAATATTGTATGCACAACATTTGTAAACATATCAATTTTCCGTACCTTTGTCAGGTGCGAATAGAAGAAGAATTACAGCAAAGCAAATTTGACAGTGAGCATCACAAGGCGGTGCTGAATATCTTATTTACGGCAGGTTGGATTAATGCAATTGACTTGTCGGTATTAAAACCTTTTGGCATTTCTCCGCAACAGTTTAACGTGCTGCGCATTCTGCGCGGTCAGCATCCTTCCACAGTGCGCTTGTGCGATATTACGCCGCGTATGTTGGACAGAATGTCTAATACAGCGCGATTGGTAGAAAAACTCCGCCTGAAAGGCTTTGTGAGCCGTGAACAAAACCAGCAAAACAGGCGCGAAGTTGATATTACCATTACCGCCGAGGGTTTGGCTTTGCTCAAAGCGATAGATGCCAAAATGGCCGAGTGGTACAGCCATTTCACCAAAATTTCTGAAGCGGAAGCTGCGCAGTTGAATATTTTACTGGACAAACTTAGAGGGGATTAAGCACAAGTATGTGCTAATTCATTGGCTTGCACTAAATTTACGAGCTAAAACATTTTTCAGCAATTCAATGGGTTCGACAGTTTTCAATCGTTTAGTAGCAGTTATTACGGTACTGCTGCTGATAGTATCTTGTACGCGGGAGGGAGCACCATTCGCTGATTTTTCCGTTGAGCCGAATCCTGCTACTGTGGGAAGGGCTGTAACATTTGTCAATCGCACGATTAATGCTACCGAATTTGAGTGGTATGTACAGGGTAATTTGGTTTCCAATGAGCAAGAACCTCGCTATATTTTCACATCAGGCGGCACACAGGTAGTTACGTTGGTAGCTAAAAACCCCAAAGGAACATCTGGCGGTTCCATTCGCGTGGAAGTGCGCGACCCTCGCGATTCGTTGGTGGGAACTTATCGTGGTACGGTAACTGTTATTTTGCCTGACGGGCAGCGCGGTTCGGGTAATAGTACTTGCGTGATTCAGAAGTCCACCCTCAATCCTCTTGCATTGGATATTAGTCTGACCGGCATTAATGATGCACCGCCGCGCAATGCCATTGTAGTTGATAACAATAATTTCAATATTGAAAACGATATTGCGGGTGCGCGTATGCGCGGTACCGGTGTGCGCAATGGTCGTCAGATACGATTAGACTATACAGTCCGTAATAATGCCAACCAATTGCTGGCAACTTACAACTTTATAGGTACGAGGTAATCAAATGGTGATTTTTCAATAAATTGGCGAAGTGACAGGAACCCGCTCGCAACCTTTACCTGCTTTCAATTCCCTGCCTATTTTGGGAGCTATCAGTTTGGTACATCTGCTGAATGATTCTATTCAAGCAGTGATACCGGCGATGTTTCCTATCTTACAAACAGAATTGAACCTGAGTTACAGCCAGTTGGGTTTAATAGCTTTTGCCAACAATATAATAGCCTCCTTTTTACAGCCGCTTATCGGCTCTTATACCGACAGGCGCCCTATGCCTTACCTGCTTCCTTTCGGCATGATTTGCAGCATGTTGGGGATGCTTTGGATGGGAGTTGCATCGGATATCGTACAGTTGGTATTGGCTGTGATGCTGCTGGGTGTTGGCTCGTCTGTATTCCATCCGGAAGGTTCGCGTTTAGTTGTACTGGCTTCGGGCGAACGCCGCGGCATGGGACAATCCTTGTTTCAGGTATTGGGGCAGGCGGGGCAGGCATTGGCACCCATTTGGACAATCGTCATTTTTGCACCGTTGGGGCAGAAAGGCTCATGGCTTTTCGTAATTGTGGGGATTATTGCCACTGCCATGCTTTTCTATCTGGCAGGCTGGTACAAAGCTAATTTGAGAGAAAGCGACTTTGTCCGTCCCGTAGCCCTCAAAAAATTACATGCCAAACGGCAGGGATTGATTTACTATGTTTTTGCCCTAATTGCGATTATTACGTTTGCCCGCAGTTGTTACATGGTTGGGGTGGTAGGGTTCTACACCTTTTTTCAGACCAAAGTGCTGATGAACTCGCTGGCAGAGGCACAGTCCTACATCTTCATTTTTTTGGTGTCTTTGGCGCTGGGTACATTGCACGGCGGCACATTGGCAGACCGTATGGGACTTCGGGCAGTGTTGTGGCTGTCGGTATCGGTCAGCGGCCTGACGGCAGTTTTACTGCCCTTCACCGAGGGCTGGATGGCTTATCTGGTGTTGTTTATTTCCGGCTATGCGGCAATGGCCGGATTCCCTGTATCGTTGATTTACTGCCTCGAACTGTTGCCGGAGCGCATAGGTCTTATTTCAGGAATGATGTTTGGGCTGGCATTCGGTATTGGTGCGGTGGCAGCCATCGGGCTCGGTGCTATCGGCGATTGGCTGGGCATAAAAAACATGATGATTATTTGTTGTTCTCTTCCTTTGTTGGGGCTGCTTGCTTTTCTCCTCCCGATGGAACGCAGTCGCAGGCATCGGTGATAAACCGCATGGACAATTGGTATAACTGCTGCCGTAAATTTTTCTCCGAAAATAATTCTTGCCTCAGATAGCAGAATTTTACGTTTCTTGCTTGCTTGGGCAACTTGTGCGACTTATTCCAGCACAATTTTTTTGCTGATAACATCGCCTGACGGCATGATAAAGCGGCAGATATAAAGGCCGCGCCCGAAAGAGGAGGCATTCCATTCAATAGCATTGGTATTTATGTCAGCCTGAAATTGGGCAACTTCTGTTCCGTTGGCCGCAATAATGCTCAATTGACCGATACTTCCCGCAGGCACTACAATGCGCACCCGATTGGAAGCAGGCGAAGGATATACCGCCATATCATTTCCTATGATTGGGCGCGTGTCCGCAGCCAGCACATTGCAGGCATTTTGCACATTGCGTCTGATTTCTTCCAACCGTCGGTACACATTATCACCCGGGCAGTCGGTTGAGCAGCCGTCGCGGTGCCCCGAAATAACACCGATGGTAGATTGCAGCGATGTACCCGGTAAGTGTATGGCTCTGCCAAACGGGTTGGTCAGGTTTTCCTTTTCCATTTTCCATGCAATCAGTCGGTGCAAGGAGAGCAGGGCAGCCTGTGGAGGTTCGGCAGTCATGTAGTTGCCGAGCAGGCAAATCCCCATCGTGCTTCCGTTTTTACCGCAAAAATGTGCACCGAGCACATTGTCGCCATCCATGCGCCCCTGTCCGTCGCGGCCTTCAAAAATGGCACCGTTTTGTGCTATGACGAAGTTATAGCCGATGTCATTCCAGCCGTTGCTTTGGGTGTGGAAAATGTAAATGTTGCGAACGGTTTCCGTAAAATCGCGCGGGTTGTTAGAGCCTGCCTCATGGTGAATAATGATAAAACGCACCTGTGTTCCTTCGGGCGGATTGCGCGGCGGCGGCAACCCTGCCCGCCATTGAGCAGCAGGTATAACGGGAGGTTTTTCGCAAATGTTTTCTTCGCGAAAAGGTATGGGTTCATACTCCCACCATTTGTTGGCATCGGGCAGGCGCGGCACGCTCAGCAAATGCAGCGTAATTTTACCTGCAACCGCACCGCTGACAAAGCGGATGCTCTCTTGTGGGCTGTCAAATACAGTCAGTTGCGAGGCATAGCGCTCCTGATGGCTGTCGGCTTTAAGCGCAACGGCTGTTCCGTTGTTCAGCAACAGGCGGCAACCCGAAAGGTCGGCTCCCGGTGTAAATTCTACCGAAAGACTTGTAACAGTGCCCCCCAATTGCCAAACATATTCTTTGTTGGGTTCTACCTCATAGGAAACCGTAGAGTACAAAGGCAATTGCGCATAGAGCAGCGGCAGCAAACACCACGTGAGTAAAAAACCGTACAAACGTTTCATAATTTTTTCATTTTCAGTAGGGTAAAGTTACAAAAGTTTGTACGGTCAAGCGGATTTTTAGCGGAATAAAAATCCGTTAGGCGCTCTGCCGGCGGCAATCGTGCCTATGCGCGTGCCGTCGGGTCGGATGCGGATAATGGTGCCGTTGCCCTGAAAGCCGTTGTTGTCTGCCAGCCAGATGCTACCGTCTTGCGGGTCGCAACCGATACCGTAGATGTTGTTTTGCGAAAAAATCGGTGCGGTAGGCATTGTACTTGCCGTAATAGGCAACTCAAATACACTTTGCGGTGTATTGAAACCGCCGACTAAGAAATAAATCCGCGTGCGGTCGGCGTTCATGGTTGCTTTGCCGTTGGGGCGCACGGTGGCAGATGCTGCAATAGTTGCCTCTACCTGATTGGTGTTTGGGTTGATGCGTGCAAAACCGCCGCTGCATACTGCCCAAAGTCTGTTGTTGGCATCCAGCAGCAGCCTTTGCGGGCTTTGCAATACTTCTATGCTTGCCTCAATCTGTGCCGTTTCAGGATTGATAACTGCTACGTTGCGAGTGCCTGCCATCGCAACAAAAATTTTGTTGTTAGCTGCCAAAATGCCTTGCGGAAAAGTCGGTAGGCGCAGGCTGTTTACAATTTGGTTGCTCTGTAAATCTACCACAACCAGCGTGGGGTTATCGCGCGAAAAGGTCGGGCTGAACGGCCCCCAGCAAGTTACAAAGCCGCGATTGCCAATGGCAGCAAAGTCTTGCGGATTAATCATGCGCGCTGCATCGCTGATAGTGGCTACGGCTTTCATCGTTCCCGCTTCCATGACTTCCAACTTATCGGCGCGATTGGCAACGACGTACAACCGATTGTTATGCAGCCGCACCGACTGAATAATCCCCGCAAAAGGTCGCTGATTTTCTGTCTGAAAAATTTGCTGGGCTGCCTGTTGTGTACCGCGATTCCAAAACGAAAGTTCACCATCCGCATCGCTGAAATTGCCCTCATTGACAATGATTACGCCGTTGTCGTATTTACCCGCAGGCGCTGTGTCTTTGTTTCCTGAACAAGCGGCCAGCAATACCCAAATGAACAGCCAAGCGAATCGGGAAATGATTTTTTGCATAGTTTAAAAAGATGTTTAGTTGAAAATATGAACAGTGTGTAATTCAAAGTATCCGAACGGGACGACGGTTATTGTCAAGTGCAACAAAGGTGAACTTGCCCGTGATGGCCAATTCGCGGCCTTCTTCGTACATTTTTTCTACAAAGATTTCAACCGCTACCTGCAAACTTGTCCGCCCGATGTGGACAACTCTGCCGACAAGCTCTACAATGGTTCCGGCAGGAATGGGCTTATTGAAATCTATTTTATCGCTGCAAACGGTTACAACCTTTTTCCGCGTAAACCGCGTGGCGGTAATGAATGCCACCTCATCCATCAGTGACATGGCCGTACCGCCGAAGAGGGTGTCGTAGTGATTGGTCAGATTAGGGAAAACGGCTTTAAAAATCCGTGTTTCCGCATTTTCCATGCGCTGTTCCAGCACATCGGGCATCATAGGGACGACTTGGTTCATACAACATTCTTTTTAAATCCATAAACACAATGGCGGCAACCGCTTTGGCAGCAATAGCCGCGCTGAAAATGATACAGTTCGGTAAATACCCAATAGCTGCCTTCTTTGTAGTAATGCACGCCTTCCAAGGGCGGCACACCTTTGGCAGGTGCGGGATAGCAGGCAGCTTTGCGGCTCAAATTTTCCAGATAGGCGAGGCAATTTTTGCAGAGGCAATCGTTCCAATGCGTTTGCTCGAGCATTTTGCGGACGGTTTCGGAAACGACCGCTTCGCTGCATTGACAGTTGGCCACATCGCCGGGTTTGCATTCAAACAAGGCGTTGCATCGGGGGCAATATTTCGGTTCGTGTAATGACATGGCGTTGCATGGGTTTGCTATTGCCTTTAATGTTATGGTTACTTGGCCTATTCAGACCTGACAGGTTTTCAAAACCTGTCAGGTCTGAGAACTGTCGGGTTTAAAGTGCGCTACCTGACGCTGCCAATGGTTATACCGGCCTGAAAGTGCCTGCCGGGCATGGCGCGCAACTGAAAATTCTGATAGTCGGCATTGAGCAGGTTGTTTACCCGCAGCAGTGCCTGAGCCTGAATTTTTTTTATTTGCAAATCTTTGGAAACCAATAAGTTGCTTATCCAAAAGGGTTTGAGTGAAGTTTCATTATCGGCTGTTGGGTAGCGTGTGCCCGTGTAGTTAGCATCGGCTTGCAGCAGCCAACCTTTCCAAACAATTGCCGATGAAGCCTGTGCACGATGAAGCGGCGTATAGGGCAATTGCTTGCCTGCCGAACGGTCGTTGTCGCTGAGCGGCTGCAAGTTCAACGACTGGTTGAGTGCATAATGCCCGCGAAGTTCCCAATAGCCACCTGTGATAAGGCGACGATATAATCCGTTGATTTCCAAGCCCGTTACACGTACTTCCCGTGCATTTTCAGGCGACCAGAAACTGCCGCGCGGCAGCCACAAAATCCAGTCTTGCACCCACATGCGGAATGCAGTGGAATTGATTTGCAGGCGATTGCTGCCTTTGTGCAGTTGCCATCCCAGCGAAGTTTCCGCGTTGTAGCTGCGTTCGGGGCGAATATCAGGGTTGCCGCCGGGCTGCCAGAATCGGTCGTTCAGCGTGGGTACGCGATAGCCTTTGGAGGCTTGCAACTTCCATGTAAGCAATTGACTGTCAGTAATTTTACGCTGCCATTGGCTGCCCAAGGCAGGAGCAATCGGTGCACTGAAACCGGGGACAATTGTTTGCCGAATGGTTGCCGAAAGCAGCACGTTCGGATGGATTTGCAGGCGCGAAAGGGCGAACCAGTCGGTGCGTAGCTCCGTAATATCCCCCCGATATGCCCGCACATCTGCTCTTGTATGTTGCACATTGCCGCCGATTTCGGTAGTCAGGCGGTTGTTCCAGTTTTGCTCGTGGCGGGCTTGTGTCCAATAGCGCCAAGTAGCTGAGCGGTCGCCATTGAAAATAATTTCATCAAAAATAAAAGCTGTTTTTGCACGAAAAACACCATGAGTGCCTGTCAGTTGTTCATAGTCAGCCATGAGCCGCAGGTTTGCATCTTGCTGCTCATCGCGGACTTCCTGTGCTGCCATCGTCGGCTGCACCTGCCGAAAGTGGTCATGGTACCACGTTTTGAGCGACAGTTGCCGTCGGTTGTCGGGTCGGAAGTAAATTTCAGGCGTAAGTCCCCAATAGTGAACGGCGGCGTTTTGCTGCCTTTCGGTGGGCACGCCTGCCTTGGCAACATTGCGGAAAGGGAAATCATTCTGCTGCTGCAAACGGTAGAAACCCGTTTGTGCTTGCCATTTTTCGCTGCCGCCGCCTGCCTGCAAGCGTGTAAAATAGCGCCCGAAACTGCCGAACTCTTGTTGCAGGTTTGCCTGAAAGCCTTCTTGCCATTCGCTGTCGGTGCGGATGTGCACTGTACCGCCAAGGGCATCGCTGCCGTAGAGTGATGAGCCGCTGCCGGGCTGTACCAGCAACCGACTGCCGGCAGCCAGAGGGATGATGCTGAAATCAATCAGCCCCAAAGACGGGTGATTGAGGTTGATGCCGTTCCAGAGCAATGCCGTTTGCGAAGGCCCTGTGCCGCGCATGGAAATCGTTCCCATCATGCCGCCACCGTATTCGCGCATGTAAACAGCCGACTGCCGCATGAGCAAATCGCTGAGGGAGGCACTTGCCAACCGCGATACTATTGCGCTGTCGGGTTGCCAAACAGCAGCCCCTACGGCAAACTTGCTTTCCGGAATGCCGCGCACCGTTACCTCGTGCAGAGTACGCACCGAATCGGCTTTTTGCGCCCACGATTCTGGCAAAGTGTAAATACAAGCCATCAGGGCTGCCGATAAAACAGCCTTTTTTATACAAAAAAACATCGCATTCAGGTTTGAATTTTTAACAATTCAACCCAAAGCCATACAGTAAAAAACAAACGACCTTGCGGAAATTTTCCGAAGTATCCTTAGCCTTTCACCCGAAAGCCTTGAATTTGTGATGGGGGCAGGTCTCCTGGCTTGCTCACCGCTAATCGCCTTCCCAAAACCCGCAGGTTTCAGTGGCACGAGGGTTGATTAGCGGCTTTGTAAATGAGCTTACAGTTGCGGGGACAGCTCCGGTCTTTCACCGGATTCCCTTTTAAGCCATGCAACAGCCTGTATTGCACGGCACCCTAACATCGGTGCAAATGTAGCAAAATTTGCAGGATAACAAGGGAAAAGAAAAAAACTTTTGGCAAGTTCGGATTTTACGGACTAATTTGGCTGTTCAATCGTTAAATAGGTAGAATCCCCCGAAAAACCAACTGACCGATGGCAACCAATATCACTTGTTCATTTTGCGGCGCAGGAAAAACACAGGTTTCTCTGATGGTATCGGGCATTGATGCCCACATTTGCGACACCTGTATTGTGCAGGCGCATGACCTGTGGCAGCAAGAAATGCAGCCCCGAAAGAAAACGCGCCCTAATCTGCAATTAGTAAAGCCCACAGAAATGAAGCGCTATCTCGACCAATACATTATCGGTCAGGATAAAGCCAAAAAAGTGATTTCGGTAGCCGTTTACAATCATTACAAGCGCCTGATACAAAAATCCAAGGATGACGATGTGAGCATTGAAAAGTCAAATGTGCTGTTGGTTGGTGAAACAGGTACGGGTAAAACCTTGATTGCCAGAACATTGGCAAAACTACTGCAAGTGCCTTTTGCCATTGCCGATGCTACCTCCGTAACCGAAGCGGGCTATGTGGGCGAAGATGTGGAAACCATCTTGACGCGCCTCTTGCAAGCCGCCAACTACGACGTGGACGCAGCAGAACGCGGCATTGTTTATATTGATGAAATTGACAAAATTGCCCGCAAAGGTGATAATCCTTCCATCACTCGCGACGTAAGCGGCGAAGGCGTACAGCAGGCATTGCTCAAAATGCTGGAAGGAACAGTGGTAAATGTACCTCCGCAAGGCGGCAGAAAACATCCGGATGCCAAGTTGGTACAAATCAACACGGAAAATATCCTGTTTATTTGCGGCGGAGCTTTTGAAGGAATTGACAAGAAAATCGCCAACAGATTAGAAACGCGCCCGATTGGTTTTGGCAGTCAGTCTTTCGGGCTGAAATCGGGGCAGGCCAACTATGACCTGTTGGAGCACCTCAGTGCGCAAGACCTGCGCAGTTTCGGACTGATACCCGAACTGATTGGCCGCCTGCCGATTATTGCCACTTTGCAGCCATTAGATGCCACCGCCCTCCGCCTGATTCTGACCGAGCCGAAAAATGCCATTACCAAACAGTACAAAAAGCTGTTTGAGATGGAAAAAATCAAGTTGCACTTTACCGATGAGGCATTGGATGCGATTGTAGAACGCGCCGATGCGCTCAAATTAGGCGCTCGCGGCCTCCGCGCCATTTGCGAAAGCATGATGCTGGAAGCCATGTATGAGCTGCCTTCGGCCGGTGTCAAAGAGTTTATTGTGGATGGTGAATATGCCCGCCGCCAGATAGAAAAGGTATATGCCCTGCGCGGCAAAGATGCGCACTCTTCTGAGGCGGCATAAGGCGGATAATTTATTGCACAGTTTACCGCCTTCTCTTTTGCTGTTGGACGAATGAAATCGCAGGTGTTTTTTATAAATTACTGAAAATCAATTGTTAAGCCTGTTGGGTATCCAAGCCCCGACAGGCTTAAATATATGCAAATACTGCGCGCCTTCTATATTCAAGATAAGAATGTTCTGTCTGCTCAACTGCATCTGTCGGCCGAGACTCTTTGCAAAAACAAGTAAGGCAGGTGCGTTATGCGTGGCCGACAATGTGCTCATACTGCGCAAAAAACACGTCCAAGTCCACATTGCCGCCGGTGAGAATCAGCCCGATGCGTTTACCTTGCAGGGCTTGGGGGCGGTTTTGCAGCAATACGGCCAGCGGCAGCGCACACGAAGGCTCAATTACGATTTTGAGCCGTTCCCACACCAAGCGCATGGCTTTGACAATCCATTCTTCATCGGCGATTAAAATATCTGCCACATGTTCGCGAATGATGCCAAAAGTTTTATCACCCAACGAAGTGCGTAAGCCGTCGGCAATCGTGTTGGGATTGACCGAAGGGATGATATGCCCCGCATGAAACGAGCGGTACGCATCGTCGGCGTTGTGGGGTTCTGCACCCAGCACTACTGTTTGCGGCGCAAAATAATGTGCCGAAAGTGCCGTGCCGCTCAAAAGTCCGCCGCCGCCGCAAGGGGCGATTATGTAATCTAAGTTTTCTGCCTGCTGCAACAACTCGTAGGCACAGCTTGCCTGCCCTGCAATGGTGCGGTAATCGTTGTAGGGCGGAATGAACGCTGCACCCGTTTCCGCAACTACCTGTGCGAGCGTGTCTTCGCGTGCCTGCAAGGTCGGTTCGCAGAAAATGATTTGTCCGCCTGCTGCTTTCGTTCCTTCTATTTTTGACTTAGGCGCATTGGAAGGCATCACTACGTAGGCAGGAATACCCCGCAGTTGGGCAGCTTTTGCCAATGCTTGTGCATGGTTGCCCGAAGAGTGCGTAGCGACTCCCTTCGCCGCTGCCTCATCGGAAAGCGAAAAAACGGCGTTTGTAGCCCCGCGCATTTTGAAAGACCCCGTGCGCTGAAAATTTTCACATTTGAAAAACAACTCTGCACCGGCCAACTCATTCAGCGAGTGGCTGGTGAGCACAGGTGTTTGATGAATATAGGGCTTGATACGCGCTACGGCAGCTTCTATTGTCGTTTTATCGGGTGTATGCATCGGTTTTGAGGGGTTTGGCAAGTAATTAAATCTTTGTGGTAAAAACTCAAAGGCAGCGCTCTCTGCGGTAAAAATTCAACGGCAACAGACGTTATGCAGCGAATTTCGCTAAATTTGGTCAAACACCAATTTAGACAGTATCACGATGAGAAAAATCATTACCGCAATTACGCTGTGCCTGCTGTACGGCTTGCCGTTTGCATTTGCGCAGGACAGAAAAGCCATGAGTTCCAAAGACCAAGACAAAATTGCCATTTGGAATCAGTTAGACAAAAAATTTCCTGAATACTCGCAAGTGGCACGCGAGATTTGGTCGTTTGCCGAACTGGGCTATCAGGAACAAAAGAGTGCCGCCCTGTTGCAAAGCAAATTAAGCGAAGCGGGATTTAAAGTAGAAAGCGGCGTAGCAGGTTTGCCTACCGCATTTGTGGCAACTTACGGCTCGGGAGGCCCTGTCATCGGTATTTTGGCGGAATTTGACGCACTGCCCAGCCTTTCGCAGGACACAGTGCCTTATCGCAAACCCTTGCTGGAAGGCGGCAGCGGGCACGGTTGCGGCCATAACCTGTTCGGAACGGCATCGGTTGCGGCTGCCATTGCCCTGAAAGACCATTTGCTCAAAACAGGACAGGCCGGAACAGTGAAACTCTACGGCACACCTGCCGAAGAAGGCGGCGCAGGCAAGGTTTTCATGGCACGTGAAGGCTATTTTAAAGGAGTGGACATTGTATTGCATTGGCATCCCGGTGCTACCAATGCGGCCAATGCGGAGAGTTGTTTGGCGATGGTAAGCGGTACGTTCCGATTCTATGGACAGACCGCCCATGCCGCGGGCAGTCCCGACCGCGGTCGCTCTGCCTTAGACGGGCTGGAAGCAATGAACTACATGGTCAATCTGATGCGCGAGCACGTGCCGCAGGAAGCGCGCATTCACTACGTCATCAAAAACGGTGGTGTAGCTGCCAACGTTGTTCCCGACTATGCAGAGGCAGAGTACGTTGTGCGCCTGCCCGACCACAACGCCACCATGGAACTGTGGGAGCGCATTGTAAAAGCAGCGGAAGGTGCGGCAATGGGTACAGGAACTACCGTAAAATATGAAATCAATGCGGCGCACATGGGGCTGCTGCCGAACGAAACGCTTGCCTCTGTTATGCACGGCAATCTGAGCAAAGTAGGCGGAGTTAAATACAATGCTGCCGAACTTTCCTTTGCCGAGCAGTTGCGCCAAACCATGGGCAAAAATTTGCCGCCGCTTAAAGTAGCCGAAGAAATTCAGCCTTTCAAGCAATCGTTTTTCCCTGCCTCTACCGATGTGGGTGATATCAGTTGGTTAGTGCCTACCACAGGGCTTTCTACGGCTACATGGGTGCCCGGAACGGCAGCACACACTTGGCAGGCCACAGCCGCCGACGGCATGGGCATAGGCATGAAAGGCATGTTAAATGCGGCTAAAACAATTGCCGCCACCGGTTTGGATTTGCTCAACAACCCTGCACTGGTAGAAAAAGCCAAAACCGAAATGCAGAACCGCCGCGGTGCCAATTTTGAATACAAAGCAATGATTGGCGACATTAAACCGCCGTTAGACTACCGCAAGGGACTGTAAAAAGCAGTGCAGATGGCAGAGGGCGGATTTTGGATGTAATCATCCGAAATCCGCAATTTTTCCCTTATCCGTTTCCTGTTTGCCTGCAATGCCGTATTTTTGGACTCTTTCTGAAAAAAGCATTCCATCAAAGAACTATACAAAGCACTGATAGCGTATGGCTGAGATTATTCGTATGCCGAAAATGAGTGATACAATGACCGAAGGTGTCATTGCCTCATGGCTCAAAAAGGTAGGAGATAAGGTGAAATCGGGTGATATTCTGGCAGAAGTGGAGACTGACAAAGCCACCATGGAGTTGGAAAGCTACTACGACGGCGTATTGCTGTACATCGGCATACAGGAAAAACAAGCCGTACCTGTGGATGGTGTCATTGCTATCATCGGTCAGGCCGGCGAAGACATAAGCGCTGTCTTGGCGCAATTGGGCAATGCCTCCGCCTCTGCAACTGCTGCCGCGCAGACATCAGCCCCTGCCGCCGAACCTGTGGCTGTTGCTGCCCCTACCGCGCCGCAGAGTGCTCCTGCCGTGAAGGTGAACGCTACCGTTATCCGAATGCCGAAAATGAGTGATACAATGACCGAAGGTGTCATTGCCGCGTGGCTCAAAAAGGTAGGCGATAAGGTAAAATCAGGCGATATTCTGGCAGAGGTAGAAACCGACAAAGCCACGATGGAGTTGGAAAGTTACGAAGACGGCACACTTCTTTATATAGGTGTAGAGGCAGGCAAATCCGTGCCCGTGGACGGCATCATCGCCATCATTGGCGAAGCCGGTGCAGACTACCAAGCACTGTTGAACCAGCAGTCTGCTCCTGTTGCACAAACTGCTGCTCCTGCCACTGTTGCGGAAACTGCTGTTGCCGCTCCCGTAACGACCTCAGCCGCTGCCCCTGCCACGCAATCGGTTGCAGGTTCAAGCACTGCCGAAGGCGGCAGAATAAAAGCATCGCCGCTGGCAAAGCGTTTGGCCAAAGAAAAAGGATTGGATATTTCGCAAATCAAAGGCACGGGCGAACACGGACGCATTGTGAAGCGCGATGTGGAAACATTTGTGCCTGCTGCCGCACCTGCTAAGCAGGAAAGCGCAGTACCCGTTGCTATGCCGCAACGCAGTACGGCGGCCTACGAAGAGAGCTTTACGGAACTGCCTGTAAGCCAAATGCGCAAAACCATTGCCCGCCGACTGAGCGAGAGTGCTTTCACTGCACCGCATTTCTTCCTCACCGTAGAAATCAACATGGACAAGGCAATGGCAGCCCGCCAGAGCATGAACGAAGTTGCACCTGTCAAAATTTCGTTCAACGATATGATTATCAAGGCTTGTGCCGTTGCTTTGCGCAAGCACCCGATGGTCAATGCTTCGTGGCAAGGCGATAAAATCCGCGTCAATCACCATATACACATAGGCGTGGCGGTTGCCGTAGAAGATGGTCTGCTGGTGCCTGTCGTGCGTTTTGCCGATACGAAGTCCCTTTCCGAAATTTCTGCGGAAGTGAAGGAGTTAGGCAGCAAAGCCAAAAACAAAAAACTGCAACCCGCTGACTGGGCAGGCAATACTTTCTCTATCTCCAATTTGGGCATGTTTGGCATTGAAGAGTTTACCTCTATCATCAATCAGCCCGATTCGTGCATCTTGTCGGTAGGGGCTATCCGCCAAGTGCCCGTGGTTGCCGATGGACAAATCCGCATCGGAAACGTGATGAAAGTAACGCTTGCCTGCGACCACCGCGTGGTAGATGGCGCAACAGGTGCGGCCTTCCTGCAAACTTTGGTACAACTGATGGAAGACCCCGTGCGCATATTGATTTAGCCGACTGTTGAAAATGTTTCAGCGCAAGAAATAATCAACTAAAAACCCGACGGGCGTACCCAATCCGTCGGGTTTGTTTTATGGGTTAATGCAGGGTTTGTTATGGCTTTTATTCTGATTATTGAAGACGACGAGCGCGTATCGGAACTGCTGCGGCGCGGGCTGGCAGAAAACGGCTTCATTGCCGATGCTGCCTACGACGGGCTGACGGGCAAAAAATTAGCACTGCAAAACCCCTACGACTTGGTGATTACCGACGTGGCGCTGCCCAAAATGGACGGTCTGGAACTTTGCAAGGCGCTGCGCCAAAGCAAGCCCAACCTGCCGATTATCATGCTCACCGCGCTGGGTACTACCGACGACAAGGTGGAAGGCTTTGATGCCGGCGCAGATGATTATTTGGTCAAACCTTTTGAAATGCGCGAACTGCTGGCGCGCATCCGTGCCCTGCTCAAACGGGCACAAACAGTTGCCCTGCCGCCACAGGGCGACACGCTGCAATATGCAGACCTGAAACTGAACCTCAACACCAAAACCGCCGAACGCAACGGCATCGCCATCAACCTGACCCCCAAAGAGTTCAAACTGCTGTCCTACATGTTACAACATGCGGGGCGCGTGCTGTCCCGCACCGAAATTGCCGAAAAAGTATGGGACACACACTTTGACACGGGAACAAACTTTATTGACGTGTACATCAACTACCTGCGCAAAAAAGTGGACAAAGACTTTGAACCCAAACTCATCCATACCCGCCCGGGTATGGGCTTTGTGCTGATGAAACCCGACAACGCATGAAAATTCGCCTGCGCCTTGCCCTGCTTTTTACCGCGCTTGCTGCCGCCATCCTGCTGGCTTTTGCGGCGGTAATTTACTGGTCGGCACGCAGCAACCGCGAAAAGGAATTTTACGCACTGCTGCAAAAGGAAGCACTCACCAAAGCCAATTTGGTGTTGGATGCCAAAGTGGACACGGCTACCTTGCAGCGCATCTATCGCAATAACAGGCAGATTATCAACGAAGTAGAGGTGGCAGTGTACGACGGCAACTTTCGCCTGCTGTACCACGATGCGGTAGATATTGACTTTGTAAAAGAGCATCCCAAAATGCTGGCGCAAATTCGCGACGAAGGTATGGTACAATTCTATCAGGACGGTTGGCAGGTTATCGGATTGCGGCATGAGTTTGAAGGGCAGCAATACCTGCTCACCGCCGCCGCTTACGACCAATACGGTTACAACAAGTTGGAAAGCCTGCTACAAAACATGGTGGCAGTTTTCGCCATAGCAACGGCACTCATTTTCGGGGCGGGTCTGTATTTTGCCCGCCGCGCGCTGCAACCCGTTGCCGCCATGACCGAACAGGCGCGGCGTATTTCGGCTACCAATTTGCACTTGCGCTTGCCCGTTGGGCGAAATGCCGATGAACTTGCCGAACTTGCCGCCACGTTCAACAACATGCTGGCGCAACTGGAAAACTCATTTGAGGCACAAAAAAACTTTGTTTCCAACATTTCCCACGAACTGCGCACCCCGTTGGCTGCCATGATTGCCGAGTTGGAACTTGCCCACAGCCGCGAACGCAACACCGAAGAATACCGCAGCGTTATTGCGCGCACGTTGGGCGATGCCCGAAAAATGGCGCGGCTCACGGGTAGCCTCTTAGACCTTGCCCGTGCCGAATACGACCCCGCACAAATCACTTTTCGCCCGTTGCGCATAGACGAACTGCTCTTTGATGCCCGCCAACAGGTGTTGCAGGCGCACCCCGATTATCGGATAGATATCGGATTTGCCAATGAACCCGAAACCGAAGCGCAAATCATGCTCAACGGCAACGAATACCTGCTCAAAGTTGCCTTGATGAACCTGCTGGAAAACGGCTGCAAATTTTCCGACAATCACCATTGCACGGCTACGCTGCACTTCACCGCCACGGGCATAGAAATCAGCGTGGAAGACAAAGGAATCGGCATTGCCCCCGACGACTTGCCGCATATTTTTGAGCCGTTCTATCGCGGTGCAAACAGCCGCTTTGCCGAAGGCAACGGCATCGGGCTTTCACTGACCCAAAAAATAGTCCGCCTGCACAAAGGCACGATTGAGGTTTTTTCTGAGCCTAACAAAGGCACGCGCTTTCTAATGATTTTCTAATGTTTTTCTAAAAGTTCTCTAACGGCTGCCCTGCAACAAGGCGGGTAATTTTGCGCTGCAATCATCGGGCAATTTTGTACAGACAGGGCATGCCCTGTCGCTGATTTTCAACCCTAAACCCGCAAAAAGCCATGACAACACTGGATTTCACCTTGCGGCTGATGCTTGCTTTCGGGCTGGGCGCAATGATTGGCATTGAGCGGCAGTGGCGGCAAAAAAGTGCCGGGCTGCGCACCAACACGTTGGTTTCCGTCGGTTCGGCGGCTTTTATTCTGCTGTCGGCGCTGCTCACGGGCGATGCGGGCGACCCAAGCCGCGTAGCAGGACAAATTGTTACGGGCATAGGCTTTTTGGGTGCGGGTGTCATCATGAAAGACGGCATGAGCGTTCAAGGCTTGAACACTGCCGCCACTATCTGGTGTTCGGCGGCGGTGGGGTCACTGGCAGGCGTGGGTTTCGTTGCCGAATCGGTCATTACAGCCCTGACCGTGGTGGGTGTTCACCTCATCCTGCGTCCGTTCGGCAATCGGCTCAATCGCATTCCCGTGCAGAACGCTGCCGACGAAGGCACTTATACCTACGCGCTGAAACTGCGCTGCAAAGAACAGGTGGAAAATCACCTGCGCGTGCTGCTGATTAACTACCTGAAAAACGACGAACACCTGCAACTGCGGGCGCTGAAAAGCAGCGACAACGGCAGCCCTGCCTATACCTATGTGGAAGCCGAAATTCAGGCAATCGGCAGGCACGATAACTTCATTGAACAACTTGCGGGAAAATTCACGCTGGAATACGGCGTAACCGAAGTGCGCTGGGAAATCATCGGACAACAAAACGATTAACGACACATGCAGGTAACGGAAAGAAAAAAACTGATGTTGCCCACAGAGCAACTCAAAAAAATGCCCGTTGTGGAAGTTGCCGAACTGCTGGCAGAGCTGGAAGCCCCCGAACTGCTGCCGCAATTGGACAACTTTACCCCCGCGCAGCAAGGGCTGATTGTTGCCGAATTTGCCATGACCAAACAGTTGGAACTTTTCCAATCGGTCAGCCGCAAGCGCTTTGCCCTCATTTTTGAGCAAATGCCGTCCGACAATCGCGCCGACCTGTTTCAGCATCTCACCCAACAGGAACAAGCCGAACTGCTGCCTTTCCTTTCCAAAAAAGTGCGCGAAGACGTTATTCAACTGAGCAACTATCCGCCCGAAACGGCAGGCGGCATCATGAGTACGGACTTTGCCACCGTGCAGGAAACCATGACTTGCGCCGAAGCCATCGCCAAAATACGACTGGATGCGCCTTCCAAACGCACCATTTATTATGTGTACGTGGTAAACGACAATCAGGAAATGCAGGGCTTTATCACCCTGAAAGACCTGATTATGAACGAGCCCGAAACGTTGGTCAGCTTTGCCATGCACCGCAAGTTTGCCTTTGCCTACGTGGACGAAGACCGCGAAGAGGTAGCCAAGAAAATAGAACGCTACGACTTGGTGGCGCTGCCCGTGCTGAACAGGCAAAATCAATTGGTAGGCATCGTTACCCACGACGAAGCGCTGGACATCATCCGCGCCGAACACACCGAAGACATGGAACGGTTCATGGGCATCATTCAAACCAATGAAGAGTTTGACTATCTCAAAACCAATACATGGGAACATTTCCGCAAGCGGGTGGTTTGGATTGTTTCGCTGGCTGCCGTCGGCATCATTTCGGGCATGATTATCCACAACTACGAAAACGCGCTGGAAAAACTGCTCATTCTTGCCCTCTACATGCCCATGGTTGCCGATACGGGCGGCAATGCGGGCAGTCAGGCAGCAACGGTGGTGGTGCGCGCGCTGGCACTGGGGCAGGTAGCGGTAAAAGATTGGCTGAAAATTCTTTGGAAAGAAGCCAAAGTATCCGTTTTGCTGGCGGTTTGTTTGGGGGCGTTGGCATTTGCCAAAGTGTTGTTTTTGAGTTGGGAAACCGAAATCCCCGCTGCCTATCGGTTGAGCGAAATTGCCTTTGCCATTTCGCTGGCGCTTTCCTTACAGGTTATCACGGCAACCATCATCGGGGCGGGTTTGCCTATTTTGGTGAAGCGATTCGGCGGCGACCCCGCAGTGGCGGCAAGTCCTGCCATCACCACCGTTGTGGACATTACCGGTCTGCTGATTTATTTCGGCACGGCTTCGTTGTTTTTTGCACTGTAAAACCTTGAAAACCAACTGAAAAACCTATGAAATACTTCTTGCAGCCGACCGTCGGACTGTTGCTCTGCTGTCTGTTGGCAGCCTGTCGCAAAGAAGAACCGACAGAGGCAGAAGCCCCCTACACCGTATCGGGCGATACCGTTACCGTTCGGGAAGGCAATGTGTTGCTTTCTAAGCTCAAAATCATTACGGCAACTGCCGAAAACTACCGCCCCGAACTGATAACTGCCGGAACGGTGCGGGCAATCCCCAACCTGTACGCCGAAATTGCCCCGCCCTTTGCAGGCAGGGTCAGCAAAGTGCATTTGCGACTGGGCATGAAAACACAACCCGGAACGCCCCTGTTTGAAATCGTTTCGCCCGCGTTTATAGATGCACAGAAGGCGTTTTTTCAGGCAAAATCCGAATTTGAAGTGGCACAACTTGCCCTCAAACGACAAAAAGACCTGAAAGCCAACGGCGTAGGCGCACAGCGCGATTTGGAAGAAGCCGAAGCCAACTATCAGGTGCAGGAAAAGGAATATCAAAATGCCGTTGCCAACCTGAAAGTTTTCGGGGTGGATGTAGAGAAGCTCTCTTTGGGGCAGCCGCTGGTCATCACCTCACCCATTGCAGGCGAAGTAGTTGAAAATGAAGTAGTTCTGGGGCATTACATCCGCGAAGACGACCCGCCGCACGCCAAAGTGATAGACCTTAGCAAAGTGTGGGTAGTGGGTATGGTCAAGGAAAAAGACCTTCGCTTCATCCGACAGTTAGACAGTGCCGAAGTGCGCGTTGCCGCCTATCCGAACCGCCGATTTAAGGGCAAAGTTTATCACATCAACGAACTGATAGACGAAGAAACCCGCAGCGTGCAAGTGTTGATAGAGTGCGACAACCCGAACCACGAACTCAAACCGGGCATGTACGTAACCACCCGTTTTCTGGACGTTCCCGAACAGGTAACGATTGTTCCGGCAAAAGCCGTGTTGCAAATGAACGATACGCAGTTTGTATTTGTCCAAGTCGGCGAACGTAGCTACCAACGCCGCAAAGTTACCACCGAAGGCACACCCGACGGGCGAATTGTTATCCGCAGCGGCGTGCAGGCAGGCGAAAAAGTGGTCAGCGAAGGCGGCATTTATTTGTTGGAAGCAAAATGAAAAAGATTTCGGATTTCGGAAGGCAGACGACAGATTTCGGATTTCGGAAGGCGGATTGCGGAATTCCAAAATCTGAATTACGAATTTCAAAATCCGAAATCCCAAATCCCAATTCCGTTCCGTTTGGTATGAAAAAAGACGAATTAAAGATGCGGACAAAAAAATTTGCTTTGCGCATCATACAACTTGCAGAGGCTTTGCCGATGAGTCGTGCAGGTAATGCTATTGGCAATCAATTGGTTAGATGTGGAACATCCGTAGCGGCTAATTACAGGGCTGCTTGCCGTGCCAAAAGCGTTGCCGATTTCATTTGCAAAATCAGTATGGTAGAGGAAGAAGCCGATGAAACGCTCTTTTGGTTGGAAATGATTACGGATTCGGGAATGATGCCGCTGCATCGCTTGCAGGATTTGCAAAGAGAAGCCAATGAACTGACGGCCATTTTTACCGCCATCGGCAAAACAACCAAACAGAAATACGGCAAGAAAAAATAACAGTTGAAAAAATTTCGGATTTCGGAAAGCGGATATCAGTATTTCGGATTTCGGAAAGCGGATTTCGGATTTTGAATTACGGAATCATACATTCCCAAATCCCAATTCCCAATTCCCAATTCCGAAATCCCCAATCTCAAATCCCAATTCCCATGCGGTCTCTCATCAATATTGCTATTGTGAAACGCTGGCTGATGCTGGCGCTGTTTATTCTGCTGGGCTTGTTTGGCTACTATTCGTGGACGCGGCTTTCCATAGAAGCCTACCCCGATATTGCCGACGTTACCTCACAGGTAGTAACCCAAGTGCCCGGGCTGGCAGCCGAAGAAGTGGAACAACAAATCACCATTCCCATTGAGCGGGCGCTCAACGGAATGCCCGGGCTGCACGTGATGCGCAGCAAAAGCACCTTTGGGCTGTCTATGATAACGCTGGTTTTCCAAGACGGTGTAGATGACTATTGGGCGCGTCAGCGTGTACAGGAACGACTCAACGAAGTTGAACTGCCCTATGGCGCCGTACCGGGGTTAGACCCGCTCACTTCGCCCATCGGCGAAATTTACCGCTACATCATAGAAAGCAACAACCACGACCTGCGCGAACTGACCGATTTACAACTGTTTACCGTCATTCCGCGCATCAAACAGGTGCCGGGCGTGGCAGACGTTACCAACTTTGGCGGCATTACCACACAATTTCAGGTAGAGTTAGACCCGCGCAAGTTGGAACAGTACAACCTTTCGCTGGGCGAAGTGATTGAAAAAATTGAGAAAAACAATGCCAATGCGGGCGGAAGCGTGTTGCCCCGCGGCGATTTGGGCTATGTCATCCGCGGCATCGGGTTGATTAAAAATTTGGAAGACTTGGGCAAAATTGTCGTTAAAACCGACAAAGGTGTGCCTATTTTCCTCAACGACATCGGCAAATTGCGCTACGGCAACATTGAGCGCAAGGGCATCCTTGGGTACAGCGACCGCACCCGCGAATACACCGAAAGCATAGAAGGCATTGTGCTGCTCTTGCGCCACGAAAACCCGTCCGTAGTGCTGGAAGGCATCCACGAAGCCGTCCGCGATTTGAACGAAAACATTTTGCCCGAAGGCGTGCGCATCCATGCCTTTTTAGACCGAACCGACCTTGTCAATACTACTCTTTCTACGGTTTCGCATACCCTCACCGAAGGCATTACGCTGGTGGTGATTGTGCTGATTGTGTTTCTGGGCAGTTGGCGCGGCGCGTTGCTGGTTGCCGTTACCATTCCGTTGGCGCTGCTCATCGCCTTCATCCTCATGCACCTGACCGATATTCCCGCAAACCTGCTTTCGCTGGGCGCCATTGACTTCGGAATCATTGTGGACGGCGCAATCGTGATGACGGAAAGCATCCTGAAACGCCGCGAAGAGCATCCCGACGAAGAATTGCAGGAAAAAACCATCGCACAACTTGCCTACGACGTGGCGCGCCCCGTGTTTTTTGCAACCGTTATCATCATCACTGCCTATTTGCCGCTCTTTGCCTTTGAGCGGGTAGAGAAAAAACTCTTTACCCCGATGGCATTCACGGTGGGTTACGCTCTGTTCGGGGCATTAATGGTGGCGCTGCTGCTCATTCCGGGCATGGCTTATGCCATCTATCGCCGACCGCAAAAGATGTATCATAACCGTTGGTTGGAAAAGCTGACCGCCCTCTATCATAGCCGCATACAGAAAATCATGCGCCGCCCGCAACAGGTTTTTGTGCCTTTGCTGCTCACGCTTGGCGGTGCGGTCGGGCTGACCCTGTGGGTTGGTAAAGATTTTTTGCCGCCCTTAGACGAAGGCTCTATCTGGTTGCAGGTGCAACTGCCCCCGGGCATTTCGCTGGCAAAATCGCGTGAGTTGAGCGATACGCTGCGCGCACGCACTATGAAATACGAAGAAGTTACCTATATCATGGTGCAGGCGGGGCGCAACGACGACGGCACAGACCCTTGGACACCTTCGCACTTTGAGGTTTCTATCGGATTAAAACCCTACAAAGAGTGGAAACGCGGCAAAACCAAAGCCGATTTGATTGAGGAACTGGCAGCCGAATACGCCACGCTGCCCGGCTATACCGTCGGATTTTCTCAACCGATGATTGACGGGGTAATGGACAAAATATCGGGCGCACACAGCGAATTGGTCGTAAAAATTTACGGCGATGATTTTGCCGAAACGCGTCGCATTGCCGAAGAAGTGTTGCGCGTGCTGCGAACCGTCCCCGGTGCGGTGGACTTGGCAATTGACCAAGAGCCGCCGTTGCCCCAACTGCAAATCCACACCGACCGCGACAAAGTGGCGCAATACGGCTTGAACGTTTCCGACGTAGCCGAACTTATAGAAGTAGCCATCGGCGGAAAGGCAATTTCTCAACTGTTCATCGGCAACAAAGTGTACGATATTATTTGCCGATACAGCGAAGAAAGCCGCAATTCGCCCGAAAAAATCGCCAATCTGATGCTTACATCGGGAACGGGGGCAAAAATTCCGCTGTCGCAAGTGGCAGATGTGCGCCTCAGCACGGGCGAAAGCACCATCACCCGCGAAATGAACAAACGCCACCTGACCGTTAAGCTCAACATCCGCAACCGCGATTTGGCATCGCTGCTCAAAGAAGCGCAAGATAAAATTGAAAAACAGGTGCAATACGACCACGAAAAGTTTCAAATCAGATGGGGCGGACAGTTTGAAAACCAAAACCGTGCCTATGCAAGGCTGGCGGTGATAGTGCCGCTGGCACTGGCGATTATGTTTGTGCTGCTCTACGGGGCTTTCGGGCGATTCCGTCAGGCGGGTTTGCTGATGAGCATTGTGCCGCTGGCGCTCTTTGGGGGCATGTTGGCGCTCAATGTGCGCGGCATGACGCTCAACGTATCGTCTGCCGTCGGGTTTATTGCCCTTTTCGGTGTAGCCATTCAAAACGGGGTGATTATGATTTCGCACATCAACGACCTGCGCCGTCGCGGGCGCGATTTGCTCAATGCCGTGCTGGAAGGTGCGGAAGACCGTTTCCGCCCCGTGCTGATGACCGCCACCGTGGCAGTGTTGGGCTTGCTGCCCGCTTCGCTCTCAACGGGCATCGGCAGCGACGTACAGCGACCGCTGGCAACCGTTATCGTGTACGGGCTGATGTTTTCTACCGTACTGACGCTCTACGCTTTGCCCGCCCTGTACTACCTGACCGAAAAACGCTGGGGCGCGGACGATTTCCAAAACAACAGCGAAGAATGAGCGGATTTCGGAATTTCGGATTTCGGAAGGCGGAATTGGGAATTATGAATTGCGAATTAACACGAATTTAGCGGTAGAATCTTGGAAAAATTAAATTTGATGCGATATGGCAATTGTACGGACAATGCATGCATTATTGTTAGGACAACGCATGCGTTGTCCCTACATCGGAAAAATACAATTCACGGAATCGCATTTTCGCGCAAGCGGTACCGTTTTGATTTTTTTGCGCAAAACACACTGATTGTCAATTAAATAGCAAATAATTCGCGTGAATTACGAATTTCAAAATCCCAATTCTCAATTCCCAAATCCGAAATCTCAAATCCGAAATTGTTTACCGCCCTGTTAGCCGTCGCAAGACGCTAACAGCGGCTTATAAAAAATCCGAAATCCCAATTCCCAATTCCCAAATCACCTGATTTGCCATGCAATTGAAACGATTTTTACTTACCGTTGCCTTGCTGACCGCGTGTGCGCAATTTTCGGCAGCCCAAACCGACACGGCTTTTGTGCGTGTGCCGCTGCGCTATGCCGATTTTCTGGCACAAGTCGGGCAACAAAACCGACTGTTTGTCGCCGAAAAATTCAACATCAGCATTGCCGAAGCGGGCATAGAAAGCGCCAAAGTTTTCCCCGACCCCGAATTGGGCTTCGGCTGGTTTGACAACGGACAGCGACGGATGCAAATGGGCTTCGGCTTTGAAACGGCGCTGGGCTGGACGCTGGAACTGGGCGGCAAACGCAAAGCCCGCATCGCACTGGCACAAAGCGAAAGCGAACTTGTGCGCTACATGGTGCAGGATTTCTTCCGCCATTTGCGCGCCGATGCCACGCTTAGCTTTCTCTCTGCCATTCACAACCGTTTTCAATACCGGGTGCGGCTGGCTTCCTACCAAAGTATGCGGCAAATTGCCCTTTCGGACAGCATCCGCTATCGGCTGGGGGCTATTACCGAAATGGACGCGCGCCAAAGCCAATTAGAAGCCGGAACTATGCTCAACGATGTTTTTCAGACCGAAGCCGATTGGAAAAGCAGCCTTGCCGCGTTGCACCTGCTTATTGCCAAGCCCGTATCCGCCGATACGCTGCTTTTGCCCGAAGGCGATTTCAGCCGATTTGAGCGCAATTTCAACCTCAACGAACTGATTATCACGGCACAAAACAACCGCGCCGACCTGATGGCTGCCCTGCAACAAAAAGACGTAAGCGAAAAAATGTTGCGCCTTGCCAAAGCCAACCGCGTAATTGACCTTGGGCTGGCGGCGGGCATCGGCTATACGTCTTACGTTACCAACGTGATTGCGCCTACGCCGTCTTTTACGGTGGTCAGCGGAGGCATTTCCGTTCCGTTGCGCCTTTCCAACAAATTTGCGGGCGAACTGAAAGCTGCCAAAGCCGCACAAGCACAGGCAGATTTGCTCTACGAACAAGCCGAATTGCAAATTGCCAATGAGGTTACGCAGGCGTATTTCCAATACGAAGCTGCCAAAAAACAGGTGCGACAGTTCAACACAGGGTTGTTAGCCGAAGCACAAGCGGTTTTGAACGGCAAAATATACAGCTACCAACGCGGCGAAACCAACTTGTTGGAAGTGTTGAACGCCCAGCGCACCTACAACGAAGTGCAGCAGAACTATTACAACGCGCTGTTTCAATTAGCCGCTACGCTGGTAGAGTTGGAACGCGCCGCCGCCATCTGGGACATTGACCTGTGATGAGATTTGGGATTTGGGATTTCGGATTTGGGAATTGGAAATCGGGAATGTATGATTTCGTAATTCAAAATCCGAAATCCGCCATCCGAAATCCGCAATTCACAATTTGTAATTAAACACGCAATACGATGAAAAAAATTTTCTTGTTGATTCAATCGCTGATTATCGGCGGCAACCTTTGGGCGCAAACCGTTGATTTCATGCCGCCCGATACGCTGCAAGTGGAACGCAACGCACGGGTGCGCATAGGCATACAGGCAGGCATGGGGCAAAGCCGTTTCTACGGCAGCGATTTAGGGGAACTCTCTGCCGACGGACAAGCGGCATTTCTTGGCGGGCTGACCGTCGGTTTGCAAGCCGTAACGCAAGTCGGCAAACATTTCAGCCTGTTGCACGAAGTCAATTGGCAAGAGGGCGGCAGCCGCATCCGCCGCGAAGACAACGGCGGCAACCCCTACGATGCCCGCTTGCGCACACGGGCGGTGCAGGTAGTCCCCTTAGCGCCTAATTTCACGTGGCGGGGCATTTCTTTGTATGCCGCCCCCTACGTGAGCGCCCTTGCAGGCGGATTTGTTACTGACAGCGGCGGCAAAAAAGACCGCCGCATCTTCGGCGACCCGCAAAACACCACCGAAACGGATAAATACCTGCAAAAATTTGACTTCGGTGCGCTGGCGGGTATCGGTTGGGCAAGCCGACATTGGCACATGAGCCTGCGGTATCAAATCGGCAAAAATCCGCTGTTGGACAACGCCAACGTGTTCACCTTCGACCAAACCCAACCCGTCATTCGCATCTACAACACGGGCTTCTGCTTGCTGGCAGGCTACCGATTTTGAGGCTTGGCAGGCGGTAGAATCGGGTAGGTAAATCTGCTTGAACCTGCGCCATTCGCATATAAGGAAGCATGTATATGAAAACGCAAGAGGTTTGCGAAAAATCGTTTGTGTAAATTGCTGAAAAACAAATATGGTTACAGCGGATACGGCTTTGTATTAAAATTCTGCAATGCCAAATCAGCCGTTCCAATCGCCTATCGTTAGGCAACAATCGCTAAATTGCATTATCAACCGATGCATATAACATGATGAAAGACTCGCGGGCTGCCATCCGCAATTTTAAAATTGCTGACCTCAAATGCGGTGAAGAGCAGCCGCACGCCGATTTTGCCATCTATGCTTTTGAATATTTTGCGCAAGATATCGCTCATTTGTTCAAGCCTCACCGCCACGACTTTTATACGCTGTTGCTTGTAACCGAAGGGACAGGTTGCCACGATATAGACTACCAGACGTATAAAATTCAACCGTGGCGGCTTTTTTTCATCAGTCCCGGGCAGATACACGCATGGCGCGAAATCAACAGCAACACCAAAGGGTATATCGTTTTTTTCACTGCCGATTTTTTTGAATTGCGTTATCACAACCACGTGTTGGCCGAGTTCCCCTTTTTCAACTCGGTTCAAAACCTGCCCTACATAGACCTTTCGGGCAACAGCAAAGCCTATTTGCACAAAATTGTTGAGATTATGTACTGCGAATACCTAAGCAAAGAAGCCTATCTGGAAAATATTTTGCGCTCTTATCTGAACATTTTGCTTTGCGAGTTGGCGCGCAGATATCGGCCTGAATCGCACCCCGATTCGCATAACAGCCAGCAGTACGTACTGTTTCGCAACTTTGAAAACCTTGTCAATCAGCACTTTTTTGACAAAAAGCACGTGAAGGACTATGCGGCGATGCTCTTTGTAACGCCTAATTACCTCAATGAGGTTTGCAACAAAATCAGTGGCAACTCGGCGGGGGAAATCATTCGCAAGCGCATTGTGATAGAAGCCAAGCGCTTGCTGGCGCATACCTCTAAGACCATTAGCCAAATTGCCGATGAACTTGCTTTTGAAGACAGTTCCTATTTCTCGCGGTTCTTCAAAAAAAATGCAGGGCTGACGCCCGAACAGTTCAGGAAAGAGAGTAGCCTATAAAAAAACAGGCTGCCTTTTCGGACAGCCTGCTTACACTCAAGAAAATCACAATTACTATTCTTCATTGAAGAAATCAATCATTTCGCCTTCAGCCAATTGTACGATGGCTTTTTTGTACTTAGGCGTGCGACCGGATACGAAACCGCGCTTGGTGAAGCGAGATTTGTTTTTACCTGCCACAATGATGGTACGAACGTCTTTTACGTTTACGCCGTACATTTCTTCTACTGCTTTCTTAATTTCAACTTTGTTGGCTTTCAGCGCTACCTGGAAACCAAAAACGCCTTTCTCGTTTTGCAGCGAAATTTTCTCGGTGATTAAGGGCTTAATCAAAACGTCCATTTTTTCTTTCGTTTAAGCGTTGATAAAACACACAACTTATTTGCCGAGTGATTCGTTAATCATCGCTACGGCACCCTCGCACAAAACGAGTTGGTCGCAGTTCATTACATCGTAGGTATTCAGGCTGCTTGCCTGTACTACTTTGGTGTTCTGCAAGTTTCTGGATGACAGGTAGAAGTTTTCGTTGGGTTCAGGCAGAACCACCAGTGTTTTCTTGTCAGCCAGCGACAGCGCATTCATGACTTTGATGTACTCCTTAGTTTTAGGAGCAGCAAAAACAGGATTTTCCAGTACGTGAATAGCATTGCCTTGCGCCTTGTAAGTCAGAGCAGAGCGGCGAGCCAATTGCTTCAATTTTTTGTTCAGTTTGAAGCTGTAATCGCGTACGCGCGGACCGAAAATACGACCTCCACCCACGAAAATAGGAGCTTTGCGGCTGCCGTGGCGTGCACCACCTGAACCTTTTTGCTTCACGATTTTCTTGGTTGAGCCTGATACTTCGTTGCGCTCTTTTGCTTTATGCGTACCTTGACGGCGATTGGCCAAGTATTGCTTTACGTCTAAGTAAATGGCGTGGTTATTTGGCTCGATGCCAAATACTGAATCGGCTAATGTTACTTTTCTGCCGGTGTCGCCTCCTTGTATGTTCTTTACGGATAGTTCCATGTTCCCAGGTTCGTTTTATTATTTTTCAATCACCACAAACGAATTTCTTGCTCCCGGAACAGAACCGGAAACGACCAGCAAATTAGCCTCAGGCATTACTTTCAGAACTTTCACGTTCTGTACTTTTACGCGGCGACCACCGGTGCGGCCTGCCATGCGCAAACCTTTGAATACACGTGCAGGGAAAGAACACGCACCCACAGAACCCGGGTGGCGCTGACGGTTGTGCTGACCGTGGGTAGATTCGCCCACACCGCTAAAGCCGTGGCGCTTTACTACACCTTGGAAGCCTTTACCTTTTGAAGTACCTACCACGTCCACGAAATCGCCTTCACCGAACACATCGCCAACAGCCAGTGTGTCGCCCAAATTTACCTGTGTGGCAAATTCGCGGAACTCTACCAGCTTGCGCTTAGGTGTAGTGTTGGCTTTTTTGAAATGCCCCAGCAATGGCTTGGTGGTGTTTTTTTCTTTCTTTTCACCAAAGCCCAACTGTACTGCATCGTAGCCGTCTGTTTCCTTCGTTTTCACTTGCGTTACTACGCAAGGACCAGCTTGTATTACTGTGCATGCGACCATTTGTCCATCGGCACCTACAACGCTAGTCATTCCGATTTTTTTTCCTATGATACCAGACATTGTTGTTAAATAGTTTGAACAGCTTACGCCCAAAATTGGGAGCGCAAAGTTAGAAATTGTTTCGCTCTAAACAAACCTTCTTTCAACTATTTTTGTAGAGAAGATAAGAAACCCGCCACGCATGAAAAAACACTTTCTCTTTGTTTCGGCCTTTTTGCTGTGCAGCTTTTTCCCCGACAACGCCCATGCTTGGGGCTTTTATGCCCATCAGCGCATCAATCGCTATGCCGTATTCCTGTTGCCGCCCGAAATGGTAGGCTTTTACAAAAAGCACATTCAATTTATTACGGAAAAAGCCGTGAACCCCGATAAGCGCCGCTATGCAGTGGTCGGAGAAGCCGAACGCCATTACATAGATTTGGATGTTTACGGCGATAGTGCGTTTTACAAAATGCCGCGCCGTTGGGAAGATGCCGTTGCACGCTACACGGAAGACACACTGCGTGCCTATGGTATTGTGCCTTGGCAAATTAACCGCATGAAATACCAACTCACCGATGCCTTTAAGCGGCGCGATGCGGCCGAAATTCTGCGTCTTTCTGCCGATTTGGGGCACTATATAGGCGATGCTAACGTTCCGTTGCATACCACCGAAAACTACAACGGGCACAAAACGGGGCAAAACGGTATCCACGGTTTTTGGGAGTCGCGCCTGCCGGAGCTTTTTGCAGACGGCTACGATTTTTTTATCGGACGCGCCGCCTATGAACCGCGCCCCCTCATGCGTGCATGGCAGGCAGTAGGCGAAGCGCATTTTGCCTTAGACAGTGTATTAGGCTTTGAACGCGAGCTTACGCTGCGTTTTGGCGACGACCGCAAATACAGTTACGAAACCCGCGGAGGCATTAATACGCGCGTTTATTCCAAAGATTTTTCTGCGGCTTACCACGATATGCTGGCAGGGCAGGTAGAGCGCCGCATGAGAGCTTCCATTAAAATGATTGCCGATTTTTGGTTTACCTGCTGGGTGGATGCCGGGCAGCCCGACCTGAACGAACTCGGCAGGCAAAGCTACTTAGAGCCTTCCGAAGCCGAAGCGCCCGAAGGCGACCCGCTGCCCGTGCGCCCGCACGAAGGCATGACTTTCGGTTGGCGTAAGTTTAACCCCAAGGGCTGCTGTACCGAAGAAATCATGTGGGCAGATGCGAGATGAAGCAGTGTTTACAGGCAAAAAAGTTATATTAGCTACGAAAATATCAACCGCCCGCTACATTACCTTTTACTTTTCTTATTGTGAATTTTTCTGAAAATGAAAACGACTATTTCGCGCCGCCGCTTCCTGCAAACCAGTGCTATTGCCGGAACGGCAGTACTTGCCACGGGCACAAGTTTAGCCTCTCCTGCAAGCAAAAAGAACATCAGCATTCAGTTGTACTCCGTTCGGGAGGACATGAAAAACAAGCCGCTGGAAACCTTGCAGGCACTTGCTAAAATGGGTTATCGGCAGGTAGAACATGCCAACTACCGCGACCGCAAGTTTTACGGCTACGCACCAAAGGAGTTTAAGAAAATACTTTCCGATTTGGGCATGAAAATGACCAGCGGACATACGCTTTTCGGCAAAGAACACTGGGATGCTTCTGCCAAAAAAGTAACCGACCTGTGGAAAACCACATTAGAAGATGCCGCTACGGTAGGCCAAAAGCACATCATCAGCCCTTGGTTTCCGTGGGACAAGAAAAACCTGAACGAAGTAAAAACAGGTATTGAAGGCTGGAATTATGCAGGCATGGAAGCCAATAAAATGGGGCTGCGCTTCGGGTTTCACAACCATCACCAAGAATTTGAAGAAAAATTTGACGGTGAAACTCTCTATGAAATCATGCTGCGCGAAGGCGACCTGAAATATGTTTGTCAGCAATTGGATATTTGCAATATGTCGGTTGCCAAAGTAGACCCCATGGAATGGATTACCAAGTATGCCAAATATTTTGAGTCCATTCACGTAAAAGACCTTGCAAAAGACTCCAACGAAAGCACTACCTTAGGCGACGGCAGGTTGGAAATGCAACGGATTCTGGACTATGCCAAAAAGAACTGTCCGATTAAATACTGGATTATAGAACAGGAAGCCTACGGCAGCCGTACTCCATTGGAGTGTGCCGCCATCAACTTAGACCGGCTTCAAAACCATTTTAAACTGTAATACATGCTCACTCATTTGAACGAATCGCAAGAGCCGCGCATGGTTGATATCAGCCAAAAGGCGGCTACCATACGCATGGCACGTGCGCAGGCTCTTGTTTCCGTAGGCAGCGATATTCTTGCGCTTTTGGAAAACGGCGATATCCGCACGCCCAAAGGCGCAGTTTTCCAAACAGCCATTATTGCGGGCATCATGGCCGCTAAACGCACCGATAAACTTATTCCGCTTTGCCACTCGTTGGGCATGGATGGTTGCGACATAGACATCACCGCCCATTTGCCCGACCAAATCGTTATCAATTGCACCGCGCGTGTAACAGGCAAAACAGGCGTTGAGATGGAAGCACTGACGGGCGCAACCATTGCCGCACTGACGATTTACGATATGTGCAAAGCCATTTCGCACAACATCATCATTCGGGAAATTAAATTGATGGAAAAACGCGGCGGGAAAAGTGATTTCACGCGAGAGGAAACGCCTGTTAATTCGTAGCTTTGTTGTATGTGGCTGACTATTAAACTCATTTTTGAAAGTTTCCTTTTTGCCTTGGGTGCACTGCGCGAGAATCTGCTGCGCACGGTGCTGTCGTTGCTGGGCGTAACTATCGGTATTTTTGCCATCATTGGCGTATTGACAATGGTTGATGCCATTGAAAAAGGCATTCGGCAAAGTCTGGCGTTCATGGGCGACAAGGTGATTTATGTGGATGTGTTCCCATGGAACTTTACCGACCGCGACTATCCTTGGTGGAAGTATTTTCAGCGTCCCAATCCGACTTACAACGAATTTAAGTTTTTGGAGCGCAACCTTTCGGAGGCAAGTGCCGTGGCAGTTTTTGCCGTAAGAGGTAACAATACGGTCAAATTCAGGAACAGCAGCCTGAGCGGCGTTAATATGTTGGGGGTTTCGCAGCAGTACAATCTGGCCAGCAAGGTAGATGTAGAACGCGGCAGATATTTCAATGTGCAAGAAAATGAGCGGGGGCGCAATGTCGTGATTTTAGGTTATACCGTTGCCAAGGAGTTATTTGGCGATGCTGACCCCGTTGGGCAGCAGGTAACGCTCCGAGGCAACAAGTTCAGCGTGATAGGTGTGCTGAAACGGCAAGGCAGCACACTGTTAAACACACCCAGTACAGACAACGTCTGCATGATTCCCTACACAGCCATGACCAAACTATTCAGTGCAGGGCGTCGCAGAGGGGTGCGCCCGCAAATCATGCTGAAAGGCTATGACAACGATGAAGGGTTGGTGCTGTTGGAAAATGAAGCCCGCGGTCTGCTGCGTGCCTATCGCGGATTGAAGCCCCGAGAGGAAGACAACTTTGCGCTGAATCGCCCCGAAGCGTTTGCAGCCTTGTTAGACAGTATCATTGCCGTAATGACTTCTGCCGGCTGGTTTATCAGTATTTTCTCTATGCTCGTAGGCGGGTTTGGCATCGCCAATATCATGTTTGTATCGGTCAAAGAGCGAACCAACCTAATCGGCATACAAAAATCATTGGGTGCTAAAAATTTCTTTATTCTGTTCCAGTTTCTTTACGAAGCTATTCTGCTGTGTATCATTGGCGGAGTGGCGGGACTGCTGCTCGTGTCGTTGCTGAGTTTGCTTTCTACCGAAAGTTTTGAAATCAGCCTGAGCATGGGGCGGATAGCGCTGGGGCTTGTGCTGGCTTCGGTCATCGGCATTATTTCGGGTATTGTGCCGGCGGTGATGGCTGCCCGCATGGATCCTGTGGCAGCGATTCGCTCCAAATAAAACCCACGATGATTTCCATGGTGTAACATTGGTTTTGTCAAAAATATTTCGTCTCTGTTATGTCTTTTCTTGAAAGATACATTCGCTTTCAATATGATGCGGCCAATCAATTACTCATCAGCGAATGGCACACCACACCCGATATGACCGATGAAGAATGTCGTCAAGTAGCGCTCCAATACCTTCGGGCATGTGAAAAATACCGCCCCCGATTATCGTTGGTAGATAGCCGATATGCTATGTATGTCATTCCTCCGGAAACACAGGATTGGCTCAGCCAATACCTGTATCCTAAATGCATGGCCACCGGCATTTATAAGGTGGCGTATTTGGTCATCAAGGACTTTTACACACAACTTAGCTTAGAACTGACTTTGTCCGAAGCCGAAGAATCAAATAAGCCCGTGAGCGTTCATCAACGTTTCTTTGATGATTTTGACACTGCCAAAGCTTGGTTATTGCAATAAACAATACCCTGCCTTGCTCAATTCACATTGAGGAGTTGCTGTATCTGCCGCAGTGAATCGGCTATTCGCAGGCTGTCGGGTTTGGGTTTAATAGGTGTCGGGCAGAAATACGGCTTGGTAATGCGCAGTTTGAGTTCTTTTTCCGTAGGGAATCTGCCTTTGGAAACCCCTAAATCTGTGGTATCGGCATATACTTTTTCCAAAAAAGTACCGAAAATGGGAAGTGCTGTTTTAGCCCCTTCGCCAAGGTCGGAAGTGCGGAAATGGATACTTCTGTCTTCTCCGCCTACCCATACGCCTGCCACCAAATCTTTGGTGATGCCGATGTACCAGCCGTCGGCGTGGCTGGTGGAAGTGCCTGTTTTGCCGCCGATTTCATTGTTGCCCCAAAGCCCGCGGTAGGAGTACAGCCGCCCCGATGTACCGCCGGGTTCCTGCATACTGCCGCGCAGCATGTAAACCATCAGGAAAGCACTTTCAGGCGATAATGCTCGCCTTCTTTTGGGGTTAAATCGTTGGATGATACGCCCGTTTTTGTCTTCTATGCGTGTGATGAACATGGGTTCTGTCCAAACGCCGCCGTTCAGGAATGTGCCGTAAGCGCCAACCATTTCGTACAAGGAAACATCGCTTGTGCCAAGCCCTACGGCAGGAACGGTATCCAACGGGCTGGTGATGCCCATTTTACGGGCGTAGTTGATGACCGAGTGCCAGCCGATTTCTTTGATGAGCTTGGCTGCAATGGTATTGAGCGAACGCCCGATGCCATATCTCAACGAAACGGTGTCATAGCTGTAAGTCCAGTCGGCATTATGAGGCGCCCAGAATTTTTTCTCGCCGTTTTCCACATAATTAATCGTGATGGGGCTGTCAATCATTTTGGAACAGGGCGAAAAACCGAACGAATCAATGGCTGCAGCATAAACAAACGGCTTGAAGGTAGAACCGGGCTGCCTCCGCGACTGCTTGACGTGGTCAAATTTGAAATACTTGTAGTTAATGCCCCCGACCCATGCACGGATGTAGCCTGAGTAGGGATCCATGGCCATTAGCCCGCTATGCAAAAAATGTTTGTAGTATTTGATGGAATCCACCGGGCTCATCAGCGTGTCAATCTCTCCGCGCCAAGAAAAAACGGTCATTCTGCGCGGTGTATTGATGATTTTGTTGATAGCCGCAGTATCACCTTTTAGCTTGATTGCCAGCGCTTTGTACCATTTGGTTGCTCTTACGGCGTTTTCAATGTAATTGGGAATTTCTTTACCGCTGCGGTCGCGCCAAGGGTTCATGCCGCGCCAGTGCTCATAAAACTTTTCCTGCATCTCCTTCATGCGCTCTTCCACGGCTTCTTCGGCATATTTCTGGATGTGTGAATCAATCGTAGTATAAATTTTCAGCCCGTCGGCGTAGAGGTCATAGCCGTTTTCTTCACACCACTTCAACAGGTAATTGTTCATTACCCCGCGGAAATACGTCCCTGCGCCATCTTCGGCATTTTCGGTAGTAAAACGAACGCCCAACGGAGCTTTTTGCGCTTTGGCGAACGTGATGCTATCCAAAAATCCGTATTTTTCCATTTGTGCAAGCACAACATTGCGACGGCGGAGGCTGTTTTCAGGCCGCAAAATAGGGCTGTAATAGGTAGGTGCTTTCAGCAGGCCAATCAGTGTGGCAGCCTGTTGAACGTTTATCTGCTTAGGGGTGGTAGCAAAAAAAGTTTTGGCGGCTGTTTTGATGCCATAGGCATTGCTCCCGAAATCTACGGTATTGAGGTACATCGTCAGTATTTCCTCTTTGGAATACGCCTTTTCCAGATTCAATGCCGTTATCCACTCTTTGGTTTTGATAACAAGTGTTTTAATCAGCGGAACCCTGCCCAACAGCCCTTGCGAACCGCCCTCGCGGGTTTTAAACAGGTTTTTGGCTAATTGCTGGGTAATGGTGCTGCCGCCACCGCGCGACGATTTGCCCATGTCGAGAATAGTATTGACCATCACCGACGACAAGGCTGTTAAATCAATACCCGAATGTTCGTAGAAGCGGATATCTTCCGTAGCAATCAGCGCATTTATGAGGTAAGGTGAAATCTCTTCGTATTTAACAGGCGAGCGGTTTTCCAAATAATAGCGCCCCAGCAATACGCCGTCTTCGGTGTAGAGTTCGGAGGCGGTAGGAATTTTAGGGTTTTCTAACTGTGCGATGCTCGGCATTTCGCCAAACAAAAACAGAAAGTTGTATTCCACTGCCTTGAAATACAGAAAAAAAGCAATAAAGAAGTAGATAAGCCCTTTCCAGCAGCGCCGCGACCATTTTTGCAGTGTACCCTCATTGGGTTGCCCCCGGAAAGGCCAACGATTGAACCATGCATAGAATTTTGTGCGAGTGAATTTCTCCCGCGCATGACGATAGGCTGTTATGTAAGGCTCTAACCGGCGTGTCTTCACGTTCCAAATAGGGGCTAACTTCCGTGCAATTTTAATCAAAAGTATGCAACAATTACCGCAGGCGCTACTTTCCGACAGCCAAAATTGTTATCTTAACAGGCATTAACGATTCTGCGCTTATGAAAATGATATATCGGTTTTTGGGTACGCTCTTAGTTTTTTTGTTTACGCTAACCTCCGCAACAGCCCAACAGTACGACCTGCTCATACGCAACGGGCGCATTGTGGACGGAACGGGGAATCCGTGGTATGAGGCCGATTTGGCCATTAAGGACGGTAAAATTGCCGCTATCGGGCGGCTGGCGGATGTGCAGGCTGCGCAGGTGATTGATGCCCGTCGGCAGATAGTTGCACCGGGGTTTATTGACGTACATACGCATATAGAGGGCAGCATTCAGGAATTACCACAGGCAGAAAATTTCATCTATGACGGCGTTACTACCCTTATTACAGGCAATTGCGGCGGCTCATTTGCCGACTTAAAGAAGTTCTTTCGCGAGTTGGACAGCATCGGGATTTCGCCAAATGTAGGGACGCTGGCGGGGCATAATACCATCCGCCGCGCGGTGATGCGCCTTTCGCGCCGCGATCCTACGCCTGAAGAACAGGCAAAAATGGAAGCCATAATGGAGCAAATGATGTTGGATGGTGCACTGGGGCTTTCTTCGGGGCTGATTTACATCCCCGGCGCGTATTCCAAAACCGAAGAAATCGTCGGGCTGGCAAAAGTGGCAGCCCGATACGGCGGTGTTTACGCTACCCACATGCGCAACGAGGCCGACTCGGTGATTGCGGCCATCCGCGAAACGTTGGAAATAGGCAGGCAAAGCGGCATCCCTATGCAAATTTCGCACTTCAAGGCATCGGGGCACAACAACTGGGGGCGCAGCCGCGAAATGCTGACGGTGATTGAACGCGCCCGTGCAGAGGGACTTGATGTAAACTTAGACCAGTACCCTTATCCTGCCAGTAGTACCAATTTGGGCGTGCTGTTTCCTGCTTGGGCGCTCGCCGATGGCGACTCCGCCGTTCAGGCACGCCTTACTGACCCTAAAATACGTGCGCAAATTGCCAATGAAATTGCCAAAAACATGGCTTGGCGCAGCAATTCCGGACGAATGGACTATGCCTACGTAGCCCGTTACAGCCCCGACAGCACCTACCAAGGGCTGAACATCACCCAAATTACCGCCAAACGGCTCGGCAAAACCAAAACAAAACTCAAAGATGAAATTGAGACCATTATGGAAATGCTGCTCAAAGGCGGCGCACAAATGATTTACCACAGCATGAGCGAGGAAGATGTCGGCAGAATTATGGCAAGTCCCTTAACAATGATTGCTTCCGATGCAGGAATTTATCGCTTTGGAAAAGATGTACCCCATCCCCGCGGCTATGGCAGCAATGCGCGGGTGCTGGGCGTTTATGTGCGCGACAAAAAAATTATCACCGTTGAAGAAGCTATTCGGAAAATGACCTCCATGCCTGCCCAACGCTTCGGGCTGACTGACCGTGGGCTGCTGCGAGAGGGCTATCAGGCCGATGTAGTCATTTTTGACCCTGCTACCATCAGCGACCGCGCTACTTTTGAAAAACCTCATGCCTATGCGCAAGGTATTGGCTACGTGATAGTAAACGGCGGTGTTGTTGTGGCAGACGGGAAGCACACCGGCAAACGTTCGGGTATGGTAATCCGCGGTAGGGGATACCGCCCGCAATAAGGCCAACAGCAGACTGCCACACCGCACCTACCAATGAGCGATTGGCGAAAAACGGGCAGGCTGGGGGCAGATTTCGGATTTATACACAAACCCGACAGGTTTTAGAAACCTGTCGGGTTTTAAACAACTGTTTTTCAATAATTTAACGCGAATTTTTCTACAGAATCTTGGAAAAATTTAATTCGGTATTGTGTTGCACATGTAGGGACAGGGCATGCCTGTTGCACACAAATTTACCCGCATCGGAAAAATACAATTTACGGAATCACATTTTCGTGCAAGCGGTGTTGTTTTGATTTTTCTTACGTAAAACACACTGATTATCAAGTGAATAGTAAATAACTTGCATGATTTAAAAATCCGCATTCCAACGAAAAGAACGCTGTAAATTACTCAATTGCTTACTCAAAAATGAGTCTGTCGAGAATTTCGCTGTATTCGGCCAAGCGTTCAATCACCACTTTGTTGAAATCGTCCTGATAATCATCAAAGTTAAATACCTGAATCAGGCCGAAAATGCCTATCAGCGAATCTTTAACTTCATCGGGGAGTGTAGCCAATACATTCTTAACGCTGTTTTTTTTGTGTTGCTCTAATTGCATCAGGTTTTCCAGCCGTTGGGTGTAGGTTTCCAAATCTTTGCGGGCTTTTTGTGCCGATGTAATATCAAAACCTATGCAACGAATACCTATAGGTTGGTCTTCTGCATCTTTTGCCATGGAAAACTCCCATGTTGTCCAGAAATAACTGCCGAGTTTATCGGGTTTGCGAACATCAATGGGGATAGTTTTTTCGTGATTCATTATCAGTTGATAAGCGACCTGATTGCAGCGCTCCACATCGTCGGGGTGCACTGAGTTGCTGAAATTGCTGCCGATGAGTTCCGATGCTACAAAGCCGAATTTTTTCAGGAAATAATCATTTACATACACATACCGACCTTCCAAATCGGTGATGATGTGATAAAAGGTAGATGAATGGTCAAGGAATTCCATAGCTGATTAACAGGTTAATAGGTGAGCAAACAAGTGAATAACTTGTATCGAAAACACGCGCAAACGTTACAATAAAGTTACATCTGTTTTGCGGATATACCCACTCTGGGGCAATATTTATTTTGCTCCGGTGTAGTTTGTCGGAAGGAGAGGGGGCTACCCTACCAGAAAATGGTAGCCTACGTTTTTGATAGACAAAATCTGAATGGAAGGGTCGTCTTTCAGCAGTCCGCGCAGTTTGGTAATGTACACATCCAGATTGCGGGAGTTGAAAAAAGAATCGTCGCGCCATACGCGCATCAGGATGTCTTGCCTGTTGATGATTTTGTTTTGGTTTTCTGCAAAAATGGAAAGTAGTTCCGACTCGCGGTGGGAGAGTTTGCGCACCTCATCGCCGAGGCGGAGCTCGTAGCGCTGCGGCAGGAAATGATAGCGCCCGATGGTGATAGTGCCATCGCTGCGCGCTGTTGTTTGCCCTTGTGTAAGTTGCAGCAGGTTTTGGATGCGTACAATCAACTCTTCCAAACTGAAAGGCTTGCGGATATAGTCATTACCGCCTGACTGAAAGCCTTGCACGGCATCTTCCGCCTGTGTTTTGGCGGTTAGGAAGAGGATAGGTATTTTGGGTTCTAACTGTCTGATTTCCTGTGCAATGGTAAAGCCGTCTTTATAGGGAAGCATAACATCCAGCACGCAAATATGCGGCTGAAAGCGTTTGAACTGTTCAATGACTTGTCTGCCATCGGGCAGCATTAAAACCTGAAAACCGCGGCTTTCGAGGCTGTCTTTCACGATTCGCCCCAAAAACTGCTCATCTTCTACATAAAGAATTTTAAAAGATGAAGGGTTCATATTGCCATTGGCGAGCAGTTACTTTCAGTTTAGGCAGTCGCACAATGAAGGTGCTGCCCTGCCCGGGAGTGCTTTGCAAAGTAATATCTCCTCCATGACTTTTCACAACATTTGCCACATAACTTAGCCCCAACCCGTAACCTTTTACGTTGTGCACGTTGCCCGTTGGTACGCGAAAAAATTTGTCAAAAATTTTCTTGTGATACTCTGCCGGAATACCTATGCCGTTGTCACTTACTGCAATGAGCAACTCGTTTTCTTTTTCTACCAGTTTTACATCTATCTGCGGGTTTTCGGGGCTGTATTTTAAGGCATTTTCCAGCAAATTGAATACAATGTTGGTCAGGTGCGTCTTGTCGCCGCGGACTTTCCATGTTTCGCCCTCGCTGTGGAAATTTACCCATGCATCAAAATGCTGCAATTGCGGACGCATGGAACTGATAACGCTTTGGATAATTTCCTGCAAATCCACATTATTTTTTTCCAGATGGATGCCTTTTTCTTCAAAAATGGCAATTTTCATAATCTGGTCTATCATCAGCGAGAGGCGTTTGAGTTCTGTTTTGCAGATGGCGAGGTACTCGGCGGTAATTTCCCGATTTTGCAGCACATTAAAACTGTTGAGTGCTTCAATGGCCACGCTTACGGTGGCAACGGGAGTTTTGAGTTCGTGGGTTACATTGCCGATGAAGTCGTTTTTAAGCTCGGCAAGCCGCTGTTGTTGCCGCAGTGCGCGATACATCAGCGCAAACGCGGCGATGGTGATAGAGGTAAGAAAAACAGAGAAAAGTATGAGGGGCATAATCTGCTGCCACACATTCCACGAAAAACCTTCTATGCGGGCTTCGTAGCCTATGCCGGGCAGGATGAATACACGCTCGCGGAGGATGTGAGGTTCGGCGGATTCCCTGTCGCGCATGGCTCGCCATTCATCTTCGGTGGGCGGTGCGCTCAGTTGCAGCGAAGATATGGCCACTTGGCGGACAACCAACTGCCTCTCGGCTATTTCTGCCATACATCGGCGGATAATCAGGGTGCTGTCTATGCGGATGCCGGCAGCCAGCAAGCCCATGGAATTAACAAAGCGCATCCGTCGGGGAGAGAACCTCAGGTAACTTTTGCTGAGCGAGTCGCTTTTGGCGCTGAGTGATACGATAAAGGTCTTACTTTTGGCCGAATCGGTATTGGCGGGCAGCGGTTTGCCTTCACGGACAATTGCTTTGTGCATATCGGCCGGACGCGGCGGTATCATGAGGCGCACGATGGAGTCGCTGTTAATACCCAGCGAATCCATCAGGCGCATGGCCAGCGAATCCTGAATATGCCGCACGCTGTGCTCAAAGATGTTCCCTAATTCGCGGCGCACACCTTGGCGGGCATCGTTGAACGATTTGCTTAACCACAAAAACTGCAATATCAACAGCAACACAAGGCTTGCCGTCATCAACAGAACAGGTAAAAGTGGTTTGCCGGTAGTTGGACGCATAATAAATTCGCTAATTTTTCAATCAAAGGAAAAAAACTTTTGCCGCATTGCACGCTTTTATTAACCTTGATTAACATTACTTTCAGTCTGATTAACACTGCATTACAACATGTTTGGCGTACATTTGCCCATAGTTAATTTGTACAATCGCATGAAAAGAAACTGGATTGCTTTAGCCTTTTTTTCTTTGCTGACCATTGCCGCACAGGCTCAAACCTCAGAAGGAACTATTGTGTATGAAATGAAGGTCAATCTGCATCGGAACCTGCCGCCCGAGCGCGAGTCAATGAAAAGCATGATTCCCGAATTTATGACACAGCGGATGCAGTTGGCTTTCAACGCCAACGAGTCGGTATATAAGCCCGTGGAAGAAGACGATGACGATATGCAGTCCGGCAGCGGTGGACGCGGCGGCATGATGCGTTGGATGCGCAACATGGGTTCTACTTATTTGAACTTCCAAACCCAGCAATGGCTGGAACTGCGCGAGTTCATGGGTAAAAAATTCCTGATTGAGGACACGCTGAAAGTGCGGTCATGGAAATTTGAAGATGAGGAAAAAACCATCAACGGTTACGCCTGCAAAAAAGCCACGATGGAAGACGAATTTATGAACCGCAAAGTGCAAGTAGTGGCTTGGTATGCTGACCAACTGCTTGCTCCGGTAGGCCCTGACAGGTTTCACTCCCTGCCCGGAACCGTGTTGGAAGTGAACGTAAACGATGATTTTGTAGTATTTCGCCCTGTCAGCATCAGCACAAAGACGCCTGCCAAAGCCGATTTGAAAGCACCTTCGGAAGGCAAGAAAGTAACCCGTGCGGAGTTCCAGAAAATTGTGGAAGAACGCATGAAAGAAATGGGTGCACAAGGTGGCGGAATGATGATGCGCCGCGGCGGTAACTAATTCAGAACATCCTAAGTAAAACTGAAAAGCCATCTCTAAACGGGGATGGCTTTTCTTATGATTGATGGAAGTAACAGATTTAGACCTTCACCCAAGCCTGTGCTTCATCCATCGAGCTGAAGAAACGAGTCAGCAGTTGCTGGGCTTGCTTTTCGTCAAATGCTTGGTCTAACGACATGGCCTGCGCGATATCATCGGGGTAAACAAAGGCAATGCGCCTGATACCCATTGCTTTATATTGGGGTACGATTGTTCGGTCGTGCCACTCCTGTATGTGAGGCAGCATAATAAAATGTCCCGCAGAGGCATCTACCAGAAATTTTTTGGCTTCCGTTGCGCGAAGTAACTCTACAAAACGAAGCAGATGGGTTTTAAATTCGTTCTCCGGCATATCCGCAGCAGTTCCCTTCCATGTGATGTGCAGCAGATTAGCATCGGCGTTGTGCACAATTTGCCAGTACAGAGTTTCATCAAGCATAAGAACAAAAAGTTAATTTTTCGGGAAAGTAGAATGAACGGCTTCTTAACAACCGATTTTTCGGCAAGAAGTTGCAAATGTCCGACATATTTGCGTATAAACAACATTTACCGTGTAACTTGCTACCATTAAACCTAACCGACAACCAAACCATGCAAATACTTTTTAAGTGCCTTGGGGCTGCCCAAACCGTTACGGGTTCCAAATACATTTTAGACATTGATAACTTTCGGCTGATGGTGGACTGTGGCCTGTTTCAGGGGCTGAAAGAGTTGCGTTTGCGCAATTGGGAGTTGTTTCCCGTAGAGCCTGATACCATAGATGCCATTGTGCTGACCCACGCCCATATAGACCACATCGGTTATTTGCCGCGCCTTTACAAACAGGGTTTCCGCGGCACTGTCTATTGCACAGAAGCAACGGCAGACCTCATCCCGATGATGCTGAAAGATTCTGCCAAATTGCAGGAAGAAGAAGCCGCCTATGCTGCCAAAAAAGGCTATTCCAAACACAGTACGCCGTTGCCGCTGTACACGGTTAAAGATGTGGAGGATGTATTGCCGCTGATAGCCGGCGTGCCCATTCGCACCGACTTTGACTTGCGGGATAACATCAGCCTTCGCTATGAAGATGCCGGGCACATTGTGGGTGCGGCATCGCTCATATTGACCGTTCAGGGAGAATATCAGCAGAAAAAAATTGTATTTTCAGGCGATTTGGGCAGCAGCCACGACCCCTTGCTGAACTCTCCAACCTTATTGGAGGAGGCCGATTGCCTGATTGTGGAATCTACCTATGGCGGCCGTGTGGTGCCGCAGGTAGATGTGTTGGAAGCACTGGCGCAAGAGATAGAAAGCGCCTTTGCCGAAGACGGCTGTTTACTGATTCCGGCCTTTGCCTTGGGGCGCACGCAAAATATGCTGTATTACCTCAAAAAGATTTTTGAAACCCGTCGCCTGAAACCTTTCCCCGTGTATGTGGACAGCCCTATGGCGATAGAAGCCACACGTTTGTATGCCAAGCACTTAGCACTTGACGAGCAGTCTAAGCACTACGATGCCGATGAGTTGTTCCATTTCCCCTCGCTTCATTATTGCTTGGAAGTGGCCGAATCTAAGCGGATTAATGACATTCGCTCGGGTGCTGTAATCATTTCGGCAAGCGGCATGGCCACAGGCGGGCGCATTGTTCACCATTTGTACAACCGCTTGTATCGTCCGCAGGACACGGTGCTGTTTGTAGGCTATCAGGCAGAAGGCACGCGAGGCAAGCGCCTGCTCGCAGGTGAAACAGAAATCAAAATGTTTGGCGAATATGTGCCTGTCAAGTGCCGCATCCGCGAGCTGCCCTATTTCTCTGCACATGCCGACCATGACGGGCTGATGCATTGGTTAGGGGCATTTCGGAGCGCACCTAAGATGACTTTTATTACACACGGGGAAAAAGAATCGGCCGAAGCGCTGAAAAATGCCATTGAAACCCAACTGCACTGGCACAATGTGATTATACCGGAGTACATGGAAAGTTTTATACTTTTTGACGGAATTTAGTTGAGTGCCTTTTTGTTACTTTTGTGCTTTATCGTAAGCATTAGGATAGGATGTATCTGCGAATCATACGTTTAGGCTGGACGCTGGTTGTCGCCGGTTTTTTGTTTCTGGGAGTTTGGGTGCTGGCAGTCAGTAACGATTGGGGGGGCTTGTTTGGCGGCATGCCCGACCTCACCAAGTTAGAAAACCCCAAGTCGGAAGTAGCCTCAGAGCTGTGGTCTGCCGATGGTGTATTGCTGGGTAAATATTTCCGTCAGAATCGCACGCCCGTCCGCTACGAAGAAATTTCGCCCAACTTGCTCAATGCTTTGTATGCCACCGAAGACATTCGGTTTGAAGACCATTCGGGGATAGACTTTCGCGGTACGTTTTCCATATTTTTTGACTTGCTGCGCGGCAAGCGTCGCGGCGGTAGTACCATCACCCAGCAGTTGGCAAAAAACCTGTTCAGTACCCGCCAAAATCTGAAAGGTTCGTTGAGCGACCTGCCGCTGCTCGGAACGGTCATTGCCAAAACCAAAGAGTGGATTCTTGCCATTCAGTTGGAGCGCTCCTACACCAAACGCGAAATTGTTACCATGTACCTCAACGAGGTAGAACTTGGCAACAATGCTTTTGGCGTGAAAGTAGCGGCACGTACCTATTTCAACACAACCCCCGACAGCCTTACCGTGCCGCAGGCAGCCGTGCTGGTAGGTATGCTGAAAGCGCCCACACGATACAACCCCATACGCAACCCTGAATTGGCATTGATGCGCCGCAATACGGTTATTGAACAAATGGAAAAATACGGATTTATCAGCGAAGCGGAGGCCGAGCGCTACAAGCGTGCTTCTATCAAAGTAGATGCCGTACAGTCCGATGACCACACCAGCGGTATTGCCACCTACTTCCGCATGGAAGTGCGCAAAGACTTGCTTGCGTGGTGTGCCAAAAACGGCTACGACCTTTTTGCCGACGGGTTGAAAATCTACACCACCATTGACTCACGTATGCAGCGCTATGCCGAGGAAGCCATTGCCGAGCACATGAAAGAATTGCAGGGCAAGTTTTTTGCACATTGGAAAGGCCGTAATCCGTGGGTAGATGAAAATTTTCGCGAACTACCCAACTTTATTGACAGGGCTGTTAAACGAACAGAACACTACCGCGTACTAAAAAGCATCTACGGAGACGATTCCATATCCATCTACCGCGAACTGAATAAGCCCGTTCGCATGAAAGTTTTCAGTTGGACGGCCAAAAACAACGAAATAGATACGGTAATGAGTCCGATTGACTCCGTAAAATATTTCAAAAAGTTTCTTCATGCCGGTATGATGAGCATGGACCCCCACACCGGCTATGTAAAAGCATGGGTAGGCGGCGTAAATCAGAAGTTTTTCAACTATGACCATGTGAAGCAGGGGGCACGTCAGCCCGGCTCGGCATTCAAGCCGATTGTGTATGCTACTGCCATCAGCGAGCAGGCCTATTCTCCCTGCACCGAAGTAGTGGATGCGCCGCAAACCTTTGTCTTGGAAAGCGGCGAAACGTGGACTGCCAAAAACTTCGGCGCATACACCGGCAATACTTACACGCTGCGGCAGGCATTGGCACAGTCTATCAACACCACTGCCGCTTTTCTGATGCGACGCATTCAACCGCGCAGAGTAATTGAATATGCCCGTAAAATGGGTATTACCACCCCCTTAGACGAAGTGCCTTCGCTTGCTTTGGGGGCAGGTGGCGATGTTTCCGTGTATGATTTGACAGGCGCATACGCCACCTTTGTCAATAAAGGTGTTTGGATTCAGCCTACCTACATCACCCACATCACCGATAAAAACGGCAAAGTGCTCTATCGGTTCATCCCGCAAAAGCGCGAAGTTTTTGACGAAGAAAAGGCGTACATTATGACCTACATGCTGCGCGGCGCTACCGAAGAGCGTAACGGAACCGGTTTGGGACTGTATCGCTACAAGTTCCGTCAGGGGACGCAAGTGGCCTGCAAAACCGGTACTACCCAAAACTACTCCGACGGTTGGTTTATGGGCATGACCAAAGACTTGGTTACCGGCATATGGGTAGGCGGCGATGAGCGCAGTATTCACTTCCGCACAGGCGACTACGGGCAGGGTTCGCGCATGGCCATGCCTGCATTCGGTATCTATATGGACAAGATTTTTGCCGACCCTCGTTTAGAACCTTACAATACTAAAGGCGAGTTTCCCAAGCCCGAAAAACTTACCGTAGAACTGGACTGTTCCAAGGCAAAAGCCCTTCGGCTGGATTCGGCCTCTTATGTGCCGCCTTCGGGTAATCCGCTGAATGATTTTTAGGAAAACCTGCCCCCGATAAGCCATTACAAGTTTTTTGCAAAGGCTGTTTCTATTTTTTGTTGTAATTTGACAGTAGCCAAATTGCATGCGTCAAGTTGTACCGCAAGCAAGCATTGCTTTGGTAAACTTCCGTTCTTTCAAATGTTATCGGAATGAGGGCTTTGCCGCTGCCGCAACAAAAAGTACAAAACTGCCCATAGCAAAATTTTGTTATAGGCTTAAATAAACCAAATAGGGTATGGTGAAATCTTTACTGCGTATAGGCGCTGTTATGTTGTTGATAGCACTGCTTGCAGGATGTCGTTCGGTTTCAAAATCAACGGCAGAAGGGCAGCCGCTTTTTATGCGCAACCTCTACCTGATGAATCCCAAAGTAAAATCGGTTACGATACCTTTCAGGCTTGCCAATAACCTGATAATCATTCCTGTTTCCATCAACGGGTCAGACAGCCTCAGGTTTATTGTAGATACAGGCGTTAAAACGCCTTTGATTACCTCGCTCAATGTTGGGGATTCTCTACAATTTGCCAACGCCCGAAAAATCAAAATCCGCGGCTTGGGTGCAGGAGATGACTTGGAGGCGCTGCTTTCCTACGGCAACCTGTTTGCTTTTACCCCTCACCTGATGGCACGCAACCACGACCTGCTGATTCTGATGCAGGATGTTTTTATGCTTTCCAAAAAGTTGGGCATGTATGTAAACGGCATTATCGGCTACGATTTTTTCAAAGATTTTATCGTAGAGATAGACTATGAAACTCGTCGGCTTACTTTGTACGACCCCAAGCACTATCGCAAAAAGTTGCGGGGACATGCGCTCCCCATTTCGGTAGAGGATGGCAAACCCTATGTGGAATGTTATGTGCGTCAGGCTAACGGCAAACGAGTAAAAGTACGCTTGTTGATTGATACAGGTGCCAGCAGTGCCGTTTCGCTGGATGTGCTCTCCCATCCCGACATTACTCATCCGCCCCAATACATTGAGGCCTATTTGGGGCAGGGGTTAAGCGGCGATATTCACGGCAAACTTGGGCGCATTGAGGCCTTGGAAGTAGGCAAGTACATACTGAAAGACGTAACGGCGGCTTATCCTGATTCGGCATCGCTTGGCATGTTTGCGGGCAGCAGCCAAAGAAACGGCCAATTGGGGTCAGATGTTTTGAAACGGTTTCGGGTATTTATGGACTACGAAGGCGGTAAAATTTATCTGAAACCCAACTCATTTTTTAAAGAACCGTTCAACTACAACCTTAGCGGCATGGAGATTATTACGCCTATCCCGGGGTTGCCACTGTTTACGATTTCGGAAGTAAGCCCGCGCTCGCCTGCCGCTGAAGCCGGTCTGCTGCCGGGCGATGAAATTCTGAACATTAATAAGCGCAATGCCTTCTCGTTGCGATTGACGGAGATTATGGCACTTTTCCAAAGCAAACCCGGGCGCAAAATCAGCATCAGTGTGCGGCGCGGGAATCAAACCATCACCACACAACTGATACTGCGCAAGCCGATTTAGTGCCCTTTGCCGTAGCGTTTTTCGCCTGCCTTGATGGCAATTGCCAAGCGGTTTTGCGGCGGCGGCAACGGGCAGGTGGCAAATTCGGTAAAGGCACAGGGCGGATTGATTGCCTTGTTAAAATCCAGAATAGTATGGCCGGTGCTGTCGGGTTTGTCTGCATACAAGAATCGGCCGGCAGCATAGGTTTGCTTTTTATTGGTTTCGTCGGCAAAAAGAATGAACAACTTATCGCCGCTTTCCACCGCATCTAAGCGATAGTTTTTTCCTTGCCAGTCAAACACCAATGTGCCGGGGGAAGGCTGATAACTTACTTGCCCCAATACGTCGGTAATGGCTATTTTATGCGTGTCTGAAACAGGCTCCACGCGTGCACGGAGCCGCCAGCGCGGGTCTATGTCGTACCGAGCAACGCCCGTAAAACTTTTGACAGCCGGATGTTCCAAGTCGCGAAGGCGCACGCCATATTTATTGCCCCGCTTGATAATGAACCATCGCAGCGAACCGTGCGCAAGTACAACGGGCTTTTTCTGCTCTTCGCTGAAAATAAGCGAATCGGTAATGCGTACACCGTCTGCGGTAACAGTGGCCGTAGGGTCAGCCGTAAAACGCACTCTCCCGTTTTCCAGTACTAAAATACCGAGGCGGTCTGCCGCTTTCCCTTTTGGAAAAACAATCTGGTTGCGCTCATCGGCTCCTATGCTGTTTTTGCCTTCGCGCAGCCAGAAAAGCCCTGCCAAGTTGAGCCAACCGTCTTCTTTTTTGAGCGACTCAATCCGCTCGCTGTGCCATTGATGGATTTCATCGGCGTAATTAGTGGTGCTGCTCTCTTGCCGCGAAGACGAACAGGCGGCACTCAGCAGCAGCGCAGTGGTAAGGGCGGTGTAGATGTGTGATTTCATAAGGGGGCTAACTTAAATTTAACAACAGTATAACGAACCCTTAACCATTTTCGCATTTCAGGAGGCTAATAAAACTTTCCAAGCAGCATCTATCAGGTTGGCATCCAGCAGTGCCGCTGCCAGATGATGCCCGCTGAGATGTTCAAAACCGGCAGGGATGGATACAGCCGCAAGTGAGTAAGGGTCGGGTAGGGACTCCGTATTGCCGAGCTTGCCTAAGTGATTGCCTGTCAGTACAGGGCTGAGGCGTATAGCCTCGGGCAGGTTGTCCACGCCTATGCCAAGGCGTGCAACAGGTTTGGCAACTTCAAAAAGCGCATTCCCGTTGGCGCGGCAATACCAGTCGCCGCCCATGCGCGATACCAAGTCCAATTTAAACGGGTCTATCTGTCCTTTGCTGTCAAAAATATCTTCTCGGAAGTGAGCCAGCACTATTTCGCATATAATCAGGTTGCCGGCACCGCCTTGATTGCCCAGCGGGATGATGCGGCGGACTTTGCACTCATACTGCACGGGCGACTCTTTTACACGCGGCGGGCGCACCATTTCGGAGGCCAACTCGGTCAGCCCCGATTTGACGAACTCATTCACCCCTTTTTCGTATTCGGTGCTTGCCAGCGACATTTGCTCCACGATGTCGTGGTTAACAATATTGATAACCACTTCGGGCACTTCATATACGTTTTCCAGTGTGTGTTTAATGGTGTTGTCGCGCACACGGCGGGCAGGCGAAAATACCAATATCGGCGGATTGGAGCCGACGCAATTAAAAAAACTGAAAGGGCTGAGGTTCACCTGTCCGTCGCGGCTGACGGTGCTTGCAAATGCTATGGGGCGCGGCCCTATGCTGCTTAACATCAGGGCGTGCATCTGTACGGTGGGGATATCGGCAGGGCGAATGGTTTTCATAAACTGCGATTGGTTACGGTTTTGTTACAGGCAAATTTAACGGATGGTATCCGATATTCTGCTTACATTTGTTCAAACAATAACCCTTACCAACACGTGAGAACCAACTATTTGCTTTTTTCTGCCATTGCCGTGGTGTTGCTGTTTGTTATTTTTTACTCATTCAGCGACCTGCAAATGAATGACCGCTACGTAGAAGGTATTCAGGAGGAACGCAAAGAAAAAGAAGAGTTTTTCAGGGAAGACGAAGAGTCGCCCATAGAACCGGCGCTGCGCAAAAAGTTCAAGGGACTTAGCTATTTCCCCATAGATGCGTCTTATCGCCTGACTGCCGACCTGACGCTTATTCCCGAAACCGATACAGCCACACTCCGCCTGCAAACCACCACCGGCGAAGATCGCCTGATGCGGCGCTACGGCATTGCCCGCTTCCGACTCAACGGCGAACAGCACGCGCTCACCCTTTTTGTCAGCAGCGAATCGCCGCAAATTCTGTTTGTGCCGTTTAATGACCCCACCAATGGCGAAGAAACTTATGAAACGGGTCGTTACATGGATATCCCCTTGCCCAAAGGTCGCCGCGACCAGATTGTGCTGGACTTTAACACAGCGTATAACCCTTATTGCGCCTACAACGATAATTACAGTTGTCCTATTCCGCCACCGGAAAATCGCCTGAAAGTACCTATTCGGGCAGGCGAAATGGTCTATAAGGGTAAATAGGCTTCATTTTTGTTGAGCAACAACTTGTCATTAAATTTTACTTCATACAACTATGAAATACCTCTATCTGTTCCTTGTATGCGTGTTGCCTGCAATGGCGTTTGCCCAAGAATCAAAATTGATGGAAGACGGCGAAACCATGGAATACAACGGCCTGCGCGTAGGCTATCGGATTACGAATGTTTCTACCCGCGAAGTAGGCAAAGAAGTATTTGACCGGTATACAATTACGGCGTTTGTAACTAATTTCAGTGCCTGTGAAATCGGCCTCCGCCTGACGGGCAACGAGCGCCCGGGTTTTATCAATGACCAAATGCTCCGTTTAGCAGCCTTTGACTGCCTCAATGCCACCGGGGCGCGCCTCACTTCCAGAAGTATGGACATCAGCCTGCGCAACGACCCCGTGTATTTTACCCATCGCTATGATGTAAAGTTGCCCGACGGCAAAACCGAAACCCGTTCCGACAACATCATTGTAGGCTACATGCTGCAACGCAACCGTACTCGTGAGAACAGTTTTATTGTGATTGTTCCGCGTGGCGAAAAGCCGCAAATCCGCGTAACGGTTTTTCCGCAGATGAACTGATAGTTGCTTACGGAGTTATTAGTGAGTCATCGGTGCACGCCGCTATGTGAAAAATACAGGTTGTCGGTTTATTTCGCATGGGAAAGACACCTTTTCAGTCCAATGACCGGCGCAATCCGTAACAATAGCGACGTGCACTTCTACAATCAAAGATGACTCATGTTTGCATGTGTGGTGTTTGTGGTGTGTGATTTATTGTTGCTGGTCGTTTTGCTCTCCCTGTTTCACATCGTCGTTATTGATTTTTTTGCGGCGTGAAGAGCGTTGCTGGTCGCCAAAGCCCATTTTGCCGAAGTTGTAGTTAAACGTGATGCGAACGGCGCGGTTATATACATTGCGCAGAATATCCTGACGGAAAGTATCGGTGGCAAATTGCGACTCGATGCGCAGTGCCTGACGGAAAATGTTGTCTGCCCCTAAGGTAATGCCACCTTTTTTGTTGAGGATGTCTTTCTTGATACCGAATGAGTAGAAACTGAACACACCTTGTGTGCCTTGCAGTTGTACGGTCGGCGAATTGACGAAGCCAAAACCTTGTGCACTCCATCCTTTGCCAAAGCTGTATTGTGTGTTGAAGTTAGCGCTGTACTGCCAGCCGCTGTTGCTGCTGCCAAGTGCAGGGCTTTCAAACTGTACGTACAGAGCGTTGAACGTACCGCTTACACGCCATGCAGAAGTAACTTGCACCGAACCGAAGGCACTTGCACCCAGTACGCGGTTCTGAGCTACGTTATCAAAAGTAGAGCTGGCTATGCCCGACTCATTCACCGAAATAACGGTGCTGATAGCGTTATTGGTTTGCCGCCAGAAAGTGCTGACCGTCAGCGAGCTGCGGTTGATGAAAGCACTATAACTCAACTCTGTGTTGTGAGTCAGTTCAGGCAGCAGTTGCGGGTTGCCAAAGCGGATGTTGTTCGGGTCGGAAAGGTTTACGAACGGATTCAGTACGCCAATGCCCGGGCGCTGGATGCGGCGGTTATAGGAGGCTTTGATAGTGTTCCCTTTTTTCAGTGTTTTTGAAAGGGCGATGTTAGGTATCAGGTTGCCGAAGTTTTGCGTGAAACGGCTGTTGTCTAAGGGCAGTACACCGACAATATCGGTGTATTCGTAGCGAACACCCGCTTTGATGCCGAATTTGGATTTGGTAGTGTAGCCGTAGCTGGCATATGCAGCTATCACGTTTTGGTCATAGTCCAGTGCATTGTTTCGCGCGGGATTGATGACAAACTGATTTTGCTCAAAGTTAAAGGTAGCAAAGTCGTTGCTGCTGGTTACTTTGCGCAGGATGGCTTTGCTGCCTGTTTCAAAAGTGCTTCTTTCCGTAACGGGGTGCACATAGTCCGCTTGCAGGGTGATTTCGCGGTTGCTGTTGCGGTTGTCGTTGCGTTCACGGTAATCTACCAGATTGAGCGTGTTGAACTGGTCTAACTGATAGCGGTCGGTTCCTTTGTTCAGCGTGTAGAGCGCAAGCACTGCCAGTTCCTGTTGCGGTTTGCTGAAAGTGCGGTTATAGTCTAAATTGAATGTATAGTTATTGCTTACCTCAGTTGAGTTGATATCGCGTGTAAATTGGCGTACAATGGCGTTGTTCTGCCCAAAAACAGTAGCTTGATTTTGGTCGTCCCAAAAGCCGCGTTTGCCGAAGCGCATACCTGCCGAAAGGTTGCTCTTGGGGCTGAGTTCATAGTCGGCATTGAGTTGCATACGGCCGAAAACGCGGTAGCCGAAGCCGTCGTCATTCCGATTGACAAAGCTGGTTTGGCCGTTGGGCAAAAAGTTGGTGCGGTTGTTATAGCCGTCGTTCCATACGTACACGGCACGACCGCCGCCATTGAGCGAAAGCCCCAGTTTGCCGGTGCGGAAGTTCAGACCTCCGTCCATATTGCTGCTGCGGGTGCCGGCAGAAACATTGACATTGCCGCTCATGCCTTGAATAGTATTTTTCTTGGTGATGATATTGATAATACCCGATGTTCCTTCGGCATCGTAGCGGGCAGAGGGGCTGGTAATCACTTCTACACTCTTAATCATCTCGGCGGGAATCTGACGCAAGGCATCTGCTACGCTTGCCGCCATAATAGTGCTGGGCTTGTTATTGATTAACACCTGAACGTTGCCGCTGCCGCGCAATTGTACGTTGCCATCCAAATCAACGGAAAGCAAGGGAACTTTCCGAAGCACTTCGGTAGCATCGCTGCCTGCATTGGTTACGTCTTTCTCGGCGTTGTAGGTGATGCGGTCAATTTTATCTTCTACCAAATCTTTTTGGTCAACTATTTCTATTTCGTTCAGCAGTTTGACTTCGGCAGGAAGGATGATATTGGCTAAATTGACCGTTGCACGGTCATTGGCTAGCGTTACGTTATCCAGCGTGATGGTCTGATAACCTACGAAACTAACAGCTAATTTGTAAGTGCCCGCACCTACCTTAGCAATGGTGAATTGACCTTTGTCGTTGGTAATGGTGCCGTCAATAGGTTTGCCGGTTGTTTTGTCTAAAAGGGCAACGGTTGCAAACTCTACGGGTTGTTTGGTGGCAGAATCCAATACAGTACCTGTGATTTTGCCGTTGCCTTTTTGCTGCTGCGGCTCCTGTGTAGCGACTGCTTTTTCCGCTGCTTCTATCCACTGCTGGATTTGTTGCAGTTGCTCAGGGGTCGGGCGAGTGCCTTGCGAAAACCACTGGCGAATTTGTTCTTGTTGTTGAGGAGGCAACAACTGGATTTTTTCGCGCCATTGTGCGCCTTGCCCTTGTTGAGGCACTTGTGCAAATAAAAACTGGGTACAGACAAACAAGCTGCCAAGGGTGAGTAAAAATGAACGATACATTAGTGCTGAGACGATTTTTTGCTTCCGATAATTGAATGTTACAACAAGTATCTAATACAATACCACAAGTATTAAGTGATTGTTAATCAGACAGTTTTTTAACAGATAGGCAGGTAAAACAGTTCAATAATGTCCGAAAACGGACAGCATGATTGCAAAAATGGACAGCAAGCACATAGGATGCCGAGCATTACAACAGGCATGAGCATACAGTGTCTGTTATTTAGGCAGTTTATAAATGGTATTTATCAAAGATGGGGTAGTATATCTTCTGCGCAAGAGTAAAACATGTCCTAACAATGTACAAGCGAAAAGATGGTTTTTATTGCTTGAACATTACTTTTAACTGTTTTTAAGCCTTTATCGGGTTTTTTGCTTATTTTGTCCGATAACCTGCCTGACTCGTCGGATTTTACGCTGGTTTCATCGAATACTTTTGGAATGGATTAGTTGGCTTGGGCGTGTTTCATTAGTTTTGTTATCAGAATTGAAGCGTGTAAACTTATTTTTCTTACGTGCATCAATATATGTTGGGATAAAATAATTTTCAGCGCCATTACCTTTGGATTAAGCGAGTTTTTATGATACAAGTTGTTACCCGATTCTCTTTTTTGCTGACCTTTTTATTGTGGGGTGCGTGGTACCCGCTGTGGTCGCAAACGGCTGATTTTCGAGTAGGTACGGCAGGAGAGCCGCTGACAGGCGGTTGCGGCATAGCTACCTACAAGTTTTTTGACCAGAGTTCAGGACTTCCGGCTGACTTAACCACTATTCGCTACAATTGGGATTTTGGTACGGGCAGCCCTGTAATAGGGATTCCCAATGACCCGAGCATTACCGAGCCGGAGCGTGCCTACGGTGCCCCGGGGCGATATATCGTCAGGTTGCGCATTACCAATGCCGCCGGTACGGTTACTATCAGCGAACGCACGCGCGAGGTGATTGTTTATGATAGGGCTACACCCAACTTCACTGCGCCTCCCGGCATTGGGTGTACACCCTATACGGTAACATTTAGCGACATAACCGTAGCGGGAACAGTTGCAACGGGTGGTTTGGTTGGCGATATTGTCCGCTGGACGTGGAATTTTGGAGACGGAACAACCATTACAGGCACCGACCCGTCCTTTCGGACACCTACACACACTTATAACTTCCCCGGCGACTATCAGGTAACGCTGACGGTTGAAACCTTTGCCGGCGGTCGTGAAACTTGTCAGGCATCTATCATTCGTCCCAATGCAGTCCGTGTGCGCTGGTCGCCGCAGGCTGCTTTTCGTTTGCAGAACGGGCCTGCTTGTTCGCCACCGTTCATAGCGCGTTTCGAGAACCTTTCTACGGTGCGCACCAGCCCGCCGCCACCGGGGGTAATTGCCAGTTACTTATGGGAGTTTTTTGACGAAAACGGCAATCCCGCAGGTACAAGTACCGACGTAAATCCTACGTTCGTATACAACACCTTCGGTGTTTATCGCGTGCGCCTGACCGCTACCACTGCCGACGGTTGTTCTTCGGTGCGCGATGTTCCCGATGCCATTGTTATCAGAAACAATATCGCTGCTTTTGATATACCGCCTGTTTACTGTGCCAACAGTTCTCAGCAGTTTTTTGACCGTTCATCGGCAGGTGCTGTGGGCTGGGCGTGGAACTTTGGAGACGGTACTACCTCTACGGCACAAAATCCGAACAAAAGCTATGCGACACCGGGCACTTATCCCGTAACGCTAACCACTACCTTTATTGACGGTTGTACGGCGACCGTAACGCAGAATGTAACCGTGCGCCCATTACCCGATGCCAACTTTACGGTTAATCCGCCTGATAACCTTTGCAACATCGGGCCGCGCCAGTTAATTCCTGCACTGAATAATCCTGCCGACTACCTTTATGAGTGGCGCGTTACAGACCCTGCCTTTGCATTCGGCGAAGCCATTTATACAACCGCAACGCCTACGCACAACTTTACGGCGTTCCGCACTTACCCGATTCGCTTGACCATTACCGACCGTACAACAGGCTGTTCCAATACGCTGACGCGCAATTTGGTTTTGGCAGAAGCTATTCCGCGTTTGGAATTTATTGGGGCGCAGCCTACCACTACCTGTGCACCCGTTACTTTTAACTTTACGGCACGCAACAGCATTTCGGTAGAAGGTATTATCCGCTACGATTTTGATTTTGGCGATGGTTCACCCGTAGTGAGCATCGCACCTCCGTTTACGCCTACGGGTTTCCCTGATGTTTCGCATACATATACTACACCCGGTGTTTACACGCCGCGTGTAACCATTACGACCGCCAGTGGTTGTACGCGCACGGGCAATTTCAATCAGCAAATTAAAGTTGGCACGCCTCCGCCTAATACCATTACGCTGACTCCAAGCCGCAACGGCTGTGCGACAATTGGCGGCGTGGGTATTACGTTTACGCCCAATATTCCGCCGGGTATTTGTGCGGATAGCGTAGTGTATGATTTCGGGGATGGTACTGCCGCACGCGGTGTGGGTAATGTAGGCCCTGTAACGCATGAGTTCCGCACCATTGGCACCATTACGGTTAATGCCATTTTTTATTGCAACGGATGCCCCACGGTTAGCCCGATTACGGCTACGGTGAATGTGGACGGCCCCATCGCATTGTTCAATGTGGTTGGCGGAGGGGTAGCCTGCGTAAGCGGCAGCACCTTTAACTTCCTGAATACCAGCGTGGATGCGGCAGCGCCTGCAACCACTACCTACGAATGGGACTTTGGCGACGGTACGGCTGTGCAAATTATCCCGCGAGGGAATCCCGTGTCGCATACCTATGCCAACCCCGGTGTTTACACGGTTCGTCTGCGTGCCATTGGTTCTAACGGTTGTGTAAATGAAAGAACGGCAACAGTAAATATTTCTGTTTCTTCGCCATCGTTTACGGTAACGCCAAACCCCTCAGGGCCGATTTGCAGCAATACCCCTGTTCGGTTTACCAGCACCTCAACTACCAGCGGTACAATTACCAGCTATCGTTGGGATTTTGGCGACGGTACGATTACAACCATTAACGGCCCCGCGGGAGCTTCGGTAACGCATACGTATGCACCGCGCGTAGCGCCCTATCAGGCAACACTGACCATTACCGAGTCTAACGGTTGTGCCGAGTCGGTGAGTGCGCCGGTCAATATTACGATTCAGGGAGCCATTGCCAATTTTAGCAATCCTTCGGTAGTGTGCGTAGGGCAGCCCGTGAATTTTACGGATGCCTCTACGGTATTCCCTAACAGCAATGCCATTACGTCTTGGAACTGGTTCTTTCAGGATGGCATTGCCAATCCGTTCCAAAATCAGGCCGTACAGAATCCAACCTATACCTTTTTGCGCCCCGGCACATGGAACGTAACGCTGACCGTTGCCGATAATAACGGCATCGGCCCTTGTACGGCAACCGTTACCCGTCAGGTTACTGTGTTGCCGCGTCCTACGCCCGGCTTTAATGTGTCTGCTACCACGTTCTGTGCGGGCAGCAATATGCAGATTACCAGCAATGCAATTGATGTCCCCGGCGGTTCAGGCTTGACTTATACATGGAATTTTGGTACGGCTCCGGCAAACTATACCGCCGATTTGAGCAATCCCGCCAACCCTGTCATTCGCTACAATAATGCGGGCAGCTATACCATTACACAAACCGTTACGGCAGGCAATACCTGTTCGGTAACATTCAGCCGCGTGATTAATGTGATTGCGCCTGATGCTACTATTTCTGCACAGGCAGCCACAGGGCCTCCGGTGTTTGCGCCTACGCAGTTAGTGGTGAGTTGTCCGCCGGCAGCAGTGCGTTTCCGTGCCACGCCATTCCCTGATGCAGACATTGAGGAATATTTCTGGGAATTTGGCGACGGCAACCGTTCCTTCGACCAAAACCCTGAAAATACCTACATCAATCCGGGCGTATATACCGTTCGCTTGACGATGCGCAGCCGTGCAGGTTGTACCGTTGTCCGCGAACTGACCAATTTTATTCGGGTGGATGGCCCCAGCGGGCAATTCATTTTTACACCAACCGATATCTGTGCAGGCGACCCTGTTACTTTCACGGCTACTAACTTGCAGAATGTAGCATTTTATCAGTGGGACTTTGGCGATGGTACACCTGCTACTGCCCCTGTTGCATTCAACGCGGCAGCATATGCGGCGGCAGGTAATCAGTTGCAAATTTCGCATACCTATTTGCGCCCCGGTACATTCCAGCCGGCATTGATTTTACAGGACAGCAACTCGCCTGCGTGTCGTATTTTCATTCGTCCTGATGGCGGTGTTCGCGTTCGCGTAAGCGGCAAACCTACCGCCGCTTTCAGTTGGCCTAATAATAGCGGCAATATCTGCGAAAACAGCAGCTTTGTTGTTACCGATGAAAGTACGCCAGACCCTGATACGCCGCCGACACTTTCTCCGCAAATTACGCGCTGGCAGTGGGATGTATTTGACGTGAATCCTGTGGGCAATCCGGCTGCCGTGCCTGTGCGTACACAAGTAATCACTTCCGCACCCGGTAATTATACCTTTGCCAACAATCTTCCGGCGGGTAACTATTGGATTCGCCTGCGTGTGCGTACCGCTTTTGGTTGCGAAGACGAAGAGGTTAAGACGATTCAATTAGTTGCACCGGTTATCTATGCCGATTTTGAAAACGATGCTTATATATGCGTAGGTAGCCCTGCTAACTTCAACGCAGGTAATTCTAACGACCCCGCCACGCGCTGCTTCACACCCGGCGGAACGCCCGTAGTTCCGCAACCCGCTCCCGGTGCTTGTAATGCGCCTAACGTGTTGCGTCCGCCTTTCTCATGGAGTTTCAGCGGCGGAACGCCTTTGGCTTTATTGTATGAGTGGGAGTTTTCCGTAGGAGCCACCATTCTGGGAACGGCTACGGGGCAGCGTCCTACGTTCACTTTCCCTGTCAATGCATCTAACCCGAGCCAGCCGTATGACGTAACCGTTCGCTTGACGGTGCGCGATGCCTTGCTGTGTGCTTCGGGTGTAACCAAAACGGCCATTATTACCGTAAACCCGCTGCCACGCGCGGCCTTGAACCCATCAGATGTTACCATTTGCCATAACGGAGGGGTAAACAGTGCTTCATTTACCGCACAGGCAGACCCTGCCATTCCGGGTACGGTACAATACCGCTGGCAAGTGGATTCAGGTGCAGGCTTTGGCGACTTAACGGACGGTGGCGTGTATAGCGGTGTCGGAACGGCAACGCTGAACTTGACCAACGTCCCCGAGTTTATGAACGGCTGGCGTTTCAGAGTGCGCATTCAGAACACGAACAATATTCAGTGCGAGGCTTTCAGCGCGCCTGCTACCCTGACCGTGATTCCTACGCCGACAACGGCAACAGTGGTTTCTCCGATTGATATTTGTAATGCCACAACCGTTACCCTGACGGGCAATGCCCCCGCGGCAGGGCGCGGCACAGGGCGCTGGGTGCAGTTGAGCGGCCCTACGACCATCAACTTTGGGGCGCAAATCAGCAACCCGACGGCAACCATTCCCGTCAGCAACGGGGTTTACACCTTCCGTTGGGAAATTAGCACCACTGCCAACGGCGTAAACTGCGTATCGCAGTCGCCTGTGCTGACCGTAAACAGCGGACGCTCTGCCAATGCAGGACCCGACCAAGCTGTTTGTGAGTTCATCAGCGGCACTACTACCCGCGTAGAGGTAACGCTGGCAGGCAACAACCCTGCCTTAGGCGGTGGCGGAACAGGCACATGGACGGTTGTCAATCGCCCTTCGGGTTCGCCTGTGCCTACCTTCATACCCAATGCAAATGCGCATAATGCAGTCATTACTGACTTGCGCCCGGGCAACTATACCCTGCGCTGGAGCATTGCGGGTGCACCGGGCTGCGGCAATACGCAAGACGACATGGTCATCACCGTACATCCGCTGCCGATAGTTGCTAACCCCACCGATTTAACGGCTTGTGCCAACAGCACCGTAAATCTGGCTGCCTTGGTAGACCCAAGCCTGAGCATTCAGTGGGAAATTGCAACCCCGTCCGACCCGACAAATTTCAACCCTGTGTTGAACGGAACATTCTTCGGCGCAACCTTCAGCGGGGCTACAACCAATACGCTGACAATTGCCAATGTTCCGGCTGCTTTGAACGGCTCTTTGTTCCGTATCAGAGGAACGAATACTACTACGGGTTGCTTTAACTATTCAGCAGCCGCAACCCTGACCGTAGCCGATGAGCAAAACAACGAAGTTACCGATGCCAGCATTTGCGCCAATGAAACTTCGGTGAATATCATTGTGCGCAATGCAAAAGCCAATCATACCTACCGACTTTTCCGCGGCGGCACTACCTACGGCACACAAACACCTGCCGCAAATGGCGATATTACCTTTACGCTGTCGGGTGCAAACATGCCGACCGCGACAACTTCATACAGCGTAGAAGTTACTGCACCCGTAACAGGGGCGGGCAGTTGCGTAGTTGTATTGCCCGACCAAGCGGTTATCACTGTTACGCCTGTTAATCAGGCAGTTGCCGATGCGGATTTTGATGCCTGTAATGTTACAACCGTTACCCTGACGGGCAATATCCCGATTATCACGGGTGCGGGTGCATGGTCGCAAGTGAGCGGACCGCCCGTGCCGCCTGCCAATCGCACCATTAGCGGACCTGATAATAACGTACTGACGCTTACCAACTTACAGGCAGGGCGTTACACTTTCCGCTGGCGCATTACCAACAGCACTTGCCCCGATTCGGAAGACTTGGTGAACTTCACTATTACCAACTCTGCCAATGCAGGCGCAGACCAACAATTCTGTTTGCCGACAACAAGTACAACCTTAGCGGGCAACTTGCCTTATACGGGAACAGCGGTTTGGTCGTTCGTATCAGGTCCAAGCGGCGTTACGCCCGTGCTGACCCCCGTACCGCTTACCCCTGCCGAAATTGCCGCGGGTGTATCAAGTCCGTACAGCGCAACGGTTACGGGCATGACTGCGGCGGGTGTGTATCGCTTCCGCTATGCCATCAGCGGCGGGGCTTGTCCGCCAAGCGAAGACTTTGTGGACGTATTCATTGCTGCACCTGCCAATATCATCACGGCTGACACAAGGCTTTGCAACGTGAACAGCTTTGTAATGACTGCCGAAGTACCTGTTGTGGGTGCAGGCAACTGGTCGCTGGTATTCACCGATGGTCCCGTACCGACGCTGGCAACATCGGGAACAGGCGGCACTACGCTCACCGCCAACGGTTTGGGCAGAGGTCTTTATGTGTTCCGCTGGACAGTAACAGGTTCGCCATGCGGCACGGGCGGCAATACCTTTGATGAAATTCAGATTTTCAACGATGCACCTGCCAATGCGGGCGCGGATATAGCTCTTTGCGGCACGGTGAACCCGACTTCGGTACAACTCAACGCCGTGCCTGCCGTAAGCGGCACAATCGGTACGTGGACACAGGTGGGCGGACCTGCCTTGCCTGCGGGCAGCTTTGTTAATCCGAATGCGGCAAACACCTTTGTTAACAACCTCATCCCCGGCAACGTGTACGATTTCCGCTGGACAATCAGCGGCGGCTCTGCCTGTCCGCAGACAGAGGACGATGTGCGCGTAACCGTTTCGCAGCCGCCTTCGCCTGCCGTAGCAGGTACGAACAAAGTGCTTTGCACTACTAACACCGCCGTAATGGATGCCACGCCGCCCGTATTCGGCACGGGCTTGTGGACGCTGGTAAGCGCACCGGCAGGGGCTACGCCCGTGATTGTGAATCCTTCTTCGCCCACTACGGCAGTCAATAACCTGAACGTCATCGGCACGTACACTTTCCGCTGGACGGTAAGCAATGCGGGTTGCCCCGATAACAGTGCCGACGTAAATATCGTCGTGCAATTGCCTGTGGCTGCCAATGCGGGCGCTGATGCCAACATCTGCGCGGCTACCTATACTATGGCTGCCAATGCCGTTCCCGCAGGGGCTACGGGGCAATGGATATTTGTATCCGGACCCGTTACGCCCGTTATCACTACGCCAAGTTCACCCACTACGGGCATTACGGGCATGAACGCAGCGGGCGAATATGTGTTCCGCTGGCGTTTGAGCAACGGTGCTTGTGTTTCCGAAAGCACCGTAACCATTCGCCGCGCCATTGTGGATGCGGGACCCGACATAAACATTTGCGGAACGGGCAACACCGTTACCCTGAACGCTCAACCGCCTGTGGTAGGAACGGGCAGATGGTCGTTTGTTTCAGGTCCGAACGCGGTAACATTCTCTAACGATTTGGACAGAAACGCCACCGTCAGCGGCTTGACGCAATCGGGCACTTATACCATCCGCTGGACGGTAACAGGTACGCCTTGTGCGACCGTATTTGACGATTTGGTGATTCGCGTGGCAGCACCTGCCAATGCGGGGGCAGATATCAGCGTTTGCGGTACGACTAACCCCGTAACGCTGGGCGCTACGCCTGTGGTAGGTCCCGGTACGGGCACATGGACGGTTGTTTCAGGTCCGAATACGCCGACTTTTTCAAGCGCGACGGCTGCCAATGCGCAATTCGGTACGGGTGGCACTTTGCAGGTAGGCACATATGTGTTGCGCTGGCGCGTAACGGGTTCTGCCTGCCCCGACAGCGAAGACTTCGTAACCGTAACCGTTTCGCCTTCCACAATTTCGGCGGGGGCAAACCAAACGCTCTGTTTGACTTCCGCAGGAACGACTACTACCGCTAACCTGTCGGGTACTGCACCCGTAACGGGAACGGGCACATGGTCGCAAGTAGGCGGTCCGACTTTGCCTGCGGGCAGCATCGCCAACCCGAACAGCCCGAATACAAGCGTGAGCAATTTGGGCGCGGGCATTTACGTATTCCAATGGGCAGTAACGGGCGCAACCTGCCCCGGCAGCGCGCCTACCGTAACCGTTACGGTAGCTGAACCGCCGCGCATCATTACGCCGCCTGTTTCGCCGATTTGTGCAACGGGAACAACTGCCACCGTAACCGTAAGCGGCAACGTGCCTGTCATAGGAACGGGTACATGGTCGCGGGTATCGGGTCCGGGGGCTGCACCGACCATTTCCGTTTCATCAAGCGGCGGGGTAAGTACAGCAACATTCAGCGGCTTGGAAGTAGGTACGCACGTATTGCAATGGGCATTCAGCGGAACAGCGCCTTGTACCTTCACGCCTGCACAAGTTACGGTTGTTGTACAGCCGCAACCGACGCTTGCAACCGTTTCGCCTGCTACGCAAAGCGTATGCGCCGACCCTGCATCGGGCTTTGGCAGCGCAACGCTGACAGGCAGTGTACCTGCGGCAGGCAATACGGGCGCATGGTCGCACAGCGGACCGGGCACACCGACACTTTCGCCAAGCGGCACGGGCGGCAGCACGCTCAACGTGAGCAATCTTGCCGTCGGTACGCATACTTTCACATGGACTATCACCAACAGCTGCGGCACTTCTACGGCATCGGCAACCGTAACGGTCAATCCGACCAATGCGCCGGCATCCATCACCGCGCCGCCTGCTACTACCATTTGCGGCTCACCGACGGGCACAATTAACCTGACGGCTAATGCCCCCGTTGCGGGAACGACAGGTACATGGACGCGCGTTTCGGGTCCGGGTGCGGCACCTGCTTTCGCACCGAACGCCAACAGTGCAAGTGTGAGCATCAGCGGCTTGGCAGTTGGTACGCACCGCTTCCAATGGGCATTGACAAATCCCGCTTGCCCTGCCAACAACAGCACGGCAACCATTGATATTACCGTTATTGCCGCTGACCCCGTGGCAGCGATTGTTACCGCACCTACTTCCGATGTCTGCACCACAGGCACAACGGGGCTGGGCAGCGTGAACCTGACGGGCAATTTGCCTGCATCGGGAACGGGCACATGGTCGCGGGTTTCGGGACCGGGCACGGCAACGCTGGCAACCAGCGGCGCGGCAGGCGAAAACGCTACTTTCTCTAACCTGCAACCGGGCTTGCATACGTTCCAATGGACAATCAGCAATGCCGTTTGCGGTACGACTACATCGGCACAAGTTACGGTGCGCATCGTAGAGCGCGACCCCGTAGCAGCCATTGACCCTGCACCTGCCAACGTCTGCGCCGACCCTGCCACTAATCGCGGGGCGGTAACGCTCAACGGCAATGTTCCGATAAGCGGCACGGGCACTTGGACGCGCCAAAGCGGTCCGGGCACGTTCACGCTGGTAACGGCAGGCACGGGTGGCAGACAAGCCACTTTCAGCGACTTGCAGGTAGGCACGCACGTGTTCCGTTGGACTATCAACAACGCAGCTTGCGGCAGCACCTTTGCCGAAGTGAGCGTTACGGTACAACAACCTACCCCTGTGGCAACCATCACGGGCAACCTGAACGTTTGCGCCGACGACCCGACGGGTACGCTGGGTTCTACTATATTGGCGGGTAATAACAGCTACGTAGGAACGGGCACATGGACGCGCATAGGCGGCACGGGCGATGCCACCGCCTTGGCAATTACTATCGGCGGCACAAACAATAACGTAGCAACCATTACGGGCATGGGCGTGGGTACGCACGTGTTCCAATGGGAAATGACCAACGGCGTATGTCCGCCCACATCGGCACAAGTAACCGTAACGGTGAATCGCAACAATCCGCAGGCAGACATTGCGGGCGCGAACCCGACCATTTGCACCGACCCCGTAACCAACTTGGCGCAAATCACCCTGACGGCTAATGAACCCGTTGTAGGTACAGGCACATGGACACGCACGGGCGGCACTGCCGACGGTACGGGTGTTGCCATCGCGGCTTCTACCACAGGCACGGGCAATGCCATTGCCAACATTACGGGTATGCAACCGGGTACGCACATTTTCCGCTATACGCTCAACAGCGGTTGCGGCACTACCTTTGACGAAATCACCGTAACGGTGAATCCGTCTAACCCTGCGGCTGCCATTGCCACTGCACCGGGTACGGTTTGTACCGACCCCGCAACGGGCAGAGCTACGCTCACATTGGTAGGCAATGAACCGCGCACGGGAACGGGCACATGGACGCGCGTAGGCGGCGCAGGCGACCCGACAGGTCATGCCATCAATACATCAGGCACTTTCGGCAGAGTAGCCACCATCACGGGTTTGCTGCCGGGCGAACATATTTTCCAATGGCAATTGGCGAACAGTTGCGGCACAAGTTCCGCCACCTTTACGGTGAATGTGGAACAGTCTAACCCTGCGGCTGCCATTATTTCAACGGTCAATACCGTATGTACCGACCCTGCCACGCAGCGGGCAAACATAACCCTGCAAGGCAATACACCAATTACGGCGGGTTCGGGTACGTGGTCATACACGGGCGGAACGGGCAGTACGGCGGACATGGTCATCAGCACGCCTAACAACCCGACCGCCAACATTACGGGCTTGCAAGTCGGTACGTACCAATTTACATGGACGCTTGCCAACAGTTGCGGCACAAGCAGTGCTTCGGTAACCGTAACGGTGAATCCGTCTAACCCTGTGGCAAATGCGGGCGCAGATGCTACCCGCTGCGATGCCCCGGGCGGTGCTTCCATCACCCTGAACGGCAATGCGCCTATTTCGGGAACCGGTACATGGACGCGCACGGGCGGAACAGGCTCACCAACGGGCGTAATCATCACCCCAACGGGGGCAACTTCTGCCGACGTAACGGGCATGGGCGTTGGTACGCATGAGTTCACATGGACACTGACCAACGGTTGCGGCACAAGTTCCGACGTAATGGTTGTAACCGTATTGCCGACCAATCCGCCTGCCAATGCAGGACCGAATCAGGCAGTTTGTACCGATTTGGCAACGGGCAGAGCTTCGGCAACACTGACGGGCAACGCCCCGACAGTCGGCACGGGTACGTGGGCGCGTGTAGGCGGCACGGGCAACCCTGCGGGCATCATCTTGAACCAATCGGGTAATGTGCTGAACGTGAGCAATATGCTGCCCGGTACGCATATTTTTGAGTGGACACTGACAAGCCCAAGTTGCGGCAGCACAAGCAGCCTTGTTACGGTGTTTGTCAATGAGTCCAACCCGAATGCAGCCATTACCACAACGCCGCCTTCGCCCGACATTTGCGCCGACCCGATTTCCAACTTGGGCAGCGTTACACTGACAGGCAACACCCCGAACAGCGGCAGCGGCACATGGACACGAATAGGCGGTACGGGCAGCACCTCATCCATGAGCCTTAGCGTAACGGGAACAACGCTGAACGCTACGGGCTTAGGCGTGGGTACGCATACTTTTGAGTGGCGATTTACAAGCCCTTGCGGCAGTTCGGCAGCCACTTACACCGTGAATATCATCCGTCAGAATCCGCCTGCAACGGCAACGGCAGCCGCTACGCAAGTATGCGCCGATGCGGCAACCTTGCAAGGAACGGTGAACCTGATAGGCAATGCGCCGCTTTCAGGCATCGGCACGTGGACACGCACCGCAGGCGCGGGAACGTTCACCATCACCAACCCGAACAGCCCCAACACCGACGTAACAGGCTTGGCAGTGGGTACGCACACCTTCCAGTGGACACTGACCAACGGCTCATGCGCTTCTACAAGTGCTACCGTAACGGTAACGGTTGTTCGCCCGAACCCTGTGGCTACTGCCAATGCCGTGCAGGCTTCCGTTTGCGCTGACCCCGCTACGGACTTAGGCACGGTGAGCTTGGTAGGAAACGCCCCTGTATCGGGAACGGGTACGTGGGAACGCACGGGCGGTACGGGTGCTTTTGGCGGCATGACCATTTTAGACCCCAACAGCCCGACCACTGACGTAACGGGCTTGGGCGTAGGTACTCATACGTTCCGCTGGGTATTGGCAAACGGCGTTTGCGGCACAACGCAGGCAAGCGTAACCGTTACGGTTGTTCGTCCGAACGGTGCGGTAACGGCTTCTGCCGTGGCAAGCGTAGTATGTGCGGACATTGCCACCAACACAGGCAGCGTATCGCTGCAAGGCAGCCCCGTAGTGAGCGGTAGCGGCTCATGGTCGCGCATTGCGGGCACGGGCAGCTTCAACATAGCCAACGTCAACGACCCGAACACTGCGGTCAGCGGTCTTTCCGTAGGCGACCATACTTTCCGTTGGACAGTCAATAACGGTGCTTGCGGCAGCGGCTTTGCCGATGTAACGGTAACAGTTGTTCGTCCGAACCCTGCGGCGACGGCTTCATCGCCAACGCCTGTCATTTGTGCAACGGGCGGCAGTGCTACGGCTTCGTTGGTGGGTAACGCCCCTGTGTCGGGCACGGGCTTGTGGACAAGGGTATCGGGTCCGGGCATGGTGAGCATCGCCGATGCGGCATCGCCTTCTACGACCGTCAGCGGACTGATGGCGGGCACGCACATATTCCGCTGGACACTGACCAACGGCGTATGCGGCAGCACACAGGCAGATGTTACCATTTCGGTAACGGAAACCAACCCGCCCGTAACGGCGGCGGCAGTAGCTGCAACGGTATGTGCGGATGCTGTTTCGGAAGTCGGAACGGTAACGCTGCAAGGCAGCAATGTTATCAGCGGTACGGGTACATGGACGCGGGTAAGCGGCAGCGGCACATTCAGCATTGCCAACCCGAACAACCCGACCACCGACGTAAACGGCTTGGCACCGGGCAACCATACTTTCCGTTGGACGGTTAATAACGGTGCTTGCGGCAGCAGTTTTGCCGACGTAACGGTAACGGTAGTTCGTCCGAACCCTGCGGCAACGGCGGCGGCAGTAGCCACAGTAGTATGCGCCAACCCTGCCACGGGCCTGGGTACGGTGAGCCTGCAAGGCAACGCCCCTGTATCGGGCACGGGCACGTGGACACGCACAGGCGGCACGGGCAGCGCGGCAGCCATGAGCATCGCTTCCCCGAACAGCCCGAACACCGACGTAAGCGGTTTGGGTGCAGGCACGCACATTTTCCGCTGGACGCTGGATAACGGCGTATGCGGCACAACAAGTGCGGATATTACCGTAACCATTACCGCACCGAATCCGCCTGCTGCCATTACGGCAACGCAAACAACCGTTTGCGCCGATGTGGCAACCAACTTGGGCACTGTAACCCTGAACGGAACAGTTCCCGTATCGGGTACGGGCACATGGACGCGCACGGGCGGCACAGGCAGCGCGGCAGCCATGAACATTACCTTGGGCGGCACGGGCAACAGCCAAGCAACCGTTTCGGGTTTGGGCGTAGGTACGCACATTTTCCAATGGACATTAGACAACGGCATTTGCGGCACAAGTGCTGCCACCATCACCATTACCGTAGCCAGCCCGATTGTGGACATCGGACCTGACCAAACGATTTGTACCAATCCTTCGGGAACGGCTGATTTCACGCTGACAGGTCCCGTTCCTGTATTAGGGACTACCTCATGGCAGCGCGTAGGTGGCACGGGCAGCGGTTCGGTTATCATCAGCACTTCGGGCGTATCGGGCAGCGTAGCCACCGTAACGGGCATGGGACCGGGTACGCACATCATCCGCTACACCATCACGGGCAGCCCTTGCGGAACAATTCAGGATGAAGTAATCCTGACCGTAGTGCCAAGCACTATTTCAGCGGGTTCAGACCAAACCCTTTGCCTGCCGACAGGTGCAAACACCACCGATGTTATCCTGACAGGCACCGTACCGATTGTAGGAACGGGCAACTGGCTGCGCGTAGGCGGTACGGGTTCAGGCAGCCCCGTGCTGAACGTTTCAGGTCCGGGCAATAGTCAGGTTTCTATTACGGGCATGGGTGCGGGTACACATATTTTTGAATACAGCATTACGGGCAGCCCTTGCGCCCCTGCGGCAGCCCGCGTAACCATTACAGTGGCAAATTCTGCCTCACCTGCGGGCGCGGGTGCAGACCAAAACCTCTGCAACACCACAACGGGAACGTTGAGCGCCATCCCTGCCGTAGGCGGAACGGGTCGCTGGACGCAGGTTTCAGGACCGAACACGGCATCTATCGCCAATCCTTTGCAGGCAAATACGCCGATTACGGGACTTGTACCGGGTACTTATGTGTTCCGCTGGTCTATCACGGGCGGTTCTTGTCCCGATTCGTTTGACGATGTAACCGTAAACGTGGCAGAACCTGCCAATGCGGGACCCGATAAGGCACTTTGTCAGGCAACAAGCGTAACAATGGCGGCTAACAGCCCCGTCAACGGGCGCGGTTTGTGGCAGCAAATCAGCGGACCTAATGCGGCGCGCATTGAAGAGCCGACTAATCCGCGAACTGTCATTGCGGGCTTGCGTCCGGGTACATATACTTTCCGCTGGACAATCACGGGCAACGGCTGTCCTGAAAGTTCGGATGATGTAGTCGTTACTGTTAGTTCGCCTGCGGTGGCAGGTCCTGCGCAGACTGTTTGCGTAGGCAGCGATGTACGCCTTGCCGCCGAACCTGTGGCAGTAGGCACGGGTCGCTGGACGCAAGTGGAAGGTCCTGCCGTTACGATTAATAACCCCACTTCGCCTAATGCCACATTGAGCAACCTTGCACCGGGCAACTACCGCTTCCGCTGGACAATCACGGGCGGCGATTGCAACCCGGGCAGCAGCGATGAGGTCGCAATTACCGTGGTAGGCATCACGGCGGCAGAGCGTCAGGCAAACGTAAGCGATGCAGAATACAGCACCTGCCCCAATGAAATTCCAAGCAACGTAACTATTACCGTATCGCCGACCCGTGCGGGCGTTCGCTACGAACTGCGCAACGGCTCAACCGTGTTGGCAAGTGCTATGGGCAACGACGGCGCGGTGCGCTTTACCATCCCTGCACCTGCACAAAGCCGCGAACTGACCGTAGTAGCCATTGCTTCTGCCAACGGCATAACTTGCCCAGAGGTAGAACTGACCGACCGTGCAGTAATTACGGCGCGTCCTTGTCCGCCGCCGCCTGTAACCGACCGCCCTGTAATTGGCGTAGCCAAACAGGCACTGCCTGCCGTGCGTCAAGTAAACGGTGCATTCCACATCCCGATTGTGATTACGGTGCGCAACTACGGCAACGTACCGCTGACCAATATTGTGGTATCGGACGATATGACCAACGTATTCCCTGCACCTGCACGTTACAGCATTGTGCGTCAGCCGACTGCAACGGGTTCGTTGGTAGCCAATCCACAATTTGACGGAACGGCTGCACAGCCGAATTTGGTAACGGGCGGCAGATTAGAGCCGGGCGAATCGCAAACGGTAACTTTTGTGGTAAGCCTGATTCCGAACCGCGCCACAGGACCGTTCTTCAATACCGCTATTGCGGAAGGTTCGCACAACGCCACCCGCGTGCGCGATATTTCGGTGGACGGACAAAACCCTGACCCGAACTTTGACGGCGACCCGCGTGAAACAAGCCCGACCATTATCCAAGTGCCACAGCCTGTCAATCGTGCACCGATTGCCGTAGATGACCTGTTCACCGTGCAGGGTTGCAGCGAAAACAACGGCGGCAATATCTTAGCCAACGACCGCGACCCCGATGAAGACGAACTGACCGTAACGGTTGTAACCAATGCAACAACCCGCCGCGGCGGACGCATCAGTATTGCAGCCGACGGTACGATTAGCTACACACCTGCTTTCGGATTTACGGGAACGGATGAGTTCACCTACGAAGTTTGCGACCGCGTAACCCCGCCGCTCTGCTCACGTGCGACGATTACTTTCAACGTAACGGCTTGTCCGAATCGTCTGCCGCGTGCACCGGATATTACCCTGACCACCGACAACTGCACCAACATTGACCAAGTGCTGGAAATTCCGTTGGTAGATGCAGACGGCGACCCTGTGCGCGTAACCGTTATCTCTGATTTGGTAACGCCGCTGCGCGGCATCTTGAACCTCTCTGCTACGGGCAGACTGACGTACCGCCCGGCATTGAATGCAGAAGGACAGGAACGCATTACGTATCAAGTATGCGACAACCGCAACCCTGCGCTGTGTGCTACGGGAACAATTTTCATTAACGTGTTCCTCTGCACCAACCAGCCGCCTGTGGCAACGCCGCGCCGCGAAAATACCGACAACTGTACCGAAATCAGGGGCAGCGTGTTGCAAAACGTAACCGACCCGAACGGCGACCGCGTATCGGTACGTGCCGTAACGGGGGCACGTTCTAAAAACGGTGGTGTATTCTCTATCAACCCCGACGGTAGCTTTATCTATACGCCGCCGCAAGGATTCACCGGACAGGATGAGTTTACCTACACCGTTTGCGACAACGGCAACCCGTTGAGCAAGTGTACGGAAGGTAAAGTAACGGTAGATGTGTTGCAATGTCGTCAGGTGTTCATCCCGCGCGGTTTCTCACCCAACGGCGACGGCGTGAACGATAAGTTTGAGATTCTGGGGGCTGACCGCTACGACATCCACTTGCGCGTGTACAACCGCTGGGGCAACCTTGTGTTTGAAGACGAACATTACAAAAACACATGGGACGGCACGGCGCAAGGCATAGGCATTGTCATCGGCGAAAAAGTACCCGACGGCACGTACTACTTCATCGTAGACCTGCGCGACGGCAGCAAACCGATAGTGGACTTCTTAACCATTCAGCGATAATTCAAACATGCCTTTCGGCAAACCTGACGGGTTTTCAAAGCCCGTCAGGTTTCGCAAAGAGGGCAAATCCATAAAACCCAAGGGCAAGCCATGAAAAAAACGCTACTCTTTTCCCTTCTTCTTGTTGCGAGTCTGCCGCTCTGGGCGCAGCAAGACCCCATGTACTCACAGTATATGTTCAACGGCTTGGTGCTGAACCCTGCCTATGCGGGCAGCCGCGAGGCTATCAACATTACCGCGCTGCATCGCACGCAGTGGGTAGGCATCCCCGGCGCACCGACTACGACCACCTTTTCGGCTCATGCCCCTGTCAAAAAAGACAACATCGGGCTGGGGCTGATTTTCGTCAACGACCGCATCGGCGTTACGGAAACTAATAACATCGGCTTTAATTATGCCTACATGCTCAAAATGCGCAAAGGCGTGTTGTCACTGGGTTTGCAGGCTTCGGTGATGCAATACCGCGCCGATTTTGCTTCGGTGGTGCACAACTTTTCCCCTGATGTTTTTGACCCTTCGTTTGCTTCGGTGGTCAATCGCTGGCTGCCCAACTTCGGAACGGGGGCTTATTACCGCACCGACCGTTTCTACGTAGGTTTGTCCGTGCCCAATATTCTGACCAACAACCTCAACGGGGAAACTAACGTGGCGTTCATCGGCAACAACCGCGCCCGACAGTATCGCCATGCCTTCCTGACTTCGGGCTATGTATTTGACATCACCAAAGGCTTGAAACTGCGCCCTTCGTTCCTGTTGAAATACGTGGACGGCGCACCGTTGGAACTTGATTTGAATGCCAACTTGTGGCTCTACGATATGTTTGCCGTGGGGCTTTCCTACCGTTCGTTTGATTCCATTGATGCCCTGTTTGAATTTCAGGTAACACCACAACTTTCCTTAGGCTATGCCTATGACTATACGCTTACGCCGCTGGGGAAATACACGTCCGGCACGCATGAAATCATGATTCGCTACGAGTTTGGTTTTGGCAAATCGCGCATTATTACGCCGCGCTATTTTTAAACCAATCCCCAATCGTCAATCCTCAATCGCAAATCTTATGCGTTACGTTTTTACCATATTCCTGTTGCTCACGCTGCCCGCCTTTGCCCATGCGCAAAAGGTGCGCATGAAATTAGCCAACAGCAAATACGAGCAGTTCCATTATGCCGATGCCATTATGATGTTTGAAGACATCGTGGCATCTAATCCGAATAATTTTGAGGCAACCGAAAAGTTGGCGCACAGCTACCGCAAAATCAACGACAGCAAAAAAGCCGAAGAGTGGTATGCCAAAGTAGTGCAGAACGCCAAGTCGCAGCCTATCAACATGCTCTACTATGCGCAGGCATTGGCAATGAACGGCAAATATGCCGAGTCGCGCAAATGGTTTGCCGCTTATTCGGCGGCAGTGAAAAACGACCCCCGCGGCGACCGTTTTGCCCGCGCTTATGCCGATTCGGTGATGCGCCGATTCTTTCAGGATTCCGCCCGCTATGTGATAGACACGGTCGGCTTTAATTCGCCGCAGGCAGATTTCAGCCCCATGTTTTTTCGTGGCGGAATTGTGTTTGCTTCCAACCGCACCCCGAGCCAAACAACGCCGATTAAGCACACTTTCCAATGGAACAAAACACCGTATTTGGACTTGTACTTTGCCCAAAGCGGCGGCAACAGTGCCGACCGCCTGCGCAAAAGCATCAATTCGCGCTACCACGAAGGTCCCGTAACGTTCTACCGTTCTTACGATTCCATCATCTTTACGCGCAACAACTACCTTAACGGCAAGTATCAAACATCCAAAGACAAGACTAACAAGCTGAAATTGTACTTTGCCAATACCAAAACGGACGCTTCCGACGATTGGACGAACATTACTGAGTTTCCCTACAACAGCAACGAATATTCTACGGGGCATCCTGCACTGAGCACCGACGGGCAAACGCTCTATTTCGTTTCCGATATGCCCGGCGGCTACGGTGGCACGGATATTTACATGTCCGTATTCCGCAACGGGCGTTGGAGCAAGCCGCAGAACTTAGGACCTGAAATCAATACCAAAGGCAACGAAATGTTTCCGTTTATTGACGAAAACGGTGATTTGTATTTTGCCTCTAACGGACATCCCGGGCTGGGCGGATTGGATATTTTTGTGGCGCGCAGCAAAAACGGTAAATTTACCGCCCCGCGCAACATGGGTGCGCCCATCAACAGCAGTCAAGACGATTTTGCTCTGATTTACAGCGAAGACTTAGACGAGGGCTATTTCACTTCCAACCGCGAAGGCGGCAAAGGCGACGACGATATTTACCGCTTCACCGTAAAGCGTTGCAAATTCATCATCGCAGCCGTCAATGCCCGCACCAAAGAAATCATCACAAAGGCAAAAGTAGAGGCAATAGAAGAAGAAACGGGCGCAAATACCCGCATACAGGCTTTGAACGATACGCTGTTTACCTTCAAGCCCTTGTTTCAGTCCAACTACAAGCTGCACGCGGTCAAAGAAGGTTTCGCCGATGGCTACGCCGTCATCCCCGATTCGGTGCTGGCAACCTGTTTGCTGAAAGGCTTAGATGTTAGCGATACAATTTTTATCCCCTTAGAGCCTGCCGAGCCTGTGGTAGCCAAAGGCGGCGAGGGCAAACCGCCCGTTTCCGAATCTACCGGTCGCCCGCGCTATCGCTACAAAGGCGACCCGAACGTGAAAGTAATTGAGGTGAAAAACATCTATTACGATTTTGACAAGTTCAACATCCGCCCCGATGCGGCACGCGAGTTAGACAAACTGATTGCTTTGATGAACGAGTACCCGTCGCTGAAAGTGGAACTTTCTTCGCACACCGACACCCGCGCCGACAACCTGTACAACATCCGTTTGGCGCAGCGCCGTTCGCGTTCGGCATACAACTACTTGGTTATGCGCGGCATAGACCCTGCCCGACTGATTGTGAACTCTTTCGGCGAAAACAAATTGGTAGTAGATTGCCCCGACTTTTCCGATTGCAGCGAAGAAGAGCACCAATTGAACCGTCGGACGGAAATTATTATCTTGTCGTATTAGCAGTTAGCACGCGGGGATTTTGGGTTTGATGAAGCATTTGGGCAGACAAAATCGCACGTTGCCAAATCCGCTGACAGGGCTTGTAGGCGCGCTTGCAGCCGCTGGCAGGGATGCAGTAAAAACCCCGTCAGCGGATGAAGTCCCCGCCGGCGGTTTTTCGGGTAAATCCGCTGGCAGGCGGGGAGATTGTAAAAGCCTGTTAGCGGTCGGCCGTTGCACGTCGCAGACCCTAACAGTGCTTTTAATGCAAATTATTTGCTATTTAATTGAAAATCAGTGTGTTTTGCGCAAAAAATCAAAATGATACCGCTTGCACGAAAATGAGATTTCGTGAATTGTATTTTTCCGATGCGGTTATGCGACGTAGGGACAACGCATGCGTTGTCCCTACAATTGCAATATCGCATCAAATTTAATTTTTCCAAGATTCTACCGCAAAATTCGCGTGCTTTCAACAAAAAAATGGCGTTTGGGGAAACAGATTGTAAAAGCGATTAACCGAAAGCTGTCTATGAACAGACAAATACAACTATTGGCAGGCATCATCGGGGCATTTTTTGCCGTTATCACCGCACGGGCGCAAGGTGCAAAAGACATAGAGCCATTCCCGCCCTTTGAGGGCTTTGAGGCAGTCTATGCCCAGCAAACGCCGTTTATGGTGCAGGGCAATAAGCGCGGCGAAAAAATCCATATCAAATACAACTTCAAAGGCAGCAATCCGCCTGCCTTTGTTGCCGTGTTGGACTATTACCTGCAACTCACCCAAGCCAAAGGCGGCAAAGCGCAAAAGCGACAACCCAACCAACAGATTTTTGAATACACTCAAAACGGCAAAGACTTTTGGATACAGATTACCGAATCGCGCTTGGGTTCATACGAACTGATTGGCATTGAGAAGGATACCCCGAAAACCGATGTCCTTGCCGACGATGTACCCCAAGATGCGCCCGGCAGCAAAGATTATCCCCTCTTGCCGCGCCTGCCCAACTACTATATCGGCTCTTACGGCGAAGAAAATTTCTTTTCCAACGGGCAGATTTCGGGCTATCAATACCGAATCAACTACAAGTTTGACGTAGAATCGGGCGAAACCCCGATGAAAGATGAGCGCGTCGTACAGCACTACATCGCCAAAGTGCGCAGCTATGGCGGCAAAATCATCCGCAACGACGGGGCAACCGCTACTATGGACTTCACCAAAGACCAAGTGTACCGCTGGGTACAGGTAGGCAGTTTTGGCACAAGCTACGAATTAATTGTCGTGGAAAAAGACCTGACAGGTCGCACGCAGTATGCGCAAAAGTCCAAGCCCTACGAAGTAGTACAGCCTGTGCCCGCCGAAAAGCAGCGCATTGTAGAAAATGCACCTGCCAAAACCGAAGTAGCAGCAAACAAGCCCGCCGAGCAAAAAACGCAGCCCCGCGAGCAGCCCAAGAAACAGGAAACCGCAATTTCGGCAGTCCCCAAAGAACAGCCGAAAAAGGAAGCCCCTGCCGTTGAGCCGCAACCGACCGTCGCCGAAGAAAAAACGCCCAAGCAACAACCCGAAAAGGTTATCACGGCTCAATCGCAACCCGACATTGCGCAAGATTTGGCAGGTGCAAAAGACTACGACCCGCTGGGGCGATTCAAAGGCTATGTCATCAGTAACTACAAAACCGAAGATTTTTACATGGGCTACAAGTTGAGCGGCTTGAAGTATCAAATCAACTACTTGTGGGAAAATCCGCGCATCAAACCGCCCGCCGACGAGGAGGTGGTAGCCTATTACATCGGGAAAGTCAAAGCACTGGGCGGCAGGGTCATCCGCAACGACGGAGCAACCGCTACCATAGAGTTCACCGAAAACAACATCTACCGATGGGTACAAGTCGGGTCATTCGGGTTTAACTACGAGCTCATTGTCGTAGAAAAAGACCTCAACCGCGATTACACCCAATCCATTGCCCAAAATAAGCCCTACGAAGTAGGGGAGGAGCGGTCGGGCGTACAAATCCGCACGGCAACGAGGGCAGCCGACGAACAAACCATTTCAAGCGCCCCGACGCTTTCCCGCGAGCAGCGCGAAATGCTTGCAACCGCACGCCCCGTGCCCGTTCCGCAGGCAGATGCCGAAAATGCCCGCGACTACGAAGGTTTGCCTCGCCGCAGCGGCTACGTTATCAACAGCTACCGCGAAGAGGATTTCTACATGGGCTATAAGCGCAGCGGCATTAAGTACCAAATCAATTACATTTGGAGCGATGCGGCAAGTGCCCCGCCTGCCGATGAAGACGTCATAGGCTACTACAAAAATCTTGTCAAGCAATACAAGGGGCGAATCATCCGCGATGACGGACCGACTGCCACGCTGGAATATACCCGCGACAACGTGTACCGATGGGTGCAGGTAGGTTCGTTTGGCAGAAGTTACGAGTTGGTGGTTGTAGAAAAAGACCCCAACCGCGACTATTCACAACCCGTTGCCCAAAACAAACCCTACACCGTTGAGCAAGTACGCGGCGGCGGTCAGTTGGTGCAGGGGGCATCGGCAAGTGCAGGCGTTATTTCCCCTTCGGCAGCCGAGCAAATCAGCGAGTTGGGCATTGCGCCCGATGCCGTTGCGCCGCGCATCTATCCCACAGCCGATGCGGAGGGCAGTGCCGATTTCCGCCTGATGAAGCGCCTGCCCGGCTACCTAATTACCGCTTACAGCGAAGGCGACTACCCGCTCACACCCGGGCAAATGGGCTACAAATACCAAATGGTTTACACATGGGCAGATGCCAACGCTTCGCCCGTGCCCGATGAGCAAGTTGTGCGCCATTATGTCAGCCTTGCCAAGTCCTACGGCGGCAGAGCCATCCGCGACGATGGGGCAACCGCTACGCTGGAATTTTTTGACGGGGCAAACTACTATTGGGTGCAAGTCGGTTCATTTGGCAACAGCTACGAGCTGATTGTGGTAGAAAAAGGCACCGCAGGCAGCAAATCCGCCGATGCGGAAACGGTAGCCAAGCGCATGTTCCGCAATTTGACCGCACAGGGAAAAGTTGTGATGCAAAACATTCTGTTTGAGAACGAAAACAGTGCCGCATTGAAGGCAGAAAGCGATGCCGCCTTGGCGCTCATTGCCCGCCTGCTTGCCGAGCAGCCTTCGTTGAAGTTGGTAATTGTGGCGCATACTGCCAAAGGCAAAAGTATAGAAGCCGACTTGCTGCTTTCCGACCAACGTGCCAAAGCCGTTGCGCGGCGACTGATTGAAAAGTTCAATGTATCGGAAAGCCGCATAGAGGCACGCGGCGTAGGTTCGCTTGCCCCTCTTGCGCCCAACGATGCAAACGGTCGTGCAGAAAATGAGCGCATAGAACTGCTTGTTTACTGATAATCTGTTCCTTCATTTCGCCAAAACATTGTTAGGATTTTTCTTGTCAATTTTCTATCTTCAAGCAGCGATAGGGGGTAATTATGGAGCGTCCGTTTTCCGTTCTTTTTGCAGAAGAACCTGTTGAAGTGGTTTTTGACGAACCCTATGGTCAGGTGCTGTACTTCCCCCGTCTGCATACTGTTTTTGTGGAGATGATTGCTTCATTTTCTCATGGACAATACAAGCAGGTGTATATGACGGCTTATGATGCGTTGAAGCGTTTGCAGGCGAAAGCCTGTGTCGTTAGCCAATCGCGCAGTTTCGGTTCTTCATTTCAAGACAGAAGTTGGCTACTGATGCATTTGGTGCCTATGTTGAGCCGCACCTTCCCTACGAAAGAATTTTTGATGATAGGAATTAAAGATTCAGAAAATAATACCAAGCGTTGGATTGCTGACTATTTAGAGCATAGTTTTGCGTCAATTGCGCCTTTTTCGGTAAAGTCTGCTCCAAGTTTTGACGATGCAATCGCGCTTATCAAAGAGACGCAGCAACAGCCCACACCCCGCAATTATTGACAAACAAATGTGATTACATGAGTCGTTGGTCTAAATTTTTGAAAGCAGATGCACACATTCCCCGGGTCAGCTTTATATGGCAATGCGCCTGAAATACTTTTTTCAAAGCCTTACGGCCAAATTTTATACTACCCTGACTATCGGGTAATTTACACGGAAATTATCGGCAAATTCAGCCATCAGGAGTACAGGTATTTATACGAGAGTCTGTTGGCGTTCATAAAGAAGTACCCTGTGCGGGCATGTATTTCCAGTCAGGCAAAAAGCGGAGGCTCCTCCATGCAGGACAGAGCATGGTTAGTAACTTCTTGGTTTTCACAACTGAAAGCGGCCGTATCCTCCGATTTTATACTCATCGGCTTGCGCGAAGCACACGACACAGGGGCATTCAAACGTTGGATTGCCGACTATTTGGAAAAAACGCTTAGTTCCATGGCGCCGTTTACCGTCAAATCAATGCCTGATTTTGACAGTGCAGTAACGTATGTTTTAGAGCAAGCTAAAATAACTTCACTAACCTGACAAAGGTAATGATGAACGGGGCAGAGAGCAGCAGGCTGTCAAAGCGGTCTAAAAAGCCCCCATGCCCGGGGATGGTATTGCCGGAGTCTTTGATGTGGATGCTCCGTTTAAAGAGTGATTCTACCAAATCGCCGTAGGTGCCCGTAACAACTATGATGACTGCAATACAGAGCCATTCCCACAAGAACAAATCGGTGCAGTAAAATGAAATGATATAGGCGAATATGAGCGCCAGTAGCGTTCCGCCAATGCTGCCTTCCCATGTTTTTTTGGGCGAAATGCGAAAAAACAATTTGTGTTTGCCAAAGGCACGTCCTGCAAAATAAGCACCCGTATCGCTTGCCCAAATCAGAAAAAGCGAGCCTACAATAACTTGATTGCTGTAAGTGCCTTTCATAAATACGGCGGTATTGAGTAGCGCAAAAGGAACGGCCACATACATTATCCCCAAGTAGGTAAATGCTATGTTGCGAAAGGGTTTTTCATCGCGTTTGGAGTATAGCTTGATAACAAAAGCAGTTGAGAGCAGCACGAAAACAAGGTAGTACAACTCGTGATTGAAGTTGTACTTTTCCACGAAAAAGGTAAGGGTGAACAAAAAGAGACCTACAATAGTACCAAAAGTGCGCAGAGGTAAGTTGCCGTCAAGCCCCAGTAGTTTGTAAAATTCCAGCAGCGTAAACATGCTGATAAAAAAGAATACGACAAAATACGTCCACTCATTGTATGCCAGCGCTCCCAGAATAATCAATGCACCGATGGCAGCCGCAATAATGCGCTGTTGCAGTTCAGTCAGACCGTTCAGTTTCCAGTTCATGTTTTAAAAGTTGTATGGCTTTAATAACGTCTTCGCGCAGTACGAGAACTTCCACTTCGCCGAACATGTTGTAGGCACTATCGCGCTTGTTGAGTATAATAGCTTGAATATCATGCTCTTTCAGCAGATTTTTGATGATTTCCGCCTGTGGTAAATTAGTTGTACCGTATATCTTTTGCCAGTTCATGAATTTGTACAAAATCAATTTTTGAGTTGGCGCAACCAAGCCAAAGTTCCGCCTACCAACAGTGCCGATGCTGCCGCCATCACTACCGGAATTTCGGGACTGTCTTCAATATTGAAAGCTATCCATTTTTGATTGTAGGCATACATCAGCAATACGGTATAGGCGTTGTTAAAAAAATGAGCCAGCATAGGCACTGCCAGATTGCCCGTGAATATAAAAAGATAGCCGAAAACAGCCCCCAGAATGGTGCGCGGCACAAAACCGTAGAATTGTAGATGGAAAGCACTGAAAATAATGGCTGCTACCCATACTGCCACATGCGGGTTGCCAAAAAGTTGCTGAAATCGCTGTTGCAGAAATCCGCGAAATAGCCACTCCTCGCCAATACCCGGAATAACCGCAATAACAAAAATGCCCAACAGAAGTTCGCCAACCGATTGAAAATCAACCAATAATAAGGTCAGTCGTTTGAGGTCGGCTTCTTTTGCCTGTGCCCATTTTTCAAATTCTGCCAGAAAAGCGGGGAATTGCCAGCCCTCGTTCCATTTGACCGCCCAAGCAATCATGGGCAGCGCAAATAGCACAATTCCTATGGCAATCAGCCAAAATATCGGAGGCGTAGGTTGGCGAATGCCTGCCAGTGTTTGCTGATACAGATTTTTATCTGCATCAAACCGCGCCATAAACCAAGCAGGCACTAACAGGAAGCTACCCACCGCAATCACACCCTGCATAACGAGCAATCCTAAACGGTCATTGCCCGAGGGTGAGGCCGTCGCCATCAGCAGGCGGTTAATATCCCATTCAAAAAAAGGGAGCGCCAGCAAAAGACCTATGAAGTTAAAAAAGAACAACCCCGCCAGAAAAGCAGGTATAAACAACAGCAGCGAAGTCCACAGCGCACTTTTGGGTGGCAACGGGGCAGCCTCTTTTCCGAAAGACATATATTCAGCGTAATTTTGCAGGCAAAATATAAAAAGCCTTTCACAATCGGAATAGCATGGTAAAAATCGGTGATATTGAGCTGGGAGAATTTCCGTTGTTGCTTGCGCCAATGGAAGACGTAAGCGACCCGCCTTTCCGTGCGGTTTGCAAGCAAAACGGCGTGGATTTGATGTACACCGAGTTTATCTCTGCCGAAGGGTTGATTCGGGATGCCGCCAAGAGTGTACAAAAATTGGATATTTTTGAGTACGAACGCCCCATCGGCATCCAAATTTTCGGCGATAAGGAAGATGTGATGCGCGAAGCCGCTGCCATCGCCGATTCGGTCAATCCCGATTTGGTGGATATTAACTACGGCTGTCCCGTTAAAAATGTGGCCTGTAAGGGAGCAGGTGCGGGCTTACTGCGCGATTTACCCAAAATGCAGCGTATCACCGATGCGATTGTGAAAATTTGTAAGCGCCCCGTAACGGTCAAGACCCGCCTTGGCTGGGACGATAGCACCATCAATATTATTGAAGCTGCTCAACGCCTGCAAGATGTTGGTATTCAGGCGCTTACCATTCACGGGCGCACCCGTGCGCAGATGTACAAAGGACAAGCCGACTGGCGACTGATTGCCGAGGTGAAAAACCTGCCCAATATCCATATCCCGATTTTCGGCAACGGCGACATTGACAGCCCCGAAAAAGCGGTGGAATATCGCAACCGCTACGGCGTGGACGGCATCATGATTGGCAGGGCATCCATTGGCTACCCGTGGATTTTCCGCGAGGTGAAGCACTACATGCAGACAGGCGAAAAATTGCCGCCGCCGACTTTGCAGGAGCGGGTGGAAACTTGCCGCCAACATTTGGATTTTTCCGTGCGCTGGAAAGGCCCCAAAATGGGCATTTTTGAAATGCGCCGCCACTATACGAACTATTTCCGATTTATTCCTCACTTCAAGGAATACCGCACGCGTTTGGTGGAAGCTACTACACAGGAAGCCGTTTCTGCCGTGCTGGATGAGGTGGTAGAACGCTTCGCTGATGTGCAATTTGATATGACGGAAGCATAAGTACTTCATCACATGAGAACGTACTTTTCACCGCAGAGTGCGCAAAGGTTTAACCGCAGTGTACACAAAGAAAAGGTTTATCATAAAAACACTCAGTGCTCTTTGCGTAGCACTTTGCGGACTTGGCGGTAGAAAATTTGAAGGGGCGATTTAGTGCACATACATAAATTTGATGCGTGCTTAGCAAAACTTTGCGGGGCTATGCACAATTGGTGATACAAAAAACACTATGGGACGACATAAATTAGCGCGTTTTGCTGCCAATCAGGTGGCGCGTAATGTTTTTGAACGCGGCAAGCCGCACTACGAAACCATTTGCGGCAATTGGCACGAAACCTACTTTCATAATACCAACCCAATTGCGTTGGAATTGGCCTGCGGACGCGGCGAATACACCGTAGCCCTTGCCGAAAAATTTCCCGAACAAAATTTTATCGGTGTAGATATCAAAGGTGCGCGACTGTGGAAAGGCAGCCAGCAGTGCTTGCAGAAAGGGCTGCACAATGCCGCATTCCTGCGCACACAAATTCAGAATATTGAGATGTTCTTTGCCGCGGGCGAAGTGAGCGAAATATGGCTCATCCACCCCGACCCGCGCCCCAAAGACGGCGATGAGCGTCGCCGCCTAACCAATCCGCGATTTTTGCAGCACTACCGCAACATTGGCAAGCCGGGCATGTGGTTGCGCCTCCGCACCGACAGCGACCAGCTTTTCCACTACACAATGGAAGTGCTGCAAAACGAAAAAATCACGGATTTATCCTACACCGAAGACCTCTACGAGTCGCCGCTGATAGCCGACCATTTAGACATCAACGGCGAACCCATCCGTACCAAATATGAGGAAATGTTTGTTGCCAAAGGGCATAAGATTCATTATTTGAAGTGTCGTTTGTGGTAAATTGTTCCATAGCGAAGTTGCCATGGAACGGCTTTGAAAACTAAGCAAGTGTGAATTTTGTACACAAATCTGACAGATATCCAAGACCTATCAGGTTTAAATACTTGTTTTTCAGTGGTTTATATAAAACATTTTTCGCAAACATCTTGTGCTTTTGTATAAATTTCACGGGGATTTTGGCAGATTCACGGATGACTGCTGATGGAGATGTTTTAGAACAAAAAAATCCGCGTTTGCTGTGCCAAGTTGTCATTACCAGCACCGCCGCAAGAGTGCAAAACGTTGCAATAATTCCCTGAATCGGTTCATAAAATTGGCTTGGGAACGTGCCGCGGCGATTTTTTTGCCTTTGGCAATCATTTCGCGGCGTAGCGGCTCATTGCCGTGCAGTTGCAAAACGGCTGCCGCCATTTCTTCCGCCGATATGGGGCTGAACAGCAGCGCGGCATCTTCCATTTGCTCGTGCGCACCCGCAACGGCAGATGCCAGCACGGGGCAGCCCAGCGCAAAAGCCTCTAATGGCGGCAGGTTCTCGGGACCGAAATGCGTCGGGTAAATCAGTGCAACAGCGTGTTGATATAGCGCAACCAACTCATTTTCAGCCACAAAACCGGGGAAATGAACAAATTCGGCAAGCCCCAAGTCGGCAGCGGTTTGCCGAACATATGCCTTGTTGCCTTTGTCCGAACCGGTCAGTATCAGGTGCAACTTTTTGCCCTGAGCGTGAACCCGCGCCAATGCGTGCAAGAGCGTAATGTGGTTTTTGTGCGCCCAAAACTGTGCGGGGTAAAACAAATAATCGCCCTTGGGCAGCCATTGCGGGCGCGGTTGCGGCTTTTCGGCATATTGCAGGGCAAACTGCGGGGTCAGGTGCGGAATCAGGAAAATGCGCTCGGGATGCACGCCGTAGAACAGCGAAATCTCATCTGCCCCCGCCTGATTGCCGATGATGACAAAAGAAGCCTTCGGCAAATATTGTCGGTAGTAGCCTTCGCGCTTGTCCCACTCGCCGTTGGCGCTCACTTCGGGAAAAAACGGCTGTCGGCGGTGCTGCAAATCCCAAACAATGTTGATGTACGGCACATCTACGCGGAAATTTTCCCAAGGCGAAAGGTAAAAAATCACGTCGGGGCGGCTTGCCAGCACAACATCCTGCAAAGGATGCCGCTTGCGCAAACCCGCTTTGAACAATGCCCGTTGCCAAAGCGGCGTATCAATGTTGCAAAGGCTGAAATTTGCGCTTTCACCGATTTTCAACTGATGCCGATGCGCGTAAAGTATAAATTGATGCTCGCCTTCGGCAGCAAGCAGGCGAATGCCTTCCAGCATTTCGCGCTCAATGGTAAAGCCGCCGCCCTCTTCGGCGCGCAAACTGCCCGAATATAACCCTACTCTCATGGTTTTTGTGCAATGGTGAGTACGTGCCATGTGTCGGCATCAATGGCGGTGCTGTGGCTGTACCCCCGCAGCGATTCGCGCACTTCAAAGCCCGCTTCTTCCAAAAAGGCACACATTTCCTGCACCAAAAAAAAGCGGTTGCGGTGCGTTTCGGTGTAGCTGTGCGCCCTGCCGTTGTTGAAAATCTGATGCACCGTAAAACGGATGTCGGCAATTTGAGTACGGTAGTCCAACTGCGTTTCCGAAAAGCGAACTACCTCACCGTCAGGCACTTGCCAGCGTCGGATGCGGGCTTCTTCGTAGTGCCGCGCCATGGTTGCACCGTGCCAGTACTCTGTGATGAAAATGCCACCCGATTTGAGCCTGTCGTAAATGCCGTGCAGCGTTTTGCGAATGGCGGCGTTGGTCAGCACGTAGCCCAGCGAATCAAAGAGGCAGAGTGCCGCATCAAAGTTGCTGCCCGTTTGCGGCGGCAGTTCGGACATATCCGCCTGCATGAACGCCAGCAAACCTGCGGGCAGCCTGCCGCTGCGTTCCCATTCCTGCTGTTTGGCGCGTGCCTGCAAAATCATGTCTGCCGAAAGGTCGGTGGCGGTTATCCGATAGCCCAAAGCCGCCAGCCGCAAGGCGTGATTGCCCGTTCCGCAGGCAAGTTCCAAGACGTTTTTTACGCCATAGGCTGCCAATTTTTCATGCAAAAAATCAACTTCCTGCTGATACGGTTTTTGCTGGTAGAAAAGGTCGTACAGTTCGGCAAAAACAGACTGATAGGCACTCATGGGCGAATATTTCGGATAACTTGTGCAATACGGGCGATGGTTTCTTCGCTCAACGAATGGCTTGACGGCAGATAAAGCCCTGTTTCCCAGAGTTTTTCGGCTACGGGGCAAGCCTCTTGGCGGAAACCTTCCGTTGCTTGCAGGCAAGGCTGTAAATTCATCGGGCAGAAAAAGGTGCGCGTTTCTATGCCGTTTTGGTATAATTTTTCGGCAAATGTATCGCGATTCATGCCGAATTCTTTTTCATCAATCAGAATGCCGTACATCCAATAGACGTGCTTTGCCCAAGGCTCGCAATGCGGCAAAGTCAGCCCCGGAATATCGGCTAAGTATTGGTTGTACCATGCCGCCATTTGGATTTTTTGGCTGATGATGCGGTCTAATTTGCGGGTTTGCGCCAGCCCCATGGCGGCTTGCATGCCCGTCATGCGGAAGTTATAGCCCGCTACTTCGTGCCTGAATCGCGGCTTGGTAAAGGCAAGGTTGCGCAAGAGGCGCAGTTGGTCGGCTAAGCGGTCGTCGTTGGTGAGAACCATGCCGCCTTCGCCCGTTGTGATGATTTTATTGGCATAAAAGCTGAAACAGTTCATATGCCCGAAACTGCCTGCCTTTTTGCCGCGAACTTCCGCGCCGTGTGCCTCTGCCGCGTCCTCAATCACAATTAAGTTATGGCGATTGGCAATTTCCATGAGCCTGTCCATATCCACGGGATGCCCGTAGAGGTGCACGGGAATAACGGCTTTGGTGCGCGGCGTGATTTTGGATTCCAGCAAATCCAAGTCTAAATTCCACGTAAGTGCCTCACTGTCAACGGGAACGGGAATTGCGCCGTTGTAAATAACCGCCAAAGCGGTGGCAATGTTGGTACTTGCGCTGAGCAGCACTTCATCGCCTTTGCCGATGCCTGCCGCGCGGACAGCCAGTTGCAGCGCGGTAGTGCCGCTGCTGACCGCCACGCCGTGCTTCATGCCGCAATAGTCGGCGAAAGCCCGCTCAAAATCAGGAATATATCGCCCGAAAGAGCCTGAAATTTCGCCGCGAGCGAGCGCATCGGCTACGGCGGCTTTTTCTTCGTCGGCTATTTCGGGTTCAAAAACGGGAATCATGTGTTTTTCTTTTGAAAATTTACAAAAACTTTGTCGTTTTCATCGCCAAGGAACGGACCTTGCTTCACGCTGATGCACTGCATATCTTCCACCACGCGGATGGCATGAACGCCGTGGATGAGTACGATGCCGTCGCCTTGCCGCAAAGTTACTTCGCGCAGCAGTTCGCCCTCATCGCTGTACAGTTCCACCACAACTACGCCGCGCTGTACGACGAACATCTGTTGCAAATCGTGGATTTCGCGTTTAAAGGGCTTGTGATAGTGCGGCGGCTCAACAAATCCTGCTTTGTGCGCCAGCAAACCGAACTGAAACGACGACTCGGGTGGCGAAAAGAAGGTCGTTTTCTCTACGCGAATATCCGCCCAAATGATTTCGGCATACTTAGTGCCGTTGTATTCAATGATTTCTACTTGGTTGTGGGACATATGAAGATTTTAAGGAAGAAACAATACTGAAATATACGATTGTTAAGAGTAAACACATTAATGATTCTGCGAAATTTACATCCCCTAATAAACCTTCCAATGCTAAAATGTTTTTAACCAAAGGATAAAACAAAATTATCAAACCTGTTATAGCATAAATAAAAAGCAAAATAAACGATTGTCTTTCTGAACAATACTTACAAGCAATAAGAATAGAAGGAATAAAAGCCATATTCATCCTATCAACGCCACTTGTAATCAGTATCATAACCGTAAAAATCCAGAGCAGATTAGCGCACAATAAATCCACAATTTTATCCTTAAAAGCATTATAAGAAGAAAATATCGTAAGCATGGCAACGGAAAGAATTTGAATAATGCGCCAATTCTCAGGAAAAAGTATATAAAATACTCTCCAAATAGATGAGTGCATAGGATAAATGGCTGCGGAACCATGTTCAAAACGCTGCGTCATCGGGTATAACACTTCGGGAACGAAAGGTAAAAATGAAAGAGCAACTATTAAAAAAGATATTATTCCAAATATGAATAACATTCTAAAAAATGAATGTAAATCAGATTTAACTTCCCAAAATTTTTGAATTGCCAAAGGAATGAAAAAAGCAGCAACTGCTTTGTATGCGATTCCTAATCCCATAAACAGTGCACTTACATAAAGAAATATAGTTTTTGAATTAGAGGATATGCTTAGTAGGAATGCCAATATCAGAAGAGTTTCGGTACCTTTATCGCCCGGATTGACAATGCTCCAACTGATAAGAAAAGGTGAACAAATTCCTAAAATCAAATTGGCAAAGAATTTAGTTTCATCATTGGATTTCCAATTTCTAATAATAAATAAGCATATCAATCCACATAGAATGGAATCAAAGAAAGCAAAATAATATCTGAATCCTTCGGGATAGTAAAATAGTTTGTAGGCTAATGCTAAATTAAATTGCGTTAGAGGTAAATGACTTGCCGCACAATAGTTCCATATATCTTGACTTTGTGCTGTATATTCTTGATATGCATAATCATCTTTTCTTAGTTGATTTCTTATTTCTTTTGAATCATTATAGTCATACGGATTGATACCCATGGCGGTTAATTGCCCGCCATCCATATACATCAACAAGTCTATGTTAGTGTTAAGCTCTGGCGTAAACCATATCAACCACCATCTTAATAAAAGACTTAACAGTACAGTAATAATAAATACTACTTTTACCGACTGTTTTCTTATCAGCCTAAATAATAAAGTTATCAATATTAATGCTATTAGCAGTTCTAAATAGGCACTCATTTTCGTAACAAAAATATTTTAAGTTGTAGTCTTTTATTTCGTAAAAATTCTCGTTCATGATAGCTTAATCCCTCATAAGAATATACGTAATGAGATTGAAAATGCGGACTTGCAAAAATCAAGCTATCAGAGTTAACTTCCTCATATCTACTTAAAGATACAGGATGGAAATATGCAAAATTGATAAATAAGAGATTCTTATACTTATCGGCTAATAGCTGTACATCAGGGCGATAGGCTACATTATCAATTTCAAAAGAAAAATTGCGATTATTACTTTTTTCTGTAATAAGAGAAGTGTCCTCCCATTTATTTATACCATATGATAATAGGATATCTCTTGGATAGTATATCTTTTTAAAAGTAACACTTTTAACAATAAAGTCAATAACGATAAAAGTAATAATCAAAAATGAAACTAATAGGAATTTTTCTTTATTTACCTTGTTAGTTAAAGACATAATAACAGGGTAAACCGATAAAATTAATAGCGGCATAAACATATGAAGTATTCTGCCATAAAAAACCATCTTTTGCAAAAAATAACATTGCAAAGCATATGCTATTAAAAATAGAAATCCTAATTTAATAACTGTATCAGTGTAATCTGAGGTAAAACAATTTCTCTTATAGCTAAAAAGTAGAAATATATTTATCACTAATGCAATACCTGTAATACTTTCTACCTGCCAAAGGTACAGGAAAGGATAAATTAAACCCTCTTCAAAACTCCCCTGTGTAATAGTACCTGATAAAGTTTTCAAAGAAGATATATAAGAATAGCCTCCAATATTCGTAATTGCTTCCCAAAATGCTAATACTAACAAAGCACCAATACCGGCTTTAAGAAAGTTTTTAAGATTATTTATTAAAGATGATTTTATAAGAATTGCACTCATTAATATTCCCACAAACAGAAAGTAACCCGGATATATAGAAAAACCCAATCCTATAAAAACGCCTGTAAACCAATAACTTGGATTGTTTTTTTGGGTGATATGATATAAGGCAATCAAAAAAAATAACAATGCATTATCATATGGCAATAAATGTCTGATATAAAACCCGTGATTTAGTAATGCACAATAAATTATTACACAAATTAAAGATGTTATTTTATTATATTGGATACCTTTACCATAATTATGACAAATCTTATATACAAGAACCGTATTTAAAAAGACTACAATATAATTATGAAATTGTGGTATAAAGTTAGAATAGCTAACAGGTTCACCGGTCAATTTGTACCATAAAATCTGAATAATAGCAAACGGAAGTCTGATAAATAATTCACCCGGGCGACCGTTAGTATCTACTAATACCTTACTAAACTTTTGATAATTAACTTGCTTGATGGCTTCTATTAAACTAAATACTAAATCGTAGCGCCATTCATCCGTAATAGCATAAGCACCAACTCCAAGATAAGTGAGCTTTAATGCAAATAAAATAATAACAAAGGCTATGAGTATATATTCTAATCTTTTAACCATCATAACATTTGTCATCATAAATCAAAAATTTGGTTACTTTTTACCTCTACCACCTCACAGCCTCTAATTGCCGCCAGTCGTGTCTCGCCGCTTAGAAACGTCAAGTTACCCGCCGCATCACGCGACTCGCGGAAACGGGACCCAACAAAACCTTCTCGGGCAGTCAATGGCGGCAACGGGTTGCGGTCTTTGCGGATAAAATAAGCATTATTTCCTGCACTGTTGCAACCTACAAAATCGTAGCCTTTTTGCTCGGCTAAATGGCAGAATGCAGGCAGCGACGCGCCCCAGTACAAGCCCGAATAATGCGCCTGATGACGGTGAAAATCAGGGCGATAGGGTATGGATATAGCTCTTTCTGCACCAAAAACGCTGTTGTATTCCGCAATGACTATCACGGGGTTTACTGCCTCAATTGCCTGCCAAACCCAATAGTCGTTGCCGTCTATATCTATGCTAAGCAGTCCGATTTCGCCCGCAAAGCCATTTTTGACAAAAATGTCGTTAATATTTTCACGGGTGATGAATGCACCTACGGCGGTTAAATCGTAGCGCCAGCAGAGGTCGCTGCGGCGGACGGCAGCCATCAGGTTTGCATCGCCGTCTATAATCAGCCCGCGCCAATTGTTGTGCATAAGCAAAAATCGCGTATTGGCTTCCTTGTAGCTTTCTACGCCAAATTCTATGAAAATTTCGGGCAGCGGTTTGAGTTTTTCAACCAAATATTGGATGATGCCGTCATCGCCGAATTGAGAAAACACCTGAAATTCAACCTCTTGCAAGGTTTTGATATGGTTGTTTTTGATTTGCTCGCGCAACTGACGCGCTGCCATGCTGCCCAGCAGAAAGCGATTGGCAAGGGTTGCTTGCTCTACGTTATCCAACCGCGTTAGTAATTCGGTTTGCAGTTTATGTACTATTTTTTTGATGAGACTCTTCATGTTTTAATTTTTTACCGCAAAAGGCGCTGAGGTTTTACTGCAAAATACGTTGAGGGGCGTTTTTTCTGAAACAAAACCAGCAAAAGTTATGAAACCGGCGCGGCAGTCCTTCCACCCGTGCAGCAATATTATCTATGGATTTACCCTCTGCAAGCAATTGATAATCAGGCGTAAATTGTGCCAAAAACTGCTCTCGGCTGAAAATCCAGCTCGGGAACGTTCCCTCAAAGTTTTCTTCCGATTGCACGCATTGTAAAGTAATCAGATGTTCCGCCCCTTCGTGGAAGGGGGTGCGATGCACAAAGAAATACTGCGGTTGTAGTGCCTGTAATTGTCGGATAAATTCATGATAAATTTCTATGTAGTATAACACCCCCGAAGCCAACACAAAGAGAGCTTCTTTGTCGGGAATATCGGCAGCCTGATAATAAAATTGCAGCACTTTATCACCGTGAAACAGTTCTTGCCCCAGTGCGACATAGTGCGGCTGTTCTACTACATACCACTGAACGTCAAGCCCTTGCAACAGCGCCCGATGCTGAAACCAAGTGCTGCCGAGCGAACCGCCAAAGTCCAGCACGCGCAACTTGCTGTTGTTTTCTAGGGCAGCTTTCAGCAAAAAACTAAGCAGCGGATAGTCGTAGAAGGGTTCGTAAAACAGCTTGCCGTCGCGTTCAAACAGTGCCTTTCCCTCTTTGACCGCCAGCGCCGATTGCTTGATGCGCTCTAAAATAGCCGCATCGTCATATCCGCGCGCATGTTGCATGGCAGATGCCCAATCGGGAAAGTTGCCTTTCCAATGAATCGGGTAGGTTTGCTCAAAAAAGAAAGTTTCGCGGACTTTATGAATGATGCGCCGTATCATTTGCCTGTGTTAGCGTTCAAAGATAGCATTTTTTTGATGCGCCCGATGTATTTTTTCCAGAGTGGCGGCATGTAGTTTTGTGCGGCTAAGTATGCTACAACGGCAGCCCGCGCATCTTGATTGGCTGCAAGCGGCTGAGGCAATACCTGTACGGGATGCGCGGCTAATCGTACCCGATAAAATTCTTCACTTCCTGCGTGTGTTCCGCTTTCGTCGTTGCCAATATTTTCAACCAGCGGTTTGCCCGGATAAAGAGCCAACTTATTTTCTAAAAATAGAGACGCATACCAGCGAATTGCCCACGAATCGTTTTTGCCTTTGACTTGGTCGACAAGCATTTGGTAGTAAGGATAGGTGCTTTCGTAATTAAATGCGCCAATGAGCTTTCTTTGAGCAATTTCCTGCATTAAATATTTGCCGTCGGGATTAAAAAGCTGCCAAGCGCGTTGCCAAGTAGCCCAGCCCCAACAGCCTGGGTCGTTGAGGAAGAAGGTTTCGGGCAAGTTCGGGATGTCGTAGATGTAGGCAGTAACGGCGGTAACTTCGGGCGCATCGGCGTAACATTGCAGGGCATCGTTCATAAAGCGCAAGAAATAAGGCGATGTAACCATGTCATCTTCCAGCACAATTATGCGCCCGTGATGATTGACCACTTGCGTTACGCCTGCAATAATTGAAGCCGCAAGTCCTTGATTTTCAGATTTTTCATTAACGATTATTTCTCTGAATTGCCAATTTTGGCGAATCAAACGCCGAACGGCAGCAATATTTTCCCTGTCGGTGGGGGATGCATTGGGTTTTGCCCCGTCGGCAAATATGTAAAGCACACTTTCTTTTGCGCCTTCGTTTTGCTCAAGGGCTTCCAGTGTCCGTTGCAAATGCCAAGGACGTTTGTAACAAAATAAAGCTATGGGTGCGTAGTTCATTTCTTGATAAGTACGCATTGGATACTTCGCTCAAACACAGTTTCAAAGGCATAGTCTGCTATGCTTTCCTGATTGTCAGCAATAAAGTAGAACAAAAAGTCGCGTGCGTTAATAAACGTAACTAACTCAGTTTCAAAGGTAAAGTATTCCGTTACGCGATAGGAAACCGACAGGCGTTCCAACAAACGATTGACTAAGCGAAACAGCCCTGCCAGTTTAGCATTGGGTGAGGCTTGAATGGGCTCAAAAGTTTGCCGCACTATCAGCGTTGCGCCTGAGGGCAGCGCATAGAAGGTTTTGGCAAAATCAATGTATGACTGCAAGGTAGGGTACTCAAATGTGAAAGCGATCGCCCCATTGGCAAGTGCCGCATCCGGTTGTTCAAAAACTACCAGCGCAGGGCGTTGCAGTTCTTGCGGGGGGTGATTCAAATACGGGACTTTGACTTCGGTTTTTCGCTTTTCGTACTTTTCCATGGCTTTGAGCCAAAGCGCAGGCATTAATTCTTCGGTAGAGGCAGGCGGATGCCATTGGTGAAAAGTCGGCGCTTCTTCTATGGAAAGCACCTTGCGGGTCAGTCCGATTTTTCGCAGGCGTTTTTTCAAATCCATATCTTCCACGCCCCAAACTTTGAAATATTCGTCAAAGCCGCCGATTTCGTACATGGCATGGCGCGGAACAGCAATCAGGCCGCCGCTTTCGCTGATGGAATTGACCGGATAAGGATAAGACTTGTCAAAGTCCAACCGCTCATAATCGGAAACTTCGGGCGGCAGATAGTAGCACTGGTATTGCACGAAGGATTGTTCATTTATTTTTTGCAACATGGCAGCGGCAAAATGCGGCGGATAAATCAAATCTATATCAACTATCACTAGATATTGACCGGAGGCGGCCGTAATACCTATATTAACGGCATGTGCCCGCGACCAAAACTGCCTGCGCGAATTGTAGTAAATGTAGTTAACACCCAAATTGCGACAGATGGTTTCAATGGCTTTTTGTTCGGCTTCATCGCTGCCGTAGTCTGCCAAAACAATCTCAAAATCACTGTCGGTTTTTTGGTTTTGAAGGGATTGTAAGCATCTGATTACACGCTCGGTTTCACGGTTGCGATATGGTATGATGAATGATAAAAACATGCTGTACAACCTTACTTGCCAATCTGCGGATAAGCCCGCTTTAAAAATGCTCTTTCCCAAAGATAGGGCATAAGGGCTGTCCATGCCTGCTCGCCATCCAAAAATTTTGCTTTGGGATTGTTAATTACGCCCAAAATCTGCTGCCGCACTGTTGCAGGCGCTATTACCGAAGAAGTGTTAAAATCGGTACTATGGACGATATCTAATAACGACTCGCGCCATACGCCTTGCATCCAGTCTATTATAGGCGTATTGAATCCGATTTTACTTTTTCGCGTCCGCACTTCTTCGGGCATACGGCCTAACATCGCATCACGGATAATTGCTTTTGCGTAACCATTGCGTACTTTGCTTTGCCAAGGCAATGAAAAACTGTAAGTTACCAACCGATAATCCATAAAAGGCATTCTGATTTCTACACCACTGGCCATTGAGTAGCGGTCATAGTTGCGCAACAGCGTTGGCAGAATGGTCTGATGAAATATTTTGTACAATGCTGCATTAAACTTGCCAAACTTGCCTTCATGGGGTTTTTCTTCGCTGAAAAGTTCTTGCAAACTTCGGCGCGGAGAATGTCTTATTTGGGACAAAACAAAACGCAGCCCGCTCCAAAAAGTCTGTTCTTCTTTGTCTATTTGCTCCGACTCCAAATTGCTGAACCCGTTGATTGTGCGGATGATGTCCAGAAAATTGCTGATGCTGCAACCGCAGTCCATCAAGGCCAAGATAATATGGCCGTAGCCGCTCATCATCTCATCTGCCCCGTGCCCGTCTATGCTGACGGTAATGCCATGCCGTCGGATGGCTTTGTAGGTTTCCATCATTGGCAAGGGACTTGTCAAATACAGTTCTTCGAACAAATATAAATACTCGTTCATGTCGCTGATTTGTCGGCCGGCATCGATGTTCAGGTAAGTAATCGGAATGGCCAAATACTCGGCAACTTTCTGCGCATAGTAGCGCTCGTCTAAGAAAGTTCCCGGAAATGTGGCAACAAAGGCGTGCTGCCAGTCTGTCGCCATGCGCTGCCTTTTGTGGCTGTAATGCTCGGCAAGCCAAAAAAGCGTACCTGCCACGGCGCTGGAGTCCAAGCCGCCGCTCAGGGCTGTACCAATCGGGACATCGGAGCGCATACAGATGCGGCAGGCATCCGTAAAAAGTTCGCGGAACTGTTCTACCTGTTCTTCATAGCGCTTCGGCACTTGCACCAAGTGCTGCATGGTATCCCAATAGCGAATAGGCCGAACGGTAGTTTCCGATGGTTTCAAGTACGCATAATGTCCTGCCGGAAAGCGTTTGATACCCGCAATGAGGCATTGGTCGGTGGCTTCATAGTCAAACAGATGCGTTTTCAGATAGTCAAAGTTGTCTGCTACACGCCGCTCGGGCAAAAAAGGCATTAAAGCCTTCATTTCGGATGCAAAAACGCAATAGCCACCCGTGAAAGCGTAGTACAGCGGTTTAATGCCGAAGCGGTCGCGGCTCAGAAAAAGCGTTCGTTTTTCCTTGTTCCAGATAGCAAATGCCCACATGCCGTTGAATTTCAACAGGCACTGCTCGCCCCACTCGTGAAAGGCTGCAATGATTACTTCAGTGTCTGTATCGGAAACGAAGGAATAGCCTTTGGCCTTGAGTTCATCTCTGATTTCCAGAAAATTATAAATTTCGCCGTTGTAGGTGATTACATATTGCCCGTATTCCATCGGCTGCCTGCCATTTTCGCTCAGGTCTAAAATAGCCAGCCGCCGATGTCCCAAGGTGATTTGATGTTCGTCCGATTGCCAAATGCCGAAACCGTCCGGCCCCCGATGTGCAATAAGTTGAAGTGCCTCCTGAAAAGGCGTGGTTGATATTGCAGGCATAATGCCTAAAATGCCACACATGCGTTGTTGTAGCGAGGCCTTAATACACCCCTCCTGTGTGCAAAATTAGCACCTTGCTGCCATCTGCAAAGTGTTTTTTTTGCAATAAATCTGCCACTGCATAAAACAACTTGCCCGTATAGACCGGCTCAATTGGGATTTGATAACGATTGGTAAAATCTCTGACAAATTGTTCAAGTTCGGGCGTTGTGCGGGCATAGCCGCCGAAGTGGTAGCTATCTATCACCTCCCAATTATTGGCATGGGGTTGATTGGCTGCTGTCAATAATTGCCGAACGGCTTGTGATAAGAAATTCCCTTTTAATACGCTGATTCCCAAAACTTTGGCGTTGGGGTTGCCAAGGGCAAGCCCTGCCGTTGTACAGCTTGTTCCGCAGGCGCAGAGCATATAATCAAAAGGTTCGGGGACGTACTGCCAAATTTCGGCGCAACCTCCGACTGCCAAGGCATTTGTGCCGCCTTCGGGCAGGATGTAGCAATCGTCAAAGTTTTCTTCGGGAAAATGTTCCTGCAACCAAGCGCGCATATCGGGCTGCCCGTGGATGGTGCGGTAGTCGCTGCGGTTGAGGTAGCGCAGTTCCATGCCCATATGCCGCATGAATTGCAAGGCAGGATTGAGCGGCTCGGTCAGCTCGCCGCGAACGTAGCCAATGGTGCGAAAGCCGAAATAATGCCCCGCCGCCGCCGTTGCCCGCAAATGATTGGAATAAGCCCCGCCGAAAGTAAGCAAGGTTGTTTTACCTTCGCGCCGTGCCTGTTGCAAATTGTATTTGAGTTTGAACCACTTATTTCCGTTGATATGCAGGTGCATGAGGTCTAAACGCAAAACAGCAACCGCATAACTGCCTGAAAATGAACTATCCAGATACTGCAATGGGGGCTGACGGATGCCATCGGGCAACATTAACAAATCATTCACAATCATTCGGGCAGGTTTTGCGTTATTAATGTAGCGAAAAATATAACTTCGCAGGCTGAATGTTTAACGCCTTGAAAGAAACTTCGCATCATATGTCTAACCGACTGTTTACTCATGCAAAACAACTAATTGTTTGGCTGTTTCTGTTCGGTTTTATTGCCCAGTTGAACGGTGAATTTGTTTCTGTCGCGTTGTCTTTCATTCACAAAAAGGCGATAGAACAAGTCAGTGACGACTTAAACATTGAGAGCGAAGCCAACAGTGACGACGTTCAGGATATTGTTTCGCTGAAAAAATCTAAGGGGACAAAGAAATTATTCCCGCTTGATTACCCATTGGATGTTTCCTACCTGATGGTTGTGCTCAACAGAAAAGGTAGAAGCAATTTCAATGATTCGGAATCATCGAGCGATATTTTCTTTCACCCTGCCTTCCTCAAAACACCTCGCTACATAGCCTTTCAATCACTCATTTTCTACGAGCGGTAGTTTTTTCCTCCCTTCTTCACGGCCAATAAGCCCTCTAAAAGGGTGCTTATTGCCATACTTACCGTACCGTTAGTGTCATAATATCGGCATTTTCAACGCCCGTGTGCCATGCGGTACATCCAATAACAGGCTGCACATAGGTTTTCCATGTGCGCGCCACTTAACAGCATCACTTTTCTAATCCCATTCCATATTTGAAAACTCAATCCATGAAAACTCACTATTTCTATACCTTATTGTTTGCAATAATCGGCTTATTTGCCTACACCGGTTGCGAGCATCATGAAGAACACCACGAAGTGGGTACATATCAGGCCACACAGCCGGTCAGGAAAGACACTACCACAGTTAAAGAATATGTCTGCCAAATTCGCTCACACCAACACATCGAACTGCGAGCTTTGGAACGCGGCTATTTGCAAGATATTTATGTAGATGAGGGTAAACAGGTAAAAAAAGGGCAACTCATGTTCCGCATCATGCCGCTGGTTTACCAAGCAGAAGTGCAAAAAGCCGAAGCCGAAGCCAAATTTGTAGAAGTTGAATACTTGAATACCAAACAATTAGCCGACCAAAACATTGTTTCGCAAAGCGAGCTTGCGCTTGCCAAAGCCAAACTTGACAAAGCAAAAGCCGAAGTAGCCTTAGCTAAAACCCACCTGAATTTTACCGAAATCCGCGCACCTTTTGATGGCATCATGGGGCGCTTCAATGTCCGTTTGGGCAGTTTGGTGGATGAGGGCGAATTGCTCACTACTCTTTCCGACAACAGCAAAGTATGGGTCTATTTCAACGTACCCGAAGCCGAATATTTAGACTTTTTCGGCAGCAATAAGAAAGAAAATCTGCCCAAAGTGCAATTGCAAATGGCTAATCACCAACTATTTGACCGTGAGGGTGTTATTGAAACCATTGAGGCAGACTTTAACAACGAAACCGGTAACATTGCTTTCCGTGCAACTTTTGAAAACCCGCAGGGCATTTTGCGACACGGCGAAACAGGGAACATCCTCATGCCCGTAGCTCTGAAAAATGTATTGCTCATTCCACAAAAAGCCACCTTTGAGGTCTTGGGCAAGAAATACGTATTCGTTATCGGGGATGATAATAAGGTGAATATGCAGGAAATCACGACCTCCAACGAAATGCCGCACCTATTTGCGGTTTCTACGGGTCTGAAAGACAACGACAAAATTCTGATAGAAGGTCTGCGAAAAGTCAAAAACGGCGATGCCGTTCAATACAAACTCGTTTCCATGCCCAATGTTATCGCGGAATTAAACAAACTGCACGCCGAGTAACCTCATCTTTCATTAGCAAGCCATGTTTTCAAAATTCATTCACAGACCTGTTCTAGCCATTTCCATATCTATTGCCATTGTTTTTTTGGGACTTTTGGCAATGAATCGGCTGCCTGTTTCGCAATTTCCCGAAATAGCCCCGCCCCGTGTGTCGGTTTTTATTGACTACCCGGGTGCAAGTGCCGACGTATTGGTTCAATCTACGCTTATCCCCTTGGAACGCGCCATCAACGGCGTGCAAGGGATGCAATACATCATCTCCGATGCCACCAGTGCGGGCGAAGCTACCATCCAAGTGGTTTTTGAGCCCGGCACCGACCCCAACGCCGCGGTGGTAAACGTTAAAACAAGGGTTGACCAAGTGATGAACAATCTGCCGCCGTTGGTGCAACGCGAAGGCGTTATCATTACCCCGATTCAGCCAAGTATGTTGATGTACGTAAACCTGTACAGCACCGATAAAAATGCGGATGAAAAGTTTCTGTTCAACTATGCTTACGTGAACATCCTGCCTGAACTGCAACGCATCAAGGGCATGGGGCGGGCGCAAATCTTGGGCAGCCGACAGTTTGCCATGCGCATTTGGCTCAAACCCGACCGCATGAGGGCTTACAATATTTCTACCGAAGAAGTAATGAAAGCCCTTGAAGAACAAAGCGTGATAGGTCGTCCGGGTAGGTTGGGGCAAAGCTCCGGCAAAACGCCGCAATCGCTGGAATACGTGTTGGTGTACAAAGGCAGGTTTAACAAACCCGAAGAGTACAAAGACATCATCATTCGCGCCAATCCCGACGGGGAAATCCTCAAACTCAAAGATGTAGCCGATGCCGAATTGGGCAGCGAATTTGTCAATATTTACTCTAACAAAGACGGCTACCCTTCGGCTTCCATTGTGCTGAAACAGAACATCGGCAGCAATGCGCAGGAAGTAATTGCACAGGTGAAAGAACGCTTGGAAGAGTTGAAGCGCGACTTCCCTCCCGGCATGAGCTACGAAATCAGCTACGACGTTTCCAAGTTTGTAAATGCCTCCATTGACAAGGTGTTGCATACGCTGGTAGAAGCCTTCGTGCTGGTGGCCTTGGTAGTGTTTGTATTTCTGGGCGACTGGCGCTCCACGCTGATTCCGATTATTGCCGTGCCCGTTTCGCTGGTCGGTGCGTTTGTGTTCATGCAGTTTTTGGGGCTGACCATCAACCTCATCACATTGTTTGCGCTGGTACTTGCCATCGGTATTGTGGTGGACGACGCAATTGTGGTGGTGGAAGCGGTGCACGAAAAAATGGAATCGGAACATCTCACGCCCTATCAGGCAGTTAAGAAGGTGTTGGGCGAAATCAGCGGTGCGGTTATCGCCATTACGCTGGTGATGGTGTCTGTATTCGTGCCGATTGCCTTCATGCCGGGTCCTGTGGGCGTATTCTACCGACAGTTTTCCATCACCATGGCAAGCTCTATCGTGCTTTCGGGTATTGTTGCCCTTACGCTTACGCCCGTACTTTCTGCCATGATACTCAAAAGCCATCACGGACAGCCCAAGCGACAAACGCCCGTGAGTTGGTTCTTAGCTTGGTTCAATCGGACGTTTGAAAAAGTTACGGGCAAATATACCGGACTGCTTACCCTGATTGTCAATCGGCGACTGATTACGTTCGGCATCCTGCTGGCTTTCGGCTTCGGTATTTATTCGGTTAATGAGGTGCTGCCCGCGGGCTTCATCCCCAACGAAGACCAAGGCATGATTTACGCCATCATACAAACGCCTCCCGGCTCTACGCTGGAACGCACCAACGAAGTTTCCAAACAACTCCAAAAAATTGCCGAAGAGGTGGAAGGCATCCAATCCGTTACTTCGCTGGCAGGCTACGAAGTTTTGACCGAAGGACGCGGCTCCAACGCAGGTACTTGCTTAATCAACCTGAAAGATTGGGACAAACGCAAAAATTCCGTCAGACAAATCATAGAAGAGTTGGAAGAGAAAACCAAAGATTTGGGCGCTGTCATAGAGTTTTTTGAGCCGCCCGCAGTACCCGGCTACGGCTCTTCCGACGGTTTTTCGCTGCGGATGATAGACAAAAACCCGACTGTTGATTATCAGGAATTTGACAAGGTCAATATTCAGTTCATGGAAGCGCTCAAAAAGCGAAAAGAACTTGAAGGCTTGTTTACCTTCTATGCAGCCAACTACCCGCAATTTGAACTCGTGATTGACAATCAGGCTGCCATGCAAAAAGGCGTTTCCATTGGCAAGGCTATGGAAAACTTGGACATCCTGATAGGCAGTACCTACGAACAGGGTTTTACGCGCTTCAACAACTTTTTTAAGGTGTACACGCAGGCAGCCCCCGAATACCGCCGTATGCCTTCGGACATACTCAACCTGTTTATCCGCAACGAAAGCGGCGAAATGGTACCTTATTCTTCGTTTATGCAACTTAAAAAGACGCAAGGGCCGAACGAAATTACCCGTTTCAACCTCTATACCTCGTCTTCCATTCGCGGCGTGCCTGCCCACGGCTATACTTCGGGTGATGCCATCCGCGCCATTCAGGAAGTAGCCAAGCAAACTTTGCCGCAAGGCTACGACATTGCTTGGGAAGGTCTTTCTTACGACGAAGCACGGCGCGGCAACGAGGCAGTGTACATTTTGGCAGTCGTACTTATTTTCGTTTATCTGGTACTTTCTGCCCAATACGAAAGTTTCATCATTCCGCTGGCGGTGTTGTTTTCGCTGCCTCCGGGTATCTTCGGGGCATTTTTGCTGCTCAAAATGATGGGGCTTGCCAACGATATCTACGCACAAATCGGTTTGATTATGCTCATTGGGTTGCTGGGTAAAAACGCGGTGCTCATTGTAGAGTTTGCCGTACAGCGTCATCACCAAGGTTTGAGCATCATGGATGCAGCCATTGAGGGGGCAAGAATGCGTTTCCGCCCCATCCTGATGACCTCCTTTGCCTTCATTGCGGGGCTTGTGCCTTTGGTGCGGGCAACGGGCGCGGGTGCTGTCGGCAACCATACTATTGGTGCTTCGGCGCTGGGCGGCATGTTGCTGGGTACGGTGTTCGGGGTTATCATTGTGCCGGGCTTGTACTATGCCTTCGGCAAGTTGGCAGAAGGCAAAAAACTCATTCGCGATGAGGAAGAAAATCCGCTCACAGAGGATTTTGTAGAAAACTATCCCAACGGCGAAGCCCCCATTTCCAACAAAAAATTAGCAACCCTGATTAAAAAACTGCTCAGAAAAGATGAAAGCCAAGATAAAAAATAGCATCCTGTCGGGTATCTTGGGCATATGGCTGCTGCAAGCCTGCGTGCCGATGCTGCCCACAAATCGCGCTTCAAAACCTACTTTACCCGATAAGTTCGGCAATCGGGCGGTTAGCGACACCTCCTCGCTGGCTGCCATCCAATGGAAAGCCTATTTCAACGACGACAAACTCGCCGCCCTGATTGAAGAAGCCTTGCAAAACAATCAGGAGTTGAACATTATCATGCAGGAAATAGAAATCAGCCACAACGAAATCAGGGCACGCAAAGGTGAATATCTGCCTTTTGTCGGGCTTGGTGCCGGTGCGGCGGTGGATAAAGTCGGCAGATACACGCGCATGGGCGCAGTGGAGGAAGGGCTGGAAATTATGCCCGAAAAGCACTTCCCCACACCCTTCTCCGATTTGATGATAAGCGCTGCTGCCTCGTGGGAGTTAGACGTTTGGAAAAAGCTGCGCAATGCCAAAAAATCGGCGGCACTCAAATATCTTGCTACCACAGAGGGTAAAAACTTTCTGATAACCAATCTGGTAGCCGAAATCGCATATTCCTACTACGAACTGCTGGCATTGGATAATCTGCTGGAAATCATTCGGCAAAACATTGAAATCCAAAACAATGCCTATCAAATTGTCAAGAAGGAAAAAGAAAGTGCCAAGGTCAGCCAATTAGCCGTCAATCGTTTTGAGGCGCAGTTGCTCAATACGCAAAATCTGCAATATGAGGTTCATCAGCGCATTACGGAAACCGAAAACCGCATCAATTTCCTGCTGGGGCGCACTCCTCAACCAATTGCGCGCAACTCGCAGAGTTTTTTCAATATCGCTTTGGACAGCAGCCAAACGGGCATCCCTTCTCAGTTGCTCGCCAATCGCGCCGACATTCGTCAGGCAGAATTAGATTTGCAGGCAGCGCGCTTAAATGTTGAAGTAGCCAAAGCTAACTTTTATCCGTCTTTCCGAATGACTGCCGGCGTAGGTTTTCAGGCATTCCGTCCTGCTTATTTGTTGAGCCCCGAGTCGGTGCTCTATTCGCTGGCGGGCGATGCCGTAGCTCCGCTCATCAACCGAAACGCCATCAAAGCGGCCTACTTCAATGCCAATGCACAGCAAATTCAGGCGCTTTATCGCTACGGACAAACCGTACTGAACGGCTATGTGGAGGTGTTGAATCAGTTAGCTAAGGCCGATAATTACAGCCGCAGCTATGAGGTGAAACAACGCGAGGTTGATATTCTCAACCAGTCGGTCGATATTTCCAACAGTTTGTACCGCGCTGCACGCGCCGACTACATGGAAGTACTGCTCACACAGCGCGAAGCACTCAACGTGAAATTGGAACTTGTAGAGGTAAAAACAAAGGTGCTGGAAAGCAAAGTAGGGCTTTATCGGGCTTTGGGCGGCGGCTGGAGGTAAGCATAAGCAAGCAATTCCAAGTCCTGCTACAAACTGCAAGGCCACAAGACGTTTATGCTCTTGTGGCCTTTTGTCAAAATGCACATGAACCTGAGGGGGCTATAAGACCTATCATGTTTGTGTATATTTGTAATGGAAGGTATGCCCGATAAAGTTTATCCGCTTCCCAAGGTGCGGACAGCGCTTCAGACGTATCTTTCCAATACGTAATTGCAAAGATGAAAATGGAACTACTCTCTCGGGCGGCAAAACGATTGCCGTTGTGCCTGTTTGCACTTTTCCTGTGGCACCAACTGCACGCACAAACAACAGTATTTGCGGAATTAAAAGGTAATCCGTTGAACACCAACGGCTGGCGGCTGGCAGGGCAGGCATATACAGGCGACACAGGTGGCGATGTGGACACCGACCGCGATGAGCTTATACTGACTGACCCGCTGAACTTCACCAGTGGTTCTGTTTTCTATCAAAGTGCGCTCAATTTAGCCACCTGCCAGCGTTGGACGGCAGAATTTGAGTTTCGGATGTGGGAAGGAACAGCCGCCGATGGCATTGCCTTCTGCTTCCTTGCCAATCCGCCGACGGGAGCAGTGGCAGGCGGCGGCATTGGCATACCGCCGCGCCCAAGGGGGCTGATGATAGTACTGGATACATGGCAGAATTGTTTGGGGGCAACACCCGTTCCCAATGTGCAAATTCGGTTTGAGCAAGGCCAACGCGACTACTCCGAATGTCCGCAGCCGCCGCAACCCACCTCTGCAACGCTGCCCTTGCGCTCCAATGAGTACCAACGCTGTCGCATCACCTATCAGAACGGGCTGGTGGTTGTGTCTATCAATGGCACGCCTGTGGTACGCGGGCAGTTCAATATCAATTTCCCCGGTTACTTTGGCTTCACTGCCGCCACGGGTGGCTCTACCGACCGCCATTCCATCAAGAACTTTACCATGCTGACCGACCCTGTGGTAGCCGCATCGGCTTTTGCAGGCAATGACCTGACGGCCTGCCACGGGCAAACCATACAACTTGGCACGCCTCCCGTGCCCGGTGAGCAGTACCGCTATTCATGGTTTCCGACCACCGGCCTGAGCAATCCCAACATCCCCAACCCGACACTGACCGTTACCAACAACAGCCCGCAGCTCTTACGCCTGAGTTATTTTGTTACCAAAGACACCTTGACCGGTAGTAATATTTGCGGCAGGGTAGATGAAATTATCGTCAATGTACCCGGCAGGGTTGCCAATGCAGGCCCCGATGCGCTGGCCTGTTCAGGTGTGCCTTTTCAGAATGCACCGCAGGCACTCTCCGGCTATCGCTACCAATGGACGGCATTAGATGGCGCACCGTTGTCATTTCTGAGCAATCCGCAGGTAGCAAGCCCAACCTTTACGCCTGTCAATAACGGAACAGAACCGCTTAAACTGCGCTATGTGCAAACTGCCACGCTGATTGCTCCGCCCGGTTGTTCCAATTCTGATACCGTTGAAATAACCGTAGCCCCTGCCATTGCGCGGGGCATCAAAACCTTCCGCCTGTGCAGCGGACAAACGCAGCAGATAGGCATTGCACCCGTGCAGGGATTTGCCTATACGTGGTCGCCTGCCGCAGGATTGAGCAGTTCCACCGTTGCCAATCCCACGTTTACGGGACTTGTCGTCAATGATGCCGATTCGGTGGTGCGTCGCTATGTCCTTACCGTACAGGCTGCTAACAATTGTTTGGTGCGCGATACAGTAGAAATCCGCGTGCTGCGCAATGTAATAGCCAATGCGGGGCCTGATTTGCAGATTTGCGGCGATACGACCGTGCGGTTGGGCATTGCCCCGCAAAGCAGCTTGCGCTACCAATGGTCGCCTGCCACAGGGCTTTCCGATGCCACTGTTGCCAACCCTTTGCTGCGGATTAATGCTACCGCACAGGAGCAGCAGTTGCGCTACATCCTGACTGTCAGCAACGCGCTTGGAAGCTGTACGCGCCGCGATACCGTACTGATTCGCGTGGCGCCGCGCATTGCGCATCCTGTCGGCAGGCGAACGGTGCGGGTTTGTGCAGGCGATGCCGTTTCCTTGGGTTTTGAAAGAATAACGGGGCTGCGCTACCGCTGGTCTCCTGCGGCGGGGCTATCTTCCGACACGGTTGCCAATCCGACCTTGCGGACGGCTGCCATCACTGCCGATTCGGTACAAACGCGCTACATCCTGACCATCAGCAATAACAACTGCCTGGTGCGCGATACAACAGACGTAATCGTTTATCGCCGTCCGCAAGCGCAGGCAGGTGCAGACGTGCAGGTATGCGCAGGGCAGCCCGTGCGATTGGGCAGCGCACCCGTGGCAGGACTGACCTACCTCTGGACACCCGCCACCGATTTGAGCAGTGCAACCGTCGCCAATCCTTTGGCAACAATTCAGCACAGTGGCAGCACGCCCTTGGTGCGCACCTACGTTTTGCGTGTGCGCAATGCACAAGGCTGCGAATCGCGCGATACGGTACAGATAACCGTGAGCCGACAACCTGTTGCACCCAATATCAACCGCACAGTGCACGTGTGCAGCGGCGATACCGTGCGCATCGGCTCCGCCCCGATGGAAGGCAGCCGTTACAGTTGGACACCAGCCGCCAATCTTTCAGCCGCCAACATTGCCAACCCGATTTTTCGTTTGACATTGAGCGATACTGTGGCGCGCACACTGACCTATATCCGCCGCGACAGCGCAGGCATTTGCAGCCGAAACGATACTTTTCTGATTACGATAACGCCGCGCCTGCCCAAATTGCAGATACAGGGCGCAACTACTGCCTGCTCGGGCGTGCAAAATATAGCCTATCGGATTGCTAATCCACGCGCAGGGCTTACTTATCGCTGGCAGGTAACGGGCGGTACGCTTGTTTCAGGGCAGGGCACAGCCGCTATTCAAGTCAATTGGGGTACAGTGAATCCGCAGGCAAGCGTAAGCGTACAATATGCCGATGCAGCCCTTTGCACCTTTGGCGGCGATACGCTCCGTGTAGCGGTCGGGCTGAACTTACAGCCGCCCCGACCCATCGGCGAAGCAGATACTTTGTGCGTAACAGCCGCAGGCAATGTCCGTTATCAGTTGCCCGTGAGCAGTCCAGGCGCTGTTTATCAGTGGTTTACGCAGGGCGGCGGCACTATCACAAGCGGTCAGGGAACGAATACCGTTGTCATCAATTGGCGCAATGTCGTATTCCCTGCCGGAAGTACTGCCGCTTTGCCCGTAAAAGTATGGGCAACGGAAACGCTGACAACCCCTGTTGCGCGTTGCTTCGGCACTTCCGATACACTGACCGTCTGGTTGAAACCCACTCCTTCGGCAACTGCCGTTACAGGCAGCAACGCAATTTGCGAAAGCAGTACAGCCACTTATCAAGTCAATGGCGCAGCCAATTCGCGCTACCGCTGGGAAGTACAAGGCGGAACAATTATTTCGGGCAACGGCACAAGCGCTGTTACCATCCGCTGGAACAGCCTCAACGGCAGTTTGCAACCTTTGCAAGGGCGTGTGCAGGCCATAGAAACCACTGCATTGGGCTGTGTTGGTGAGGCAATCAACTTGCCTGTTACCGTCCATCCGCTGCCGCGTCCGCGTTTGGTACAAAGCGACAGCCTGATTTGTGCCAATCACTTAGGGGGCTATCGCTATGAGGTGGTCGGGCTGAGCGGTTCACGTTTTAGCTGGCAAATCAGCGGCGGCACAATCACCGAAGCCTCCGCAGACAGCAGCCGCATTGTCGTTTTGTGGAATAACAGTACGTTGCCCAAACAACTTCGTGTGAGCGAACGCAGCGCCGTGGGTTGTCTCTCCGCCGCACTGCTCAATTTGCCTGTCTATTTTGATGCAACTGCCATCAGAATATGGGCAGTAAGCGTCGTACCTACCGACGACACACAGGTGCAGGTGCGTTTTCGCATCAGCGGTGCGCCCGATTTACCGCAGGCTTTTCAGATAGAAAGACGCATGGGCAGTGCCGATTTTGTACCGATAGGGACAGTGCGCCCTACGGACACGCTATTTACCGACCGCAACCTCAATACTGATGCCAACCGCTATGAATATCGCATTGTGCGAAGTTCGCAAACAGGCACTTGCAGCACCGATACAGGCAATCCGCACACAATCATACAACTGCGCGCCGAAGCACGGGAAAATACAATTTTGCTGACTTGGACAGCCTATCAGGGGTGGCCGCAAGTGGCGCGTTACGAAGTTTGGCGCAAATTAGATGATGCAACAGCTTTTACCCGCATTGGAACGGCTAACGCATTGAATTTCAAAGGTATTAATGTGTTGGATGGTTTCCGCCATTGCTTCCGCATCCGCGCCATAGAGGCAGGCACAGGCAGAGAGAGTTGGAGCAATGACGTTTGTCTGGATTTTGAACACGCCATCAATATTCCGAATGTGATTACACCTAACAACGACGGGCGTAACGACCGCTTCGTGATTCCGCAACTGCCACTGTATCGTTCGCACAGGCTGGAACTGTTCAACCGTTGGGGCGGGCTACTGTTCAGCACCGACAACTACCAACAGAACTGGGACGGCGAAGGGCTGCCTGCCGGAACTTACTACTACCGCTTGCAAGCCAATCGCCCGCTGCCCGACGGCAGTTTACAACCTTTTGAGTTCAAAGGCTGGCTGCAACTTGTCAGGGAGTAATTGAATGATGTCCTCTTTTTGGCATTTCTGGATGAATAACGCAGTGCTATGTTGGCTTTCATCCTGAGTAATTGGTCAAAAAAACCGTTCTCTTATCTGCCGTAAAAACTTGCGTGCTTCGCGGTAAAAACTAAAATGCAATATGCTTTAATTTGCGCACTCACTCAGGTAGTCAAACCTTATTAGCAACATGCCCCAATACGTCCTTTTTCCTACACTGGCGGAGGCCGACGAACAAGTGCCGCTTTACGCCACTGCACTCATACGCGCCGATAAGCTGGAAATTTGCCTGACGCATACGCCGGAGGGATTTTTTGCCGTCAGCAATGAATGTACGCATCAGCGGGCTGCCATGCACAAAGGCCGCGTGTTACCCGATTGCAAAATTCAATGCCCTTGGCATGGATACACGTTTTCGCTGAAAAATGGGGAAGAACTGTCAGGCAACGGATGTCCTCCGCTGAAAACCTATCCGATTACCGTATCGGAAAAAGGAGTGGAAATTGAGTTGTAGTGATTAGCCCAATGCATTGGTCAGCTCTACAAACTCTGCTACGCCGAGCCTTTCTGCGCGTAAATCCAATAACGGCAGATTGGCAGCAGCCTCAGGGATACCCAAAGGCTTCAGTGCATTGCGTAAAGTTTTCCGACGCTGATTAAATGCCGTTTTAACAACCGTAAAAAATCGCCTTTCATCGCAACCAAGTTGAGCGGTAGCATTGCGGCGCAAGGTAATTACTGCCGACTTAACCTTCGGCGGCGGCTGAAATACGTGCTCATGTACGGTAAACTCATAGCGGATGTCGTAAAAGGCCTGTAACAATACGCTCAGGATGCCGTATTCCTTACCGCCCGGTTTGGCAGCTATCCGCTCTGCCACTTCTTTCTGTATCATACAGACCATTTCAGGGATGAAATGCCTGTTTTCCAGCATCTTAAAAAATATTTGCGAAGAAATATTATACGGCAGATTACCGACCAGCGCCAAAGGTTCGCTCTGTGCAAGTTCAGTCAGGTTCATTTCCAAAAAGTTGGCATGATGCAGTTGATTGTCAGGCACATAGCCGACTTTATGTAAATAGGCGACTGATTCGCTGTCCACTTCTGCCAGATGCAGTTCACAAGCGGTGTTTTTTGCCAGAAACTGCGTCAGCACGCCCATACCCGGCCCTATTTCCAGCACCTTTCGGTAGCCGCCATGCCCCGACAGCAAACCCGCAATGCGTTCTGCAATATTTAAATCTTTAAGGAAATGCTGTCCTAAGTGTTTTTTGGGCTTTACTTTCTCCATCATAGGGCAAAGGTACGCAAAGGCTGCACGCTTCTATCCGATTTTTGGGGAAGTTTGACAAGGTAAATTGGATTGAAAGGGCGACAATAGCTGACGGATAAAAAAAAGAGGCTAATTTTTTTAGCGTCTTTGCGAAATATACAACTAAATTTTTACCTATGCATCCTGCTTATTGCCCGCATCGTCGGCTTTCTTTTCACCGAAAAAGCGGGTTTTTAGCCCTGTGAAGGCCTCCTGTACATCTTCTTTGAACTCTTCCAATTCTTCGCGAATTTCTTTCATCAGTTCGCCGCTTTTGGCTTTGGCTACTTTTTCGTCAAATTCCTGACGTAACTCCGCAAAGGTTTCCTTTACTTCGTCATCAGCATCATCGGCAAGCTCTTTCACGCGGCTTTTGATGGATGCGAAAGTGTCCATTGCCTTTTTCTTGTACTCCTCGCGGGTGGTCTCATCGGCCATTTTGGCGCGGATGTCGTCTAATTCTTCCTGAATTTCTTTGGCTACCGCGCTGCCTTTTTCCTGTAAGATGCCCAAAATAGCTTTGGCATCGTCCATCAACTTGTTAAAATCAAATTTGCCTTGCTCTTGCTTAGGCGCTTCTGTGGGTGTGAGGGCGGTGTTTGGCGGTGTATCGCTCATGGTGTTTGCAGAGTTTAGTTTGTAAAAAATGATTACCATGCCAAGATACGATTTTACATCTGATTTTCGCGTTTTTGGAACACTGATTTTGTAGCGGATGGCACGGGGGCTTACGTAGGGGCAAAGCGTGCTTGAATGCTTTATTTCTATCGCCAAAAATCCCCAGTTATTCCTCCGTGCGGTATTTGTCGGGGTGTTTGGGCGTAATGTTTTTGTAAAACGCTTTGATTTCTTTCATGTCCGCCTCAATATCGCCTGTGGGGTAGAATACTTTGCCGAAACCTGCTTCTTTTTTGGCATAGTCCAAATAACCCAAGATGATAGGTACGCCTGCGGCTTCCGCTACGCGATAGAAGCCTGTTTTCCACTCTTTAACGGCTTTGCGCGTGCCTTCGGGCGGGATGAGCAGGTAGAGTTGGTCGTTTTTCGCAAAGAGGCTGACCATGTACTCCACTAAGTTGTTGTTTTTGCTTCTGTCCACGGGAATGCCGCCCGTTGCCCGCATCAGGATGCCTAACGGAAAACGGAACAGTTGCTTTTTTCCCAAAAAACGAACGGGCAGGTTGAGCGTGTAAAATACGGACAGCGCAATCGGGTAGTCGTAGTTGGTGGTGTGCGGCGCGGCTACTACCACGCATTTTTTGATTTCGGGCGGAATACTTCCTTTAATCGTCCAGCCTATGCTGCGGAAGTACCATTTTGCAATTTGCGCTATCATGGCGAATCGGGGTTGTTTTGATTTTGTGCGGCAATATATACGCTTGCGACCAATGCCAACAGCAACAGCATTGCCAGCGTTTCCAAAGGTAATACATAGTCGGTGAGCAGCGCCGTTCCCAAATCGGCGATGGAAGGGGGCGCGGCTTGCGGCGTTGCCTGCGGCAAATGCAGCCCTAACCGAACCAATGCAGTCAGCAGAGCAATGCTCAAAACAGCAGCTATCCCTTGATACTGGTGGGAAGAGGTAGCCGGTCGCCCGTCTTTTTCAGAGGTGAACATCAGCCCGAAAACAAGGATAATCAGGATGCCGCCCGCATAGACCATGATTTGCGCTGCGGCGACAAACTCTGCCCCTGCCAGCGCGTAAATGCCTGCCAATGAGAGAAATACCATCATCAGAGCAAGTGCGGCACGCATCAGGTTGCTTGTGAAAAGCACATACAGCGCGGCACTGACCGCCATTAGGGCAAGGGGATAAAACAACAGTCCGTTTTCCATTCGTTACTGTTCGGCAGGTGGGGGGGCAGGCGGCTTTTTCATCACCAACTTGGGCTTAACTGCCGGTTTGGGTGCAGGTGTGGGGCTGCCTTCCGCGGCGGTTTCGGCTGTTTTAGGCTCGGCAGTAGCCGTTGCAGCCGATTGCTTGGCAGCGGCTTTGGCGGCTTCCCGTTCGGCAGCCTCAGCGCGACGCAAGGCAACTTCTTCCTCGCTCATCTTGGAAAATTTGAAGTTCATTTCTTCCAAGTTGAATACGCTGAAATCGTATTCGGGGGTCATGGTGAGGCACTCGGTCGGGCAAACGGTGGTGCAAAGTCCGCAGAAGCAGCATTTTGCCATGTCAATGTCAAATTTTGCCGCATAGAGGCGAACAGGCGTGCCGTCGGAAGCCGTCCCGATGGTTTCTGGGGCTTTAATTGCCTCAATATCAATGCAATTGACGGGGCAAATTTTGGCGCACTTGTCGCAAACGATGCAGTCTTCTATCTCGTTGTGCAGCTTATAGCGTCCGTTGTCGGGTACGGGCAGTTGCTCTTTGGGATATTGCAGCGTTACGATGCCCTGTTCCTGATGGAAATACTGTGTATCGCTCACGGGCAGCGTCCCCTGTCGCGGTTTGCGGACGGCATCGCGCAGGTGCTTACCTGTTAGGCGAATCCCTTGCCAAAGGGTGCGGGCAGCGGTGAGGATGTTTTGGAAGTAGGACATAGTACTTGCAAAGTTACGCCAAAAACTGACCGAATAAGGCATATCGGCGGATTTAGGAATGCAGATTTACAAGCGATGTGCAACGGCGGCGTGCAACGGCGACGTGCAACGGCGACGTGCAACGGACACGGTGCGCTATGTACCTTCTACAACAACAAAAACCAGTTAAAGGGTATTTGAACAGTGTTTTCTTTCAGCAGAGGTACATCGCTGCCGTCGGATACCAACAAGCCGTAACGGGCAGGTATGACACGCGCTTGGGCGGTGCTTGTTTTATGTGTACCCACTTCCAGCACCAATGGACGTTCCCGCGTTTCAATCACAAAATCGGGGTTGGCGGTCGGGCTGCCTGCGGCAAACGAAATGATATTTTCCGGCAAAACTCTTTTCAGATACATCATTACCGCATCTTCCCGCAACTTGCTGCGGTATTGTTCGGGCAAAATTTGTCCATAGAGGCTGTATAGCAATGCCCGCCGCAACGATGGCGACATGAAAAACGCTTTTTTATGCTTGTTGATGCGGCTGTCAAGTCCGCCGAAAGGCAGCAGTACGTTTATCAACTCAGCTTTTACAAGTAAGTCCGTCAATTCATGGATAGCCTGTTGCTTCATACCGATAATGCCCGCCAGTTTTTCGGGATTGATTTCATCAGAACCTGCCAGCCGCAACATGAGCTTTTCTATTTTGCCCAAATCCTCGTAGGCGGGTTTAAGCGTCGGAATGTCTTCGTAAATGATGCGTTTCAGCAAATCAAGAATGTTTTGATGAATGGCATCCGCATCTTCGTAAAACAACAAGTTGGGCAGATTCAGGTAGTTGATGTAGCGTTCCGGCAGGTCGGGCAATTGCGACTGCCAACGGTGAATAACAGGCTGTATTTCATGCTGAATATCAACAAGTTGCTGATGACAACTTGCTGCGTCTTCGCTGTAAAATATGATTTGTTTGAGTTGCTCGGCAAGTTGCCTGTCGGGAAGCCTGAGGTTCAGGGCAGGCTGTACGACATTTTGAACGGTGAGCAATTCGCTGAAATTGTACGGAAAAATCCGTTGCAGGAACATGCGCCTTGCCAAATCTGCCGTGCTGTTGAGCAGCAAAGCCGAAGACCCCGTGCAAAGAATAAATGCTGTTTTGGCTTCGTCATACAAAATTTTCAGCGTTTGCGCCCATTGCTCATCGTCTTGTACTTCGTCAAAAAGCAACACAATAGGCGCGGTCAGTTCGTTAAAACGCCGCTGTACGATGTGTTGCTGAAAGGCTTCTAATGCAGCAAAAAGGCTGATATTCAGGTTTTTCAGTGTATTGACATTGAAGAAATAAACCGATTGCCCGTACCGACTGCCGATGTGATTTGCCGTTTGCCAAAGCAACGTTGTTTTTCCCGTTCCTCGCAGTCCGGTCAGGCTTATCAGGCGAGGTTCTGTACCTTTGGCAAAAAAATCATCGGCATACTTTTGCAAACGCGTAAATACTTGCCTTTCGGGATAGCGCATGTGCGTAATGGGGTGGGTGAGTCGCCCCGCCATCACCGAAGGCGTAGCAAGCGTATTGGCAAGGTAATATTTCAGGATGTCATCCATCTACACAAACTGCTGAATCGCGGCTGCCAGTTGGCGGTTTTCCTCGGCTGTGCCTACCGTGATGCGCAGGCAGCCTTCGCAAAGTGCCAATTTAGAGCGGTCGCGCACAATTACCCGGTTTTGCGTCAGGAAATCGTACAATTCCTTCGGGCGCGGCACTTTGACCAACAAAAAGTTGGCATCCGACGGGTACACGTGCAGCACTTGCGGCAGCGATTTGAGCGTAGCTGCCAGCATTTCGCGCTGTTGCAGCGTTTCGTTCACCATTTCGCGGAAAGTATCGGTGCGGCTCAAACCGACTAATGCCAACTGTTGGGTTACGCCGTTGATGTTGTATGGCGGCTTAATTTTGTTCAGCACGCGAATAATATCGGGTGAGGCGAACGCCATGCCCAAGCGCAACGCCGCCAAACCCCATGCCTTAGAGAATGTTTGCAACACCACTAAGTTGGGGTATTTTTCCAGCGATTGCACAAAACTCGGCTGTGAGGTAAAATCAATATATGCCTCATCTACGACCACCAGCCCATGGAAATGTTCCAGCAGGTAGCGGATGTCGTCCGGTGCCATGTTGTTAGCAGTCGGGTTGTTGGGCGAACAAACGAAAATCATTTTGGTGTGCCAATCCACCGCTTCCATAATCGCCTGCGGTTGCAGTTGGAACTCGGCAGTGAGCGGTACGCGGCGCACTTCCACACAATTGATTTCCGCGCTAACTTCGTACATGCCGTAGGTCGGCGGACAAATAATCACATTGTCCAAATGCGGTTCGCAAAAAGCGCGGTATAGCAAGTCTATCGCCTCATCGCTGCCGTTGCCCAGAAAAATTTGCTCGGGGCGACAATGTTTCAACTCGGCAATTTTGGCTTTCAGTTCCTGCTGGTAAGGGTCGGGATAGCGGTTAAAAGCCTGCTCGGTAACTGAACCGAAGGCATTTTCGTTGGCATCCAGAAATATGCCCTCTTTGCCGCTGTACTCGTCGCGGGCAGAGGAATAAGGCTTCAGCCCCGCAATGTGCGGGCGCAGCAACTGGCTGATATTGAATGTATTGGCAGCTGTCATGTCTGTATTTTTAATAAACCGCCGGCAGGGACTTCGTCCGCTGACTGGGTTTGAGAAACACGGTTTCCCCCGCAAAGTACGCGAAGATGTAATTCATTTAACACAAACCCCGTCAAAAAATCAGTGCTTGAACGCTGATTTTTTTGCAGATGACGCGGGCTTGCGCTGATTTTTTTACGCTCAATCTGCCTTTATCCGCGGGGCAAAAGAGCTTCAGGGCAATTCTGAAACGCAACGGGACGCAGAAAACGACGCATGGCATCGCTGCCAACCGAACCGAAGCGCGCATCGGTGGTGGCAGGGAACGGGCCGCCGTGCTGCATTGCCGCCGAAACTTCCACGCCCGTAGGTACGCCGTTGAAAATCAGCCTGCCCGCTTTTTCCGCCATTGCAAACAGGCGGTTGCGACGGGCTGCCAATTCCTGCTCTTCGCCGAAGATGGAACAGGTAAGTTGCCCTTCCAATTGCGCCAGACATTGCCACATTTCGCCCTCGTTTTTGCAAACAACGGCAATGCTGCAAGGTCCGAAAATTTCATCGGCAAAAATCGGGTTTTCCAAAAACTGTTTGCCGCTGATTTTCAGCAAGGCAGGTATGCCGATGTTTTGGTCTTCCATACGTGCCTTGCGGTCGGATACAGCCAAAATTTCTACGCCTGCCTGTTCCATTGCCCGCATTCGGCGGTGGTTGTAGTTGGTGGCGATACCCTCGTTGAGCATCGTTTCAGCCGCCGTTTGCGCAATGCCTTGCGAAAGGTGATGTAAAAAATTTTGGGCGGCTTCGCCTTCGGGCATCAACAGCAAGCCGGGTTTGGTGCAAAACTGCCCCATGTTGTTGGTGATAGATTGCGTGAGTTGCGCGGCGATGGCTTCGCCCCGATTTTGCAGGGCTTCGGGCAACAGCAACACGGGGTTGAGGCTGCTCATTTCGGCAAAAAACGGAATGGGGTCTGTGCGTTCCTGTGCCAAGCGGTAGAGTGCCATGCCCCCTGCCAACGAACCCGTAAAACCGCATGCTTTGATATACGGATGTTGTACCAAACATCGCGCCGTGCCGAACCCGTTGTCAAACAGCATGGAAAAGATGCCTTCGGGCATTCGGGTGTCTTTGGCAGCCTTGACGATGGCTTCCGCCGTCAGTTCGCTGGTGCGCGGATGGGCGGGATGCGCCTTGACAATCACGGGACAGCCCGCAGCCCACGCGGCGGCACTGTCCACCCCCGCTACGGAATAAGCCAGCGGAAAGTTCGCCGCCCCAAAAACCAGAACGGGACCAATCGGCACAAGCCTTTTATACAAAGCAGGCTTTGGAACGGGCTGCCGCTGCGGTTGTGCGGCATCGGTGCGCTCTTCCTGCCAGCCGCCTTTTTCCAGCAAATCGGCAAAAGAGGTGAGTTGAAACTGCGTGCGCATGCGTTCGCTCATGATGCGGAACGGGGGCAGCGCGGTTTCTGCCATAATTGCCTGCATGAGCGCATCGGCACAAGCCTCTAACTCGGCGGCAACTGCCCGCAAAAAGGCAGCCCGCTGTCGGTCGCTGATGTGCCACATTTGCTCAAAAGCGCTTTTGGCAAGCTCAGCGGCACAGCGGCACTCGCTTTCGGTTGCTTTGTAGAACGTAAAACCCGTCGGCTCGTTAGTACGCGGGTTGATAGATGGAAACGTTACGTTGCTTTGTCCGCTTCTGCCGAAACCCAAGAATTGTGCGCCCTGCATCATGCGTCTTGCGGTTTGATTTCCTGACAGAGTTCTACCAGCACGCCGCCCGTAGATTTGGGATGCAAAAAGCAGATGAGTTTGTTGTCTGCGCCGCGTTTGGGCGTTTCGTTGAGCAGTTGGAAACCTTCTGCCTGCAAGCGTTGCATTTCCGCGCGGATGTCCGCCACTTCAAAGGCGATGTGGTGCAGCCCTTCGCCCTTTTTCTCAATGAATTTGGCAATGGGGCTGTCGGGGCGGGTGGCTTCCAGCAACTCTATCTTGGTTTCGCCCATTTGGAAAAATGAGGTGTTTACCCCTTCGCTGCCGACTTCTTCAATTTTGTAATGTGCTTTGCCAAACAGTTTGTGAAACAATTCGTTCGCCTCTGAAAGTCCTTTGATGGCAATGCCGATGTGTTCTACTTTAATCATGTGATTGTTTACAGTTCGGTAAAAGTGATATGAAACTGCCCGTTGCTGATGCGCAGGCGGTCGTTAGAGTTGGTTATATTGACGGCAGTAGCCGAAAATCTGCCTTTGACAGTATTCCCCGAAATTTCGGTGATGACAAGTTGCAAATCGCTCGGGGCGGTGGCGGTAAAACTGCGCGTATTACCCAAAAAAAGCGTGATCGAAACATTGCGCTCTACGCGAAACGGCGGGCGAATGCCGCGCAGGTCAAAGCCCGTAAACCGCAGTTGCACCGAACGGCGGTCTGCAAACGACAGTTGGCGGTACAAACTCAAAAAGCCTACGGGCATGGGCAGGTAGCCGTTGGCATCCGCATCGGGTATGCCGCCCGCATTGCTGAAAACTAATATGCTGTTGTCCGTTGCCAGCCGAATTTGCCCTTCGGGAATATCTACGGGCGAATCCCAATCCTCGCCTGCGGGCGCAAGGCTGCAACCTGCAAGCAATAAGGAAAACAATAGCCCTATCACAATATTTCGGATGAATTCGCGCATTATTCCGATGAAATTCCGTAAATTATTTTGCAAATTACCGATTACAAACGGTAAGGATACTTCACATCGTATCCGTACAAAAATTTCCAATCAGCAACCTAATCGCTTCCGTTATGGCAAAGAAAATTAATAAAAAAACGACAGACGAACAAACCAAGCCCAAAGTGAACAAGGCATTAGAAGGCTTTGAAGTAAGTATCAATTCGTTCGGCGAAATTGTTTCAACCAAGAGCATTGACGAAATCAACGCTTTCTTGGACGAGCACCTGCCCGACCGCAAAATCACAAAGAAAGACGAAGAAGGCAAGTAATGCTAACTTTATCAGACGGCATCCGTTCAATGCAATAGAGTTCCTGACATTGCATTCAAACACTCAATCACAATGATAGACTATTTTTTAAATAAGATTAAAGAAACCATGGGCAGCCGCAAAGACAAATCGGAAGCCGTTATCAAAAGCAGCGTGATGTGGTCAATGGGTGCCGGCCTAATACCTATTCCGGTGGCTGACATGGTGGCTGTTACAGCTATCCAGATGGATATGCTGAAACAATTGTGCGTAATCTACGAGATTAACTTTTCCGAGTCGCAGTTTAAAACGTTGTTGGCAACCTTGACGGGCAGCGCACTTTCGCGCATGGGCGCGGAAGCCATCAAAGTGATTCCCGGGTTAGGCAGCGTTATAGGCGGGGTAAGCATGGCAGCTATTTCGGGGGCAACCACCTACGCCGTAGGGCAGGTTTTTATGACACACTTTGAAAATGGCGGTAATATGCAAAACTTTGATGTAGAGGCTTTTAAAGATTTCTACAAGAAACAATTTGAGCGCGGCAAAGCCTTTGTGGAAGAGTTGCGCAAAGAAAAAACAACGGCAGAAGCCAATAAAGCCACAGGCAGCGAACAGCCTCCCAAATCGGCGGGCGGCACAAGCACCAACGATGCGCTGGCCAAACTGCGCGAGCTTTCCGAGCTATTAGACAAAGGGCTGATTACTCCCGAAGAGTTTAAATTGCTCAAAGAAAACCTGCTGAAAACTATTTAACATAAATTAAGATTGCAAACCCCACGTTTTTTCATAATTTTGAACACTACATGAGCGCTTATGTTTCTATGTCATCTGAGGCAGGAGGTTTAGGACTGCAAATGGTAGGATGTTCAATTTCTTTTTTCAAATCAATAGGGTTAAGTTGTAAGTTTGAAAAAACCCCGTCTGCTTTCAGTCGGGGTTTTTTGCTGGTTTGCCGTTTTCGGCAATTCGGATAGGAGGGTGGCGTTTGACTTATCCGCCATATACTGCCTTGTGTACCATTTCAGCTACGGTAAAATCTATCTCCTCGTCAATATCAAGGGCTTCATGTTTAGGAATTTCAAGCAAATAAGGGCGGTTGCCGATTCGGTTGTGCCTTTCTACCAAAATTTTTTTATCAAACAAATAGAGGCATGAATTTTCTTCGTAAACGGGCGGCAAATCCTGTGTGCGCAACAATATATTGGGGTTGTGATTGATGGCACGGGCTAACTCGTCCCACAGGCGGGTTTGCAGACGCGTTACCGAAAACAGCGAATCATAAATCGGGTATTGTTTGAGAAATAAATCCACTGCCTTCTGAATAGTTGCCGCACTCAGCAAAGGGTTGGTGCTGTGAGTTTGCAGGTAAAAATCGGCCTGTACCTGATTGATAACGTTGAGCAGCACGTCGTTCATCGGGATGGAGCCGTCGCGCAGGTGCTCGGGGCGTTCCAGCAGAATTACTTGTGGAAAGTGCTTCCGCGCATAGTCTATTACTGTCGGGCTGTCGGTATCAATCACTACTTGGGTGATAGCCGGCACTTTCAGCAAACTTTCCGTTACGTAGTGAAACAGCGGCTTGCCGTTGAATGAGCGGTAGTTTTTTCCGGGAACGCGCTCACTGTTGTGGCGCATGGGTACAATGGCTGCAATGGTGCGATTCATGGTTTTTTGCGTTCTTCTATTTTTTGTAATACCGCCTTTGCCATTTCCACGAGTTCGGGGCGGCGAGCGGCAGTAATAAAGTTTTTCAGGTCATTTTCTGCCTGCACCGAAGCAGGCTCCAATGCCAAACGGGATAAAATTTTCAGCATTGAGATTTGTTCGCTAAGCGGATTGCCGGGGTAGCGCACCTCCATTTGATGGAATTGGTCAAGCGCCTGCGCATATTGTCCGCTGCGATACAGTTCATAGGCTTCAGCATATGCCTTTACAACCGCTGCATCTGCCACTGCCTGAAACGAATCGGCATCTGCTGCTCCCTCGTTTTTATCGCCTGAAGCCTTATTCAGCAACTGCGCATAGGATGATTCGGGGTATTTTTCCAGCAGTTGGCGTTTGTAAGCATCGGGCTGACAGTCTTTTTGTTCGCTGCACAGGCGGATGATGGTGTACAGTGCTTCGGGCACTTTCGGATGGTCGGGTGCCAATTGTACAAATCGTTCCAAATTTGCACGGGCTTTCTGAGGTTCTTCCAGCATCTGAAAGTACATTTTGCCTGTTTGATAGAGCGCCTCTGCCAATGCCAAACGGACTTGCTTTGCTTCTGCTTCGTCGGCAGGAATTTCAGCCAATCGTTTGTCCATCGGCTTTACTGCTGCATAACGGTCTGCCTCCTGTGGTCGGTTTTCCTTGCCTTTCTCTGCCGTGTTGGCTGTCGTTGGCCGCATGATTTCGTCGGGTTGCGAATCGCGCACTTTGTCGGACAGCCGCCAGTTGTCTGCCAGCGGGATATTACCCCATGTGCGGGCAAAAGCTGTTTTGCCGTTGGCAACGGTTTGTACGTTGTAGAAATACCAAGTATTGCTGTTGCCCGATGCACCGGGGAAATTATTGGCAGGCAAAGCAGGCACTCCCGAACGGCTTGCGTCTTGCTGAGCGGTTTTGAGTTGTCGGTCTATCGCGGCTTTTTCATCTGCGATTTCCTTTTCAAGTGCTTTTTTGCGTTCGGCATCGCTCATTGCATAAAGTCGCAGCAGGCGTTCGGCAATTGCTGCTTTGGCCTGTTCTTCGGCAAATTCGCCTAAAATGCCGGCCTGTCGCTTCACTGCGTCGTAGTCGGGCGAAGAGGTCGGCAGCACTTGGGAGGCGCTGTCATAGTACAAAGCCGCATTTGCATAATCCTGCAAACGTTCGTAGTAAACTTTGCCCATTTGCAGGTAAGTTGTGGCTTTTTGTTGTGGCTTGGCCGTAGCAGCTAACGACTGTCGGTAAGCCTCCAATCCCTGTTGCAATCGGCCGCGTTTTACTTCAAAACTTCCTATTTCAAACAAAATGCGGTCTTTGTACTCGGTATTTTTAGGGTCTTTCAACAGCGATTGTAAGGTTTTATCTGCTTTGGCAACCGCATCTTCATCTGCGAAATTAACTGCACCGGCCGTATTGAGTTGCGAAAGAAACAGAATCTCATATGGAGGGTTGCTGCGCGTCAGTTGGCTGTAATATTCGTAGGCCTTTTCAGACTTACCCAATCGCTGACTGATTTGGGCAATAATAAAAAGTGCTTTGATGCGCATTTCTTTGTTGGTGATAAAAGGCAATGCTTTTTCAAGATAAGCCGAGGTTCTTGGCAAATCCTGCTCCAACCGATAATAATGCGCCATGTTCAGATAAAAGTCGCGGGCATTGTCATTATTAATCGGGTTATCGTCTTTGCTCAGATACTCGGCCGCATACAGCGCATCTTTACTGTTGTCTTGTTCAATAAAAAGCCTTTGCAACCATACCAGCGCCGTATGTCGTGCATCAGGGTCAGGGCTGTTCGTATTGACGTACTTAAAGGTAGTGGCGGCATTCCGAAAATCGCCCATATAGAGCCGTGCTTTGCCAATCAACAGGTAACAATCGTCCACCCATTTGCTGCGCTCATGAAATTTGATAGGTAAAGAAGCCTTTTCAATAACATATTCCAGCCCTGTCTTTTGCGAAGCGCCCGAAGCAGAATCAATCCGAGGAAATACCATCAGTATATCGCCGTAGTCATTAGGAGCTGCAGCCAATAAAGCTGCTTCTACTTCCAGCATCTTTTCTTTGGCAAGAAAATAAGCATTGAATCGGGCGGTCGTATCATGATATACCTGACAGGCATTGAGCATTATTAAGCCCGTGCCCAATAGCAACCACCGATAAAAATGAAGAAGTATGCGCATGAAAATTAACTCATCAGAAGAAAGGAGTACAGCGATGTTCCGATAGCGGCAAGGGATGTTGCTTGCAAATATAACAAAAAGCGCGGCAGAAGAAATCAGCCCAAAACGAAAATAAATCCCTACTTTTGCCGTAAACTATTGGCGATTTTTTTGGAAAAGAAGACTATTTACGACTGGTTATCGCATCGTTTGTGGCTGATTATCCGCGATGCAGAAACACTGGCGCCGCGCTTCAGCATACGACTGACAGGAGCAAGCGTATTAGTCGGGCTTGCCGGCTTGCTCGTCCTGTGTTTTTTTGCGGGCCTGATGTTTTATCAGTTAATCGGTTACTTCCAAAGCCGTACGCAAAACGAAAACGATATTAAACGGCAAATAGTGAGTTTGGCGATGAGCATAGATTCACTGTCGGAGGCTTTGGAAGCGCGCGACCGCTACATCAACGACTTAAAACTTGTCATGCTGGGCGAAACACCTTATAATAACGTTCGCAAGGACAGCGGAAATGCCAATGCGGTTAAAGTCAATCCCGAGGAGGTTGCTAAAATCAATCCGCTTGATTCGTCTTTTCGCAACGAGTTTGAAATGGAGGCTTCCGCTACGCGTCCCGTTCGCAATGCAGCCAATGCCCAACTGAAAAGTTTTGTGTTTTTTACACCGTTGAAGGGGGTTTTGTTAGGCAAATTTGAGCCGCAACAACAGCACTACGGCGTGGACATTGTCGCACGCAAAAATGAACCTATCAAAGCAGTAGCCGACGGCACCGTAATTATCTCCTCATGGACACAGGATTCGGGCTACACCATTGGTATCCAACACAAAAATCAACTGATTTCTTTCTATAAGCACAATTCGGTATTGTTGCGCAAAACAGGAGAAACCGTTCGTGCCGGAGACATCATAGCCATTATCGGCAACTCCGGCGAGCTGACCGACGGGCCTCATCTGCATTTTGAACTATGGTATAACGGAAGTCCCGTAAATCCCGAACAATACATTTCTTTTTAATTAACTTGCCCAGCAAACAACTCATAAACTATGGCCATGTTCAATTCATCCAAAGAAGAGCGTAAAGTACAGGAAAACATCAGTACCATTGCCAATATTATCGGTAAAGGAACGCAAATCACAGGTGATATAGACACTCCCGGCAACATCAGAATAGATGGTTCGGTGAAAGGCAATATCAGGTGTAAGCAAAAACTTGCCATGGGGCAAGGCTCATTGCTGGAAGGCAATATTTACGCACAGAATGCCGAGATAGAAGGCGAAGTAAAAGGCACTATTGAAATAAGCGAAGTGCTGATTTTGAAAGCCACAGCCGTAGTAACCGGCGAAATATATACTGCCAAGCTTGTTGTAGAAAACGGTGCCAAACTCAACGGAACCTGCAAAATGGGCGAAAGCATCAAATCCATCAAAACAGAAGATGCAGCCGGTAAACAAACCCCAAAAACAGCTTAATAACTACCTGAAATATTCGGGAATGGCTTTTGAGCTGGCAGGGGCACTGCTGTTGGGATATTGGGCAGGCCGTTGGGCAGACAGCTATTTTGCCCTGCCCAAATCTCTTGGCACGATGGCATGTATGATGCTCTTTTTGTTTGCCGCACTTTTTCATATCCTGCGCAGCCTGATGAAAAACAATTCCTAAAATAAAATCACATGAAGCCATTCATCAAAAGCCTGACTCTTCTTACGCTCTTGTGTGCCGCTGTTATGGTACTGCTCGGTCTTTGGCAGGCAGAACTCATCGTGCCATACTCGTGGTATTTACTGGGATATTTTTTTGTTATAACGCTCCTGACCTACTACATGGTCTATCAGAGCAACAAAGAACCGCTTGATTTCCCTAATTACACACTTGGCGCAACAGCCATTCGCCTGCTGATTTCAGCCGTCATTTTGGGTGTTTTCTTTTGGCAGGTAAAAGACAAAGCCGCACGATGGCACTTTACGATTACTTTCTTTGTTATGTATTTCTTGTTTACTGCTTTTGAAATTAAATCATTGATGGCTAACTTGCGCCAAAATTCCGGAAAGACGGATAAAAAAGATGCTTAAAACTTTACGTAACCTACTGATAATTAGCAGTTTATTTGTATTCTCAAATGCTGCTTTCGCCAAGGGCGACAATCACGGAGATGATGCCTTTTCGCCCAAAGACATGATTCTTCATCACATTGGAGATGCATACGATTGGCACTTTTTTGATTATCACAAAAGCGACGGAACAGTTGCGCATGTATCGCTCCCGCTACCTGTCATTCTGATTACAGACGGGCATCTGGACATTTTTCTGTCAAGCGAATTTCATCACGGCGAGCAGCAAGTAATACGCGGCGACCGTGTTTATCGCCTCAATCATGGGCACATTGAGGAAGCTAACGGCAAAAAAGTTATTGACCTTTCGTTTACCAAAAACGTAGCTTCCATGTTCATAGCCTGCATTATACTGATTGTTATTTTTACCTCTGTTGCAAAAGCCTATCAAAAGCGACCGGGGCAGGCACCAAGCGGTTTGCAGGCGTTTATTGAGCCGCTCATTCTGTTCGTTCGCGATGATGTGATTATTCCTAACATTGGCGAGAAGAAATACAAAACCTATTTGCCCTACCTGATGACATTGTTCTTCTTTATTTGGGTGAACAACTTGCTGGGGCTGATTCCAACCGGAGCAAACGCATCAGGTAATATTGCTTTTACGCTTACATTGGCAGCTTTTACCGCCATCATCACCAATGTTTCGGGCAATAAAGACTACTGGAAGCACATCTTCGCAATGCCGGGTGTGCCTAAGTTGATGCTGATTATCATGATTCCCGTAGAACTCATCGGCATCTTGACCAAGCCGTTTGCATTGATGATTCGTTTGTTTGCCAACATTACCGCAGGACACATCGTTATCCTTTGCTTGGTAAGTTTCATCTTCATCTTTAAAAATGCAATTCTTGGCTTACCGGTAGGTTTTGTGGTGGTTGCCATCACATTCCTCGAACTGTTTGTTGCTGCTTTGCAGGCTTACATTTTCACCCTGCTTTCAGCACTGTTTATCGGTTTGGCAATTGAAGAACACGAGCATCACGAAGCTCACCATTAATCTTGGAGTGATTTACTCAATTTATATATCTCTAACTTTTATCACACATGTTGTCTAACATTCTTCTGGAAATGACTGGCACTACAGGCGCGCTGGGCGCAGGTATTGGTGCAGGTATTGCAGTTTTGGGTGCCGGTTTGGGTATCGGCCGTATCGGTGGCAGCGCTGTTGAGTCTATGGCTCGTCAGCCTGAAATGGCCGGCCGTATTCAAACTGCTATGCTGATTTCAGCAGGTCTGATTGAAGGTGCCGCTCTGTTTGCCATTGCGGTATGTTTCATCGTGGGCAACGCCTAAGACTAACCAAGAAAGCCGTCGGCAGTTAGTGCAGGCGGCTTCTTTTTCCTGATTGGTTAGAGAAATGTTATTTGTGATTTTGACCTAAAAACCTATACGATAATGGAATTAGTTACTCCCGGCTTAGGCTTGATTATCTGGACAAGTTTATTTTTCTTAATTGTACTTTTCCTGCTGAGAAAGTTTGCATGGAAAGCCATTTTGGACAGCATTGACGAACGCAATAAATCAATTGAAGATGCGCTGAAGGCTGCTGACCGTGCACGTGCCGAAATGGCGCAACTGAAAAATGAAAATGAGGCATTGTTGCAAGAAGCCCGCGCCGAGCGCGACAAAATGCTGCGTGAGGCCAAGGCCGCCGCTGACCGCCTGATTAATGAAGCACATGAAAAAGCAAGTGCAGAAGGTCAGCGCTTAATCAAACAGGCACAAGAAACCATCAATAATGAGAAGAATGCGGCACTGACCGAAGTAAAAAATCAGATTGCCACGCTTTCTTTGGAACTGGCAGAAAAAGTACTTCGTGCCAAATTGAGCGACCGCAGCGCACAAGAAGAGCTGGTAAAAGAATACATCAAAGACCTGAAAGTAAACTAACGCGATGTCAGAATTTAAAGTAGCATCCCGATACGCCAAATCGCTGGCAGGTCTTGCACAGGAAAAAGGCGTGCTGAACGAAGTGCACCAAGACATGGTGCTCTTTGCAAAAGTATGTGAAGAGAACAGAAGCCTCCGCTTATTGTTGCGCAACCCGATTATCAACCGCGACATCAAGCTCAACACCATCCGCAAAATATTCGGCTCACATGTGAACCCGCTGACTATCAGTTTCTTTGAAATCAGCGTTCGCAAGCACCGCGAGGATATGTTGGAGCCTATCGCCATAGAGTTTCACAAACTGTATAATCGGATGAATAATATCGAGCAAGGGCAGTTGGTAACAGCCATGCCATTGAACGATGAACTGTTGCATCAGTTTCAGCAGGAAGTTCGCCGCATAGCAGGCAAAGAGGTAGAACTGAAAGTAACAGTAAACCCGGAACTGATTGGCGGCTTTGTACTGACCATCGGCGATAAGCAAATAGACGACTCTGTTCGCAGCCGCCTGAACGATTTGCGCAAAGCGTTCAGCTACAATCCTTACATCAAAGAATTATAAGTTTTGCATCTAACATTTTAAGCATATACGATCATGGTTCAGATTAGACCTGATGAGGTTTCAGCAATATTGAGAGAACAACTCTCAAACTTTAAAACCGAGGCCGAACTCGAAGAAGTCGGTACGGTATTGCAGGTAGGCGACGGTGTTGCCCGTATTTATGGTTTAACAAAAGCACAATCCGGCGAATTGTTGGAGTTTTCCAACGGCTCGCAAGGCTTGGTGCTGAACCTGGAAGAAGACAACGTAGGTGCGGTAATTTTGGGTGACTCTGCCGGTATCAAAGAGGGTGATACGGTAAAACGTACCCGTAAAATTGCCTCTATCCGCGTAGGCGAAGGCATGTTAGGTCGCGTGGTAGATACATTGGGACAACCTATTGACGGCAAAGGCCCAATCACCGGCGAATTGTTTGAAATGCCGCTGGAGCGCAAAGCACCGGGCGTTATTTACCGTCAGCCTGTAAATGAGCCACTGCAAACCGGTATCAAGGCTATCGACTCTATGATTCCTATCGGTCGCGGCCAGCGCGAGCTCATCATCGGCGACCGTCAGACCGGTAAAACTGCCGTTGCGATTGATACCATCCTGAACCAAAAAGAATTTTACGATAAAGGCGAGCCTGTTTACTGTATCTACGTAGCCGTAGGTCAGAAGGCTTCTACTATTGCGCAAGTGGTTGCAGCTTTGGAAAAAGGCGGTGCTTTGCCTTATTCAATCGTTGTGGCTGCTTCTGCTGCCGACCCTGCTCCTATGCAGTTCTATGCACCGTTTGCGGGTGCTGCTATCGGTGAGTATTTCCGCGATACCGGCCGCCCGGCGCTGGTGGTTTATGACGATTTGTCTAAGCAAGCCGTTGCTTATCGCGAAGTATCGTTGCTGTTGCGTCGCCCCCCCGGCCGCGAAGCATATCCCGGCGACGTATTCTATCTGCACTCTCGCTTGCTGGAACGTGCGGCTAAGCTGAACAAGCAAGACGTAATTGCTCAACAAATGAACGACTTGCCTCCTTCGCTGCAAGGCAAAGTAAAAGGCGGTGGTTCTTTGACAGCCCTCCCTATCATTGAAACACAAGCGGGGGACGTTTCTGCTTATATCCCTACCAACGTAATTTCCATTACCGACGGCCAGATATTCCTCGAGTCTAACCTGTTTAACTCAGGTATCCGTCCGGCTATCAACGTAGGTATTTCGGTATCTCGCGTAGGTGGTGCTGCTCAAATTAAATCCATGAAGAAAGTAGCGGGTACGCTGAAGCTCGACCAAGCGCAGTTCCGCGAACTGGAAGCTTTTGCTAAGTTCGGTTCTGACCTCGATGCAGCTACCAAATTGACTATTGAGCGCGGTCGCCGCAACCAAGAAATCTTGAAGCAAGGTCAGTTCTCGCCCGTACCGGTAGAAAAGCAAGTTGCCATTATCTACGCTTCTACCAACGGTTTGTTGGATAACGTTCCCGTAAACCGCGTACGTGAGTTCGAGCAACTGTACACTACGCAGTTGGAAGCCAACTATCCGGAAGTGCTGAAAGGTTTGGCACAAGGTAAGTTGGATGATGAAATCACCTCTGTACTGAAAAAAGTAGCAGCCGATTTGGCGAAAGGTTTTGCAAAATAATTTTTGATTTACGACGTATTTAAGCATTTCAGCAATGCCAAGTTTAAAGGAAGTAAGAAATAGAATCAATTCGGTGCGCTCTACGCAGCAAATCACCAAAGCGATGAAAATGGTGGCTGCTGCTAAGCTACGCCGCGCACAAGATGCCATTATCCAAATGCGTCCCTATTCGCAACGCCTTCAAGGTATCCTGACCAATATTATGGCTACCGTTGAAGAACAATCGGCTAATGCGTTCTCTGAAAGTCGCACCGTACAAAACGTACTGATTGTCTGCATTACTTCTGACCGTGGTCTGTGCGGGAGCTTTAATACGAACGTAATCAAGGCATGCAGCGCGCTGATGAACGGCAAATATGCCGCACAGCACAAAGCCGGTCGCGTAACTGTTTTGGCTGTTGGCCGCAAAGGGCGCGATTTCTTCAAACGCAGAAACGTGCCATTGGTAGAGGACTTTACCGAATTATTCGGTAAACTTTCCTTCGACCAAGTACGACTGGCGGCGGAGTTCGCAATGGAGGGCTTCCTGAGCAAAAAATACGATGCCGTAGAGTTGGTTTACAATGAGTTTAAGAACGTTGCGACGCAAATTGTACGTACGGTTCCTTATTTGCCGCTACAACCTGCCGATGACCGTCCGGTTGTTGCCGAATCATCTACCGACTTTATTTACGAGCCTGATAAGGAAAGCATTGTGGCCGAGTTATTGCCTAAAACACTGAAAATTCAGTTCTATAAAGCATTGCTCGAGTCCAACGCTTCCGAACACGGCGCACGTATGACTGCCATGGACAAAGCAACCGAAAATGCAGGCGAGCTCCTCAAAGAACTGCGTCTGATTTACAACCGTTCGCGTCAGGCTGCCATTACCAAAGAAATCCTCGAGATTGTGGGTGGTGCCGAAGCGCTTGCAAACGGATAAACCTAAGCTTATATCTTACATTTTCAAAAGCCTCTGCATTTGCGGGGGCTTTTGTGTTTTCCTGCAAAAAACCTAAATTGTTTGCATCAAAATCCGCCGTCCTATGTTCCGATTGCTTGGCAGTTGTTGCCTGCTTTGGCTGGTGCTCAGCCTGCAACTGATTGCTCAAACCTCACAAATCCACTTTCTTTCAGGCACAGACAGAGAAAACCCTGCACAGTGGGATTTTCAAATAGATAAAGGCAGAAAATCGGGCAGTTGGCAAAAAATCAACGTGCCTGCTTGTTGGGAAACCGAAGGTTTTGGCGAATACAGCTTCGGTACTGTGTCGTCTGATGAAAAAGCTGTTTACAAGCATCAGTTTATGGCATTGCCGACTTGGCAAGACAAGCATATCAATCTCGTATTTGAGGGCGTTCTGACAGACGCAGAAGTCAAACTGAACGGGGTTAATCTCGGTACGCATCAGGGAGGTTACGAACGCTTTGTTTTTGACGTATCCTCACTGTTAAAATTGGGCACAACCAATGAGTTGGAAGTTGCGGTGAGCAAACGCAGTACCAATGCTGCCATCGCACAGGGCAAAGTACCCATGTGGCTGTTTGGCGGCATTTACAAGCCTGTATATTTGGAAGTATTACCGCCTGTACATATCACGGGTATGACCGTTGAAACGCAAGCCGGCGGCTATTTGACAGCGCAGATATACATCAACAAAAAGGACAATGTGCAAATAGCTGCCTATCTGCAAGATATGGAAGGGAAAACAGCGGGCATTCTTTTGCAGAGCAATATCAAGCCAATATCTGCCGATAACACCGCAGGGTTCCAGTTTACGACAACATTTTCGGGCGTGCAGGCATGGTCTGATGAACTTCCGCAGCGCTACCGTTTAGTAACGGAATTGCAAGATTCGCAAGGCAAAGTACTGCACCGAACTGCCCAAACTGTCGGGTTTAGAACCGTTGCGGTCAAAAATGACGGGCTTTATATTAACGATAAAAAAATGAAGTTGCGTGGGGTAAAATATCGGGCGCATTGGCACGAAAGCGGTATCAGTGTCGGCAGGCAAATCAGCGAATTAGACGGCCTGTTGCTCAAAGAACTGAATGCCAATGCATTATATAACCCGTTCTATCAGCCCGATGCGCATTTGCTCGATGTTTGCGACTCACTTGGTTTGTATGTGATTTACACGGTTGCAGAAGGCAGTGCGCCTGCTGCCACCATCCGCCGCGACTTAAACCATCCAAGTGTCATTCTGATGGCTGCCGACAGCCGCAGCAAATTACTCGAAGGACGGCCTGTCATCAGTCCCGCCGATGTGGAAGAGCTACCGATTCAGTCCATTAATGATGCCGTTTTTACAAAAACATGGCAATCGGTAAATAACGGCAAACAAATGGGACTGTTTCTCTCATCTTTTGCCGACGAACTTGTAAAAGAGGACGGAAAGCCCATTGAAAAGCCTTCTGCCAATGGAGGCATCGTAAACGCTTACAGAAACCCCAAGCCTGTTTTTCATGCTGTTGCGGAGTTGTGGTCGCCCCTGCAATTGAGCAGTGAAACTGCCGACGGGCTTTTTAATGGAACGCTGACGGTCTATAACAAGTTTACTTTTACCAATTTGAGCCGCTGCAAATTTATCTGGCAACTTGTGGACATTGCCAATCCGTTAGGGGGGGCTGTTAATCCGCAGATAGTTGAAAGCGGGACTGCATTTCCGCCAAACGTTGTGCCGGGAGTAAAGGACAAACTTCTGCTCAATTTGCCCGCCAATTGGCAGGAGCGCGACCTGTTGGCGGTAACAGCCTTATCGCCCATGGGCAGCGAAATTTACACTTGGCGTTTCCCGATTACGACACAAGAGCGCAACATCCCGCAACTACTGCTTGGCGAGTTTGCAGAAACGGCTGTACCTCAGAAAACAAACGACGGCTGGGAACTTATCGGAGGCGATGTTGTTGTCAGCCTCCATTCTTCGGGGTACATATCGGCAATCAAGGTGCAAGGTAAGCCGCTGAAAATCCGTGGCATAGCGCAGAGTGAAGCACCCGTTGGAACAGCCGATATACAGCAAGGAACAATTACCTTCCGTTATCCTGAATCTGCCGCTGTTCGGAGTATCAGCTATGCGCTATCCGATGCGGGCGTGCTGCGTATTCAGTACACAGGTAAAGAAATTGCTTTTTCATACGCTGAGTCATTGCAGGAAGTAAGTGCATTTGCTGCCGGCCCTTTCCCCCAAGGGCAAACCAAGGGCATACCAATAGGCCTTCATCAACACAAAACACCCTTGTACGAAGGCGACTACCGACAATTCTATTGGGCGAAGTTGCGCACTACTGCCGTGCCAATCAGCATTATGACCACATCGGATAATGTCATTATGCGCCTGTCGTCTGTCGGACAAATCCTGTTTACCAATGCTTCATCGGGAAAAGCAGGTACTCCTTCCATAACAACCTTGTTTTTCAAAGCCGGAGAATAAAACTGCCGCCAATTTTCACAAGAAAAAATTCATAAATAGTATGCAAGCATAATATTTTTGCTTACTTTTGGCAGAAATACACGGTGGTATAGCGATGAGTAAGCAAGACAACGATAAGAAAAAGCAATCCGTTGATTTCAGTGTAAAGGCAACATGGCTGGCAATAGCGAAAATGTATAACGTGCTGGGGGCGGAGCATGGTATTACCCACTCAAACGGTTTCGTGTTGCTAAACATAGACAAAGAACACGGCACACCCGCAACCAAAATTGCACCCTTGATGGGCATGGAAGCCCGCAGCCTAAGCCGTATGCTGAAAACAATGGAGGAAGAGGGGATGATTTATCGCCAACAGGACGAAAAAGACCGCCGAAAAGTGCTGATTTGCCTGACCGAAGAGGGTAAAATTAAGCGGGAAGCCTCACGTCAGGTGGTAAAAGAGTTCAACAAACGAGTGCGGGAAGCGGTTAGCGAAGAAAAAATGCAGGTATTTTTCGAGGTCATTGATAAAATCAATGAGGTGGTAGAGTCTTACAAAATGCCTACGCTCGAATTAGACTTAGACGAAGAATCTTTAGCCGTCAAATAATATGAAAATCCGTTTTTTGGGCTTTGCTGTTTGCATCATTTGGCTTTTGAGCAACGCCTCATTTGGCCAAGACATAGTCGGCAAGTGGAAAACCATTGATGACGAGGACGGGAAACCGCGTTCTATTGTAGAAATTTACAAGCAAGGCGATAAGTATTTTGGTAAAATTACCGAAATTTTCTATCGCGCCAATGAAACCCCCGACCCCGTTTGCGACAAGTGCACCGACGACCGCAAGGGTAAAAAAGTCATCGGCATGGTTATCATCCGCAATCTGGAAAAGAAAGGCAACGAATTTAAAGGTGGCGATATTTTAGACCCCAACAACGGCAAAATTTATGATTGCAAGTTGTGGATTGAAAACGGCGTGCTGAAAGTACGCGGCTATATCGCTTTCCTTTACCGCACACAAAACTGGTACAAGCATCAGTAAGTTTTATTTACTTTCAATTAGATACGACGACCAATCACCAACCAAAAGAAATGAAAAACCGCAGCATCAAAAAAGTAGCCGTATTAGGCTCCGGCGTGATGGGCTCACGCATCGCTTGTCATTTTGCCAATATTGGCGTGGAAGTGCTCCTGTTAGATATTGTGCCTGCCGAACCCAACGAGGCTGAGCGGGCAAAAGGGCTGACCGTTGAGCATCCCGCAGTGCGCAATCGCATTGTAAACGACGCATTAGCGGCAGCGCTCAAATCCAGCCCTTCGCCGGTGTATCATTCCAAAGTCGCTTCCCTTATTCAAACCGGCAATTTTCAGGACGATATGAAAAAAATTGCCGATTGCGACTGGGTGCTGGAAGCCGTTGTTGAGCGTTTAGACATCAAAAAGCAGGTATTTGAGCAGGTAGAAAAATTCCGCAAAAAAGGCACGCTCATTACCTCCAACACATCGGGCATTCCTATGGCGCTCATGTGCGAAGGCCGCAGCGATGATTTTCAGGCAAACTTTTGCGGTACGCACTTCTTCAACCCGCCGCGCTATCTGAAACTGCTGGAAATTATCCCCGGCCCGAAAACCAACCCTGATATTGTGGATTTCCTGATGCACTACGGGGCGCTTTATCTGGGCAAAGAAACCGTATTGTGTAAAGATACTCCCGCATTTATTGCCAACCGCATCGGTGTTTACAGCATGATGTCGGCCATGCACAAGCTGGATACTTTTGACTTGACCGTTGATGAGGTGGATGCACTGACAGGCACTATCATCGGGCGAGCCAAGTCGGCAACCTTCCGCACCAGCGATGTGGTAGGTCTGGATACGACCGTAAACGTATCTAACAACCTCTACGCTGCCCTTACGCACGACGAAAGCCGCGATGCCTTCAAACTGCCGCGTGTTGTCAAAGAACTTTACGACCGCAAGTGGTTGGGTGATAAAACAGGTCAGGGCTTCTTTAAGAAGGTAAAAGGCGCAGACGGCAAAAGCCAAATTCTGACCCTGAACCTCAAAACTTTTGAATATGAGCCGCAAACCAAGCCTAAATTTGACTCCATAGGTGCGGTAAAAGATATTGACAACGTTAAGTTGCGCATTCCGAAATTGGTTAATAGCAACGATAAAGCAGGCGAATTTTATCGCGCTACTTTCTACGACCTGTTCAAATACTGCTCGTATCGCATCCCCGAAATCGCTGATGAACTCTACCGCATTGATCAAGCCGTAGCTGCCGGTTTTGCTTGGGAACTCGGCCCGTTTGAAACATGGGACTTGCTCGGCGTTCGCGAAACGGTTGCCAAAATGGAAGCCGCCAATGAAAAACCTGCACAGTGGGTATATGACATGCTGGCAGGTGGCAACGAATCGTTCTACAAGGTAGAAAAAGGCATCCGCCACTACTACGACATCCCGACTAAATCCTACAAAGTCATCCCGGGCAGCGAAGGCTTTATCATTCTGGACAACCTCCGCCCTACCAACAAAGTATGGGGCAACTCGGGCACTACCCTGTTTGACCTCGGCGATGGCATCTTGGGCTTAGAGTTCCATACCAAAATGAACAGCATGGGCGCAGAGGTGTTGGAAGGTATCAATACGGCTATTACCAAAGCGGAAGAAAACTTCCGCGGCTTGGTAATCGGTAATGACGGGGCAAACTTTTCGGCAGGTGCAAATCTTGCCATGCTGTTTATGGCAGCCAGCAACGGCGAATTTGACGAAATCAACTTCTCTATTGCTGCTTTCCAAAATACGATGATGCGTGCCCGTTACTCATCTGTGCCCGTAGTAACCGCACCTTCGGGGCTGGCACTCGGTGGCGGCTGCGAGCTCCAACTCCACGCCGACCACATTCAGGCACATGCAGAAACCTACATGGGCTTGGTGGAAGTAGGTGTTGGCTTGATTCCTGCAGGCGGCGGCACCAAAGAAATGACCCTGCGTGCATCGGACAGCTACGCCAAAGGCGACGTGGAACTGAACCGCCTGCAAGAGTTCTTTATGAACATTGCCATGGCCAAAGTTTCTACCTCGGCGCACGAAGCCAAAGAGTTGGGGTACATTCGCCCGACCGACAGTATTACCATGCACCGTTCGCATGTATTGGCTGATGCCAAGCGGGCAGCTATTGTACTTGCAGAAGCAGGCTATACCAAACCCGTACAACGCAAAGACATTAAAGTACTGGGTAAAACCGCGCTGGCACTGTTTGAAACAGGTATCGTAAGTATGCGCTACGGCAACTACATCAGCGAACACGATGCAAAAATTGCCAAGAAAATTGCTTACGTGATGAGCGGCGGCGACCTGAGCTATCCGCAAATGGTCAGCGAGCAGTACTTGCTCGATTTGGAACGCGAAGCCTTCCTGTCGCTTTCCGGTGAGCCTAAAACATTAGAGCGCATCCACGGGCTGCTTTTCAAAGGCAAAACCGTCCGTAACTAACAATAAGCATACGGAATTATTGCAATTATACCTCTTTTGCTTTTGTATAACTGCCGGGTTTACTTCAAATCCGGCAGTTTTTTATTGTTTGCCAATTGTTAATTTTTCTGAATCGGACAACCTTTTGCAGAATTTTTATGTAAATTAATGCAATGACTCTCTTTACTAACCAAGGTCTTGTGTCGTCTTTTTTATGAAAGGGCGCAGAAAACTGTAATTGAAACCTTACCTCAATTTTAGTACTTTACCTTAAACCATCAACACTTATGAACCCAACTGTCATTTTAGCAAAAGAAGTTGTTAATCCTTATATGTTTGCGCAACACGATGTGTTGCAGGATAGCAGATTGCGTGCTGACCGAAAATCTCAAATTCAAAAGGCAACAGCTTTAGGGAATATTTATCAACACAAAGTAAAAATTATTTGTCAGATGGCAGATGGTCAAGTAGGTCAATTGCTGACCACCATCTGGCAGTCGGATGATAACCACGTGAGCCTCAAAGGGGGACGCACAATTCCTGTTAATGCTATTCTGCGGATAGAATACTGAATATCTCTGCTTATAAAAACTTGGGCACGAAGCATATTATTTGTGTTTCGTGCCTTTTTCATTTGAACCTAAGGGCGCTAATATTTGCAGTAGCATATGCAAGTATTTTACATATAGCTTGTTTATCAATAACTTACATAAAGCATTTTTCGCAAACCTCCTGTGCTTGTTTATAGTGTCCTGTTAGCAGTTGTATGTTGTACGCCGCAGCCCCTGACTGTTAAGGCAAAGAATATAAATTTTTCAATAAGGCCCCACAATTCGCGTTTAAACCAAACAAAAAAGCCACTCCGAAAAAATTCGGAATGGCTCATTTAACATGAACAATGCTGCTTTGATTAGCCTTGTGTTGCAGGCTCAACCGATACAAAAGAGCGGTCTTTGCTGCGCTTAAAAGTTACAGTGCCATCTACCAGTGCAAACAGAGTATGGTCTTTACCAATACCTACGTTTTTGCCCGGATGATGCTTGGTACCGCGCTGGCGAACGATAATGTTGCCGGCTATCACTTGCTGGCCACCGAAAATTTTCACGCCGAGGCGCTTGCTTTCCGATTCGCGACCGTTTTTGGAGCTACCTACCCCTTTCTTGTGTGCCATAGTCGTATCAGAGTTTAAACTTATGCGTTAATTCCTTCAATGAGTACTTTGGTAAACTGCTGACGGTGTCCGTTGCGCTTCACATAAGTTTTGCGGCGCTTTTTCTTGAAAACCACCACTTTCTCGCCTTTTACATGGGCAAGCACTTTACCTGTTACTTTCGCACCCGATACTGTCGGAGTTCCAACGTTTACGGTGCCGTTGTTGTCTACCAGCAATACGCGGTCAAAAGTGAGCACATCACCTTCGGCTGCGTCCAAACGATGCGTGTAGATGAAACGGTCTTTTTCTACCTTGAACTGTTGTCCGGCGATTTCTACAATTGCGTACATCTTATTCGTTTTTATGAATGGAAAAAGTGGGGCAAAATTAGCCCAATTATTCCGAACTGCCAAAGCCGCCCGGAAAAGTTTTTGAAGAAATCGGCCTATAATTTATAGCGCACAAAAGCTTCAATGGCCTCATATTCAGCCAAGCCAAGTTTGTCGTACATTTCGGCAGTGGCACGGTTGCGGTCTTCGGCGCGCTGCCAAAACTCGCGGGCATCGGAACCCGGGAACAGTGGGCGGTCTTTTTGCGACTGGTGCTTAAAAATAGCACGGCGCTTGCGCAGCAACTCCTGCGGGCTGATGGGCACTGCCATTTCTATCTGGTCAATGTCCCACTCTTGCCATGCACCGCGATAGAGCCATATGTAGCAGTCTTTCATCCATTTTTCGTTTTTCAGACGGTTGCAGGCTTCAAAAACAGCTTGCAAACACACGCGGTGTGTGCCGTGCGGGTCGGAAAGGTCGCCTGCTGCATAAATTTGGTGCGGTTTAACGGATTGCAGCAAGTCCACCGTAATCTGAATATCGGCTTCGCCTATGGGGTTTTTCTTGACGCGACCGGTTTCGTAGAACGGCAGGTCGAGGAAGTGCATGTTGCTGTCGGGTACGCCACAATAACGGCAGGCCGCTTTGGCCTCTCCGCGGCGAATCATACCCTTAATCATCTGAACCTCAGGAATATCTACTTGGCCCGGTTGTTTGTTGCGGATGAAATCCACAATCGTATTGAACCAATTTTTTACCGCATCGCCTTGCAGGTTGATGGATTTGCTGATGTCGTTTACAAAGTCGGCAAAGCGAATGGCATCGTCATCAAACACGGCAATATTACCCGAAGTTTGATAGGCTACATGCACATCGTGTCCTTGGTCAACTAATCGGAGCAGTGTGCCACCCATGGAAATTACGTCATCGTCGGGGTGGGGGCTGAAAATAACCACCCGCTTAGGGAAAGGTTTGGCACGTTCGGGGCGATGGCTGTCGTCTGCATTGGGTTTGCCTCCCGGCCATCCGGTGATGGTATGCTGCAACTGATTGAAAACCTGAATATTGATATTGTAGGCGGGGCCGTATTCGGTTACCAACTCGCTCATGCCGTGTTCGGTGTAATCATTGTCGGTGAGTTTCAGAATGGGCTTGTTTACTTGCTGGCACAACCACACTACGGCACGGCGGATGAGTTGCGGGTCGTTCCAACGGCAGGGGCCAATCAGCCAAGGGGTCTTGATGCGGGTCAGTTGTGCGGCAGCAGCCTCATCCAACACCACCACACTGTTGCTGTGCGATTGCAGAAAGGTAGCGGGAATCATCTCGGTCATGTTGCCTTCTACCGTACTGCGAATCATTTTGGCTTTGCCCTCGCCCCATGCCATCAGGATAATTTTGCGCGCTCTTAAAATGGTACCGACACCCATCGTAAGGGCACGGCGCGGCACATTTTCCTCGCTGAAAAAGTCGCTTGCCGCATCAATGCGGGTTAGGCGGTCTAAAGTAACCATCCGCGTGGTTGATTCTTTGGAAGAACCGGGCTCGTTGAAGCCGATGTGTCCTGTGCGGCCAATTCCCAACAACTGAATATCAATTCCTCCGGCAGCCGTAATTTTCCGTTCGTATTCGTGGCAAAAGGCATCGGCCTGCTCCATGGGGATAGTGCCGTCGGGGATGTTGATGTTTTCACGCGGAATGTCCACGTGGTCAAATAAATATTCGTTCATGAAGCGGACGTAACTCTGCAATGAGTCGGGCTGCATGGGGTAGTACTCGTCCAGATTGAAGGTAATGACATTGGAGAAACTCAACCCTTCTTCACGATGCATCCGCACTAACTCTCCATATACTTTGGTGGGTGTTGAGCCTGTGGCAAGCCCCAAAACGGCCATTTCTCCTTTCTTTTGTTTGATTTTGATAAGTGCCGCAATTTCCTGTGCAACAGCTTTAGATGCTTCTACCGCATCGGGGTAAATTTCTACCGGTATTTTTTCAAATTTTCGCAATTGGCCTAATTCTGCGGTCGTCCGATACTGTCCCATAAGTTTCTGATAGTTTGTAGCTCAAAAAAATTTATGTTTGTAAAGCTAACAAAACGGCATATGAAAAGCATGAAAAAGAAACTTGTTTTCCCTGCAATAGTTGCAATAACGGCCTTACAGGCACGTGCGCAGCAAGATAAGTTGATTGCAGAGTTGTTGGAGAGCCGCCGCGACCTGTTTGGAACCGTGCTGAGCGACCCTGCCAAATACGAAGTGCAAATTATTTATACCCAAATAGACCGCGACAAGAAAAACCGCCCCATTTTAACCGATTATACCTATCGGTTAGACGACAAGCAGTATTTCTATCCGGCAAGCACTGTGAAGCTGCCAACCGCCATTGTTGCGCTGGAAAAAATTAATCGTTTGAATATCAAAGGATTAGACCGTGAAACGCCGTTGCGTATAGACAGTGCCTATAACCGCCAAACTGCCGTGGCTGCCGACGAGACCTCACCTAACGGTTTGCCTTCCATTGGTCATTATATCAAAAAAATATTACTGGTAAGCGATAATGATGCCTACAACCGCCTCTACGAATTTATCGGACAAGAAGAGTTGAACGAATCGCTGCATGCCAAGGGCTTCAACCTGCGGCTGATTCACCGCCTTTCGGTGGGCGATACGGAAGAAACTGCGCGCTATACAAACCCCATCAGTTTTTACCGAGGCGACAAAATCATTTACCAACAGCCATTAGTAAAAAGCGAGAAAAGTTATCCCAATACGCTGACAACCACGCTCAAAGGCAAGGGCTACATGAGTTTTCGCAACAACCCCAATGGTGAACTGATTGAAAAGCCGATGGACTTTTCGGATAAGAATTACTACCCGCTCTCTACGATGCACAAAGTACTTCAAACGCTTATTTTCCCCGAAACCGTACCGCCCGGGCAGCGTTTTAATCTTACCAAAGACGACTACCGCTTTCTGTATCGCCACATGAGCATGTACCCCAAAGAAAGCGGCGGCTACCCTGCCTACACCGACACCTGCTGCAACTACGACGGTTATTGTAAGTTTTTCATGTACGGCGATACCAAACAACCCATCCCGAAAAATATCCGCATTTTTAATAAAGTGGGCGACGCATACGGCTACCTGTTAGACAACGCCTATATTGTAGATTTTGAAAACGGCATTGAATTTATGCTCAGTGCCGTAGTATATGTAAACGAAGACGGCATTTTCAATGATGACAAATACGAATACGAAAGCATCGGCTTCCCGTTTATGGCAAATCTGGGTCGCGTAATTTATGCGCACGAACTCAAACGAAAGCGCCAAAACAAACCTAATTTAAGCAAATTTAAATTCACTTACTAATTATGTTACCGGTTGATACTCAACATACAGACGGCGCTGTCATCGGCGAATTGCGCCAATTGAGCGAGGGGCTGCTGCTGCTCAGCGAATCGGAAGCTTCTTTTGAAATTATGGCACTGACCGCTTTTCCCGAATGCCCCGAAGGTATGGAAGAAGTTAGTTTAGATGATATTTTGGGCTATTCGGCCGCCGTACAGGAGTGGCACACCGAAGAGGACAAAGCCGTTGTCGCGCGTTTTGCCGCTTTTAAAACGGTCATAGAACAGCGCCTGCAAAACCTGCGGGTCTGCAAAAGCACCGAAGGCGGCGAAAAGGAGATTTGGATAATCGGCAACAGCGAGGAGGGCATTGTTTGCATCCGCACAACCGTAGTAGAAACATAGGAGTCAGCAATTGAGCAAATTATTTACCACGCGCACACGAAAAACTTGTGTATTTGCGTGTTTGTGGTGATGTTGATGCTTGCCTGCTAACATTCATACTTGTTTGGCCGCCTTACGCCCGATTGGCGGTTCAATAAAAAAATATACCTTTGCATAAAAATTGATTTTTCATGGAACAGAACAGCGGACAGATGCAGGAGGTACTCCCGGTTTCGGGGATGTATGAAAACTGGTTTCTGGATTATGCGTCCTATGTAATTTTGGAACGTGCCGTGCCGGCCATTGAAGACGGTTTTAAGCCCGTTCAACGACGCATTCTTCATTCCATGAAAGAAATGGATGACGGACGCTACAACAAAGTAGCGAACATCATCGGGCAAACCATGCAATATCACCCGCACGGCGATGCTTCCATCAGCGATGCCATTGTGAATTTGGGGCAGAAAGACCTGCTGATAGACACACAAGGCAACTGGGGCGACATCCGCACGGGGGATGGGGCAGCTGCTCCGCGTTATATTGAAGCCCGATTGAGCAAATTTGCATTAGATGTAGTCTTCAATCCGCAAACTACCGAATGGCAGGCATCTTACGACGGGCGCAAGAAAGAACCCGTTACACTGCCCGTTAAATTCCCGCTGCTGCTGGCGCAAGGTGTGGAGGGTATTGCAGTCGGGCTTTCCACCAAAATTCTGCCGCACAATTTCTGTGAACTTATCCGCGCCTCCATAGACCTGCTCAAAGGTCGGGAGGTAGAACTTTACCCCGACTTCCCGACGGGGGGCATGGTGGACGTTACCAACTACCAACAAGGGCGCAAAGGCGGTAAAGTCCGCGTCCGTGCCCGCATTGAGGAGGTGGATAGCAAAACACTGGCTATCAGAGATATACCCTACGGCACAACTACTACGGGACTGATTGAGTCCATCATTAAGGCCAACGATGCGGGTAAAATCAAGATTAAAAAGGTGGTGGACAACACCGCCAAAGATGTTGAAATACTCATCCATCTTGAACCCAAAACTTCGCCCGATATTACCATCGGGGCACTCTATGCTTTTACCGACTGCGAGGTGAGCATTTCGCCCAATGCCTGCGTAATTGTGGGCGACAAGCCGCAATTTCTTGGAGTAGATGACATTCTGAAAATCAACACCGAGCAAACCTTAGACCTGCTCCGACGCGAATTAGAAATCAAACGCGCCGAGCTGCTGGAAAAGCAGTTGTATTCGTCGCTGGAAAAGATTTTCATTGAAAACCGCATCTATCGCGATATTGAAGAGTGTACTACTTGGGAAGATGTCATTCTGACCATAGACAAAGGCATCAGCCCCTACAAGCCGCAGTTTTACCGCGAAATCACCCGCGAGGACATTATCGCACTGACCGAAATCAAGATTAAGCGCATTTCCAAATACGATGCCTTCAAAGCAGACGAACTAATGCGCAAACTTGCCGAGGAACTTGCCGAAACCGAACATCACTTGGCGCATCTGGTAGAGTTTGCGATTGATTATTTCAAAAATCTGTTGGCCAAATACGGCAAAGGCAGAGAGCGGAAAACCGAAATCCGCACCTTTGACACCATTACCGCTACCAAAGTAGCTGCCAATAACCAAAAACTGTACATCAACCGCAAAGAGGGTTTTATTGGTTTTGGTTTGAAAAAAGATGAAGACGTGGAGTTCATCTCCGACTGTTCGGACATTGACGATATTGTCGTTTTCTTGCGCAGTGGTGTATTTAAGGTGGTAAAAATTGCCGAAAAAGTTTTTGTAGGAAAAGACATCCTCCATGCCGAGGTGTTCAACAAAGACGACGAACGCCGCACTTTCAATATGCTCTATTTGGACGGCGAAAGCGGTATCACCTACGCCAAGCGCTTCCAAATCGGCGGCATTACTCGCGACAAGGAATATGACCTGACCAAAGGCACCAAAGGGTCTAAAGTGCTGTATTTCACCTCTAACCCGAACGGCGAGGCAGAACTGATTACCGTTACGCTCACGCCCGGTTGCAAAGCCAAAGTCAAGGTTTTTGACTATGACTTTACCGACCTTGCCATCAAAGGGCGCAGCGCACAAGGCAATATTCTGACGCGCTACCCTGTGAAGAGTGTAAAGCTGAAAATGGCAGGCGTTTCTACGTTGGGCGGCTTGGATATCTACTACGACCCCGTAATCGGCCGCCTCAATACCGACAAAAGAGGTTATCTGCTTGGCACATTCACCGGTGAAGATACCATTCTGGCATTGTACAAAGACGGTACATACGAAATGACCAACTACGACCTTGCCAATCGCTATGAGCCTAACGATGTAATTAAACTTTACAAGCTTACAAAAAACACCATTGTATCGGCTATTTACTTTGACGGCGAAAACCAGAATTACTACGCCAAACGCTTTCAGATTGAAACGACTTCATTGGGTAAGAAATTTTCATTCCTTTCCGACCATCCGAAGTCTAAACTGCTGGCAGCCTCGGCCGATGAACAGGTACAGGTAAAAATCCACTACGTTAAAGCGGATAAGAAGGAGGAAACAGCCGTTTACGACTTGGACATGCTGGCCGAAGTGCGCGGATGGAAAGCACTTGGCAATCGCTTGCCCTATGCAAAAATTAAGTCGGTGGAAATATAGGCCGCCAAACATCTTGCCTGCCTTCTTGTTTGCGGCATAACAAGCCGACCTGTTGCATCCCTTTCAGCGGATAAGTAAGTTGAACAAAATGAAGCATTTTTGTTGCTGAAAGCGCTGTTAGCGTCTGCGACGGCTAACAGGCTTTTGCAGAATCCCTGCCAGCGGCTGAAAGCCCTGTCAGTGGATTCGGATAAGTTCGCTTTAAACTGCCTACTTACTTAATCGCCCAAAACAACCGCCTTACTCCTGCTCCGATGCTATTGGAGGGCTTTTTTTCGTTCTCTTACAAAAAATTCCAAAGCCATTGGGCAACCTTTTCCTTGGGTGGCTGTCTATACAAGTAAAATCCCGATAATGCGCATTGGAAACCGTTACTGCCGATATACACCGATACCTGATTGAGCGATGTTTGGAACAAGACCGAAAGGCGCAGTTTCAGATTTATAAGCTCTATTCCGACGCTATGTATAACGTTTGCTACCGCATGTTGAAGCGCGAAGAAGATGCTCAGGACGTATTGCAGGAGGCATTTGTGGATGCTTTCACCAAATTGCACACGTTCCGTTTTGATGCTGCTTTTGGCTCGTGGCTCAAACGGATTGTGATTAACCGTTGCATCAACGCTTTACAAAAGCGCAAGTTGCTGACCATCAACGTAGAGGAGCGTAAGTTAGCCCATATCCCCGACGATACGGAGACAGATGAAAGCGAAATTGAATGGGAAATCGGCCAAGTGCGCCGCTGTATGGATAAGTTGCCCGAAGGCGCGCGCGTAGTGCTGAACCTGTACTTGTTTGAAGGCTACGACCACGCAGAAATAGCGGAAATTCTGAACATTACCGAATCAACCTCCAAAGCACAATACAGCAAAGCGCGTAAGCGCCTGCGTGAAATGATTACCGAAGAAAGGGCTGCATTATGGAAGATAAGTTAAAAACGCTGGTGCAAATGCACAGCAGGGAAGCTGATACGCTGCAAGCCCCCGATTTTTTGTGGGAGCGCATAGCGGCTAAATTAGACCAACAGCAACAAATCAATGCGCAACCGATGCGCCGTGTATGGCTCAAACCGCTTCTGCGCGTAGCAGCGGCGGCGGTAGTCTTGCTGGTGGCAGGTATTTTTGCTATTAGGCAATGGCAACCTGCCAACAACATGGCAAGCACATGGGCAAATTATCCCGAATTGCAACAAGCAGAGGCCTACTTTCAACCAATGATTGTTGCCAAAGTGCAACGCTTGGAACAAATCGGCGACAAGGCACTGACAGCAGCACTGCTGCAAGACCTTGCCCTGCTGGAAAAAGACTACGAAACACTCGCCAAAGACCTGCGCGACAATGCTGACAATCAGCAACTTGTAAAAGCGATGGTAGAAAATTACCGCAGCCGTTTGCAACTGTTGGAGCGAATTCTGAACGAAATAGAACAAAAGCAAAGCAATGAAAAAGCGGACACTCAGTTATAGATGGATTTTTTGGGCACTCTTGCTGCCTGTGTATGCAGCCGCTGCTCACCCGTTCAACAATGAAACCAACGAAACAACCGATAGCAAGGAAGTGCGGGTTTCCAAAAAGTTGGCATTTGATTTCAAATCGCAACCCGACCTGACTGCGCAACTCAATCTGAAATATGCGCAGATTGTGATAGTCGGCTGGGCAAAAGACTCGGTGAAAGTAGAAGCTGAAATCACAGCCACAGGCACAAACGTTGCCGAAGCCAATAAAATTTTGGAGCGGGTGGCGTTGAAGTACGAACACAGTCCCAACCGATTGAATATGCGGCTCGATATCACACAAGAACCAACCGTTACCAAAAAAGAAGACAGCGGTTTTGGCAATATCATGAGCGGATTGGTGCAATCGTTTGCCGGAGGCGCTGCTCCCAAAACCTCAGGCAGTAGCAACGTCAATATAGACCAGAATAACTTGAAAGTGGCTATAAAAGTGCGACTGCCGCAAGCAGCAATGCCCGTGATAGAGAATCGCTACGGCAATACCGAACTGACGGGCAACTTTACCAACAAAATAACGGCCAACCTGTTCTATGGCGACTTCAAAGCCGAGCGCCTCAATGCCGTACAATTAGATATCAGCTACGGGGAAATTTACATCCGCCAATTGCTGAAAGGCACTTTATACTTGCGTCAAGGAAGCATGAAACTGGAACGCGGCAGCGAGTTGAACCTCCATTCCAACGGTGCTACCATTGAACTCGATTCGGTGGCCAACCTGTGGTTAGATTCCCGCAACGATGATGTGGCAGTCAAAAAAGCGGGCAAACTGAACGGCAAAACGCATTTTACCAAATTAGACATTCAACAACTGAGCACCGAAAGCAACCTTGAAACACAGTTTGGCAGTTTGCAAATAGCGCGCTTGCACCCATCGCTTACTACGCTGGACGTAATGGCACGCTCTACCGATATCCGCTTAGATAACCTGCCGACCGACACCCGCTACGACCTTGTGGTGCGACCCGACAAGTGGCAAGCTCCCGAGCGCCTGCTGCGCATGGAGCGGCAGCCGTTTGAAGCAGCCAAGGGGCACGTGCGCATCATTTGGACAGAAGGCAGCCCCAAACGAAACATTGCCATAGAAAACCGCGAAGGCAGCCTGTTGATGAAATAGCAAAGACACATTCGCCGTTATACAAAAACCTGACAGGCCTCCAAGATTTGTCAGGTTTAAATATCTGTTTTTCAGTAATTTATATGAAAAACTTTCGCAAACCCTTTGCGCTTTTTATATAAGTGCTGCACAGAGCATACAATGTAATAAACACCGATGCTGTATTCCATTAAAAATTCCGACAGGTTGGAAAGAGTCTGTCGGGATTAGATTTTTTGGAAACAACTTTTATATGTGGCCTGTATGCCCATTGCTCAATTATTGCCGCCGTTTTTTGCGGTTTTGATTTTTGCGGAAACTGTATTGATTTTCTGTTCTATTCGCTGGCGTTCTATACCGGGCGGCGTGTGTGTTTCGTACAGTTGCAGCGCCTGACGGTAGCTTTCGTCGGCTTTGCGTAGCAGTTGCTGCTTTTTGGTATTTTTGCCTACCGCAAGCCATATTTTGTTGGCATCTTCCATGTCTTCATCGCCCTGCAAAATCAGTTTTTCTATCTGCGTTTTTACAGTTGCCAACTCTGCTGCTTTTTTGGCTTCTTGCGTGCGGCTGAGCTCTTCCTCTCGATTGCGGATAGCTTCTTCTTTGGCCGTTAATACGCTGTCTTTCTGCAAATTAACCGTTTGCAATCGGGCAACCTCGGCGCGAGTATTGGTCAGTTCGGTTTCTAATTGTGCCACCTTCTCCTTTTGCATTTCCAGTTCGGCTTTGAATCGTTCCAATGCTTTTGCCAAACCTTCCGCGCGTATTTTGTAGCGGTTAGCCTGCTGTTGCGCAAGTGTGATTTTATCATTGGCCTGTTGCATATAATGCTCAATGGCGGCAATGCGTTCCATCAGCTCACTTCGTTTGAGCTTGCGGCGCTCCGATTGCAGCTCGTTAGTACCGAAAGCCACTGAATCGAGCGAGTTGCTTACCTCTGTCAGTAATGAGTCAATTTCCTGATAGGCCTCATTCTGTTCTAAATAGTCAGCTCTCAGGACGGCAAGTTCCTGCCGCAGCGCATCTGCCTCGGGGTTGCTTTGCGGGCTACAGGCCAACATGACAAGTGCAAGGGGCACTATCAGTTTGTTCGTTTTCATGGCAAAAAATAGTTGGTGAAACTTATGATTTTAAAAACAACGAAAAATTAGGTTAAATATTACGCGACTATTACGTTTTGTTCGTTGGTAAAATTCGGATGTGGGATTTGGGAATAAAAACGACAACTTATGTTGCAAGCCGCCTACTTGGGCTGTACAAAAAACTTTTGGAAAGACAAAAGCAGGCCGCATTTTGTGCAAGTGCTTGGTTATTAATGGGTTTTAACACACAGTAAACGGATGATGTGGCCTACTGCATAATTACCGGCGGAAGTGTAAACAAAAATCTTCTTTGCGGCAAAATTGTAACCTCTATTCGGAAAGTAATCGTATCGCGCCTGCCGATGGAAGTATTCAACTTCAATGTCAGTTGGTCAGTAACAGGCACAGGAGGACGACGCACAAAACTATCGAGAGTTATTAAAAAGCCGTCGTTGGCAATATTTGCCAAAAACAACTTGCTCAAATCCTCTCCCGGCTTTTTGTCTCCAATCGGTCGGTCAGCCGAGATATAGACTCCTTGTATCACATTGTTCAACAGTGGTTTTCTGCTTGCCGAGGGATTTCCTGAACTGATGGAAAGCATGGGGGCTGTGGTAAAAAGCATTTGAATCCCATGGTCGGCAGCACGTACAGAGGCATTGTTTGCAGCAATCGTATCGCCTGTGCGCAGGTTGATATGGCGGGCACGAAAGCTACTCCATGCCTCCACATCATAAGTTGTGCCGCAAGCCATGCAGACTGCGGCACAACCAATTATGATAAACAAACTTCTGATGTGCCGAAACAACACCATTAAGACTGCTTTTGGGTAGAACAAGATTTGCCGGCACCTCCGCTCTGGCAGCAAGATGATTTTTTCTTGTCAGCCTTAGCTTTTTTCTTATCTGCTTTGCTCTCTTTTTTGTTATCGTCGTCGCCGCTGCGTGTAACTACAGTGGTCAGGTTGTTGTCCATGGAAATAACGGCTGCCTGTACACTGCTCAGGGTCATCATCATGCCCGCGAAAATCAATAAAAACGTCTTTTTCATGTGCGAAAATGTTTAGAGTGTTGTAAAAGTAAGTGATTTCGTCGTATTATTACAACCCGATAAGCGATTTTAACAAATCATTAAGCAAAGGCAGTTGCAGCTAAGTGCCTGTCTGTCAAATGAAAAAACAACAGTAAACACTCAAGTACACCCGTTCTGATGAGTACTAATAAAGAATCATGGGGTTCTCGCGTAGGCCTCGTATTGGCAATGGCCGGTAATGCGGTCGGATTAGGCAATTTTCTGCGTTTTCCCGTACAAGCTATTCAAAATGGTGGTGGTGCATTTATCATCCCTTACTTGGTCTGCTTCCTGCTGATGGGCATTCCGTTGCTGCTGGTAGAGTGGAGTATGGGGCGTTTCGGCGGAAAATTCGGGCATCACAGTACGCCTTTTATCGTAGACTCGATGGATAAAAGACCTTTCTGGAAATACATAGGCGTATTTGGCATCTTTACCAACTTGGCAGTAGCGGCTTATTACTGCTACCTCGAATCATGGACGCTGGCATACATCTGGCACTCGCTGACAGGTACTTTCCACGGTATGGAAAGTTCACAAGTCGCTTCCTTTTTTGGCCAATACGTAGATGTAACATCAAGCACTACCGGTATTCCTTATGAGGCAGTTATTTTCTGGTTGCTTTGCTTGGCATTAAATACCTATTTCCTCTCGCGCGGGTTGCAAGGCGGGGTAGAAAAAGTCGCCAAAGTAGCAATGCCGTTGCTTATCATGTTCGGTATATTTCTGGTGATTCAGGCTATCAGCATTAAAGCAGGAGAAAATGGTGCCATCAACAGCGGTACTGCCGGTTTGAGCTTCCTCTGGACGCCTGATTTTTCAAGTATTTGGAGCCCCAAAGTATGGCTGGCAGCGGCAGGACAAATTTTCTTCACCCTTTCGGTAGGCATGGGGTCTATTCAGTGCTATGCGTCCTATCTGAAATCTAAGGATGATGTAGCCCTCAACGCCATGAGTGCCGGTTGGATGAATGAGTTTGTGGAAGTAGTACTTGGCAGTTCTATCCTTATCCCAATTGCCGTAGGTTATTTGGGCATTGATAATGTGATTGAAATGACCAAAAACGGCGGTCTGGGCTTGGGTTTCCGCACACTGCCGTATTTGTTTGAGCAATGGGGTGCTGTTTTGGCTGCTTTGAGCGGTACATTCTGGTTTGGTCTGTTGTTTTTTGCCGGTATCACCTCCTCGCTGGCTATGGGGACGCCTTTTGTCGGATTCTTACAGGATGAGTTCAACTGGAATCGCGAGCGTGCGGCGTGGATGTTCGGCTTTATGATTCTGCTTTTGGGTGCGCCTACGGTGTTTTTCTTTGAATACGGCGTTTTTGATGAATACGATTTTTGGGCAGGAACTTTCTCTTTGGTTGTATTTGCATTTGCCGAAATCATCCTGTTTGCATGGGTATTTGGCATGGACAAGGGCTGGGAGGAAATCAACAGCGGTGCTGATATCAAAATTCCGTATGTTTATAAGTACATCATCAAGTACATCACTCCGCTTTTGCTGGGAGCCGTATTTTTCAGCAGTTTGCCCAATGTGTGGAATCAAATTACCAATCAGGCGATTTATGAGCAAATAGCAGCGGCGCAGGCAGCCCAAGACCTGACCAAAGTAGAATTTTTGCAGGACACTATCTTGTTTGTCAATGGCTCCCGAATTTTGCTGTTGGCAACCTATTTGGGCATTGCCCTGCTGGTAGCAGTAGCTTATCGCAAGCGTATGCAAAAAAAATCATCTATCTAAATTCCGTTTGCCTATGTCCACCACAGCCTTAATTATTATGGTAACAGTGCAAATACTTGTTACTTGTACAACAGGATATTTCTTTTGGCGTGTGCTGAAAACACCGCCCAAACTTTAAACCACTATTGCTGTGCTCGTAAAAGATAAAAAATTTAAACGCTACATTTCTGAAAGTGCGCTTAAACAACGCATAGAAGAACTGGGAAGGCAGTTGAGCGAAGACTATGCGGGAAAAAATCCGCTGTTTATTGCTGTTCTGAACGGTGCTTTTATGTTTGCCGCCGACCTGATGCGTGAAATAGACATTCCTTCGGAAATATCTTTTATCAAGTTTACGTCTTATCACAACATGCACAGCACAGGCGTTGTAGACCAAATTATTGGCATTGAAGAAGATTTGCGCGAGCGTCATGTTGTAGTAATTGAAGACATCGTAGATACAGGCATTACAATGACCGAAGTGCTTGCCGAAATCAGACGCTACCACCCTGCTTCGGTAGAGGTGGTAGCGCTGCTTACCAAGCCCAAAGCGTTGCAACGCCCCGTTTCCATTAAGTACACAGGTTTTGAAATTGAGCCGAAGTTTGTGGTAGGCTATGGCTTAGACTACGACGGTTATGGACGTAATCTTTGCGAAATATTGATTCTGGACGAGCCGGAACAATCGGATGAAAACGGCGATTGGGGTACAGAATAGCCCATCCTGCCGATTTTTTCATCCGATGCCTGTTGCTTAGTAAATAGCAGTGCGGAGTTACACTTGCAGCTTTGCCGCTGTACAAATGTTCGGCCTTCCTTCAACAAAGGGAACAACCGAAGTCCTGTACCACGCTTACATGCAGCAAATTTTTAATCCCCTTAGACTACCTGCCTCACAAATCGGACAGCATATTCGGGTTAGCCAATGGAACTGCGCGAATTAAAAAAATTAGTTGCTCAGGGAGAAGGTATCACGCTGGAGTTTAAGCGAAAGGCAGCACATCCCGATAAGATTATGCGTGAAGTTGCTGCTTTTGCCAACACGGCAGGCGGCTTTTTGCTGATTGGCGTAGATGATGACGGCTCTATCCCCGGGCTGAAATATCCCGATGAAGATGCGTATGTGCTTAAAAATGCCATTGCCAAATATTGCAACCCGCCTGTTGAATATGAGCTCAAACAAGTGGTCGTAGCACCTAATCGCACGGTTCTGGTTTTTCATATCAAGCCCAACAAGCAAAAACCGGTATTTGTTATTTATAATTTCCGCAATCGCAGAGGGCGAGCCTACGTCCGGGTAGCAGACCGAAGCGTGCAGGCAAGCCGCGAAATGCGTCAGATACTCAAAATGGCAGACTCGCCGCAACAAGTAGGCTTTACATACGGCGAGCGCGAGCGCTTACTGATGCAGTATCTTGGGCAACATGAGAAAATCAACGTGGCAACACTTGCCCAAATAGGCGCTATGAGTGCCGACGAAGCCTCTGCACTGTTGGTAAGGCTCACGCTTGCACAAGTGCTGGAAATCGTACCTAACGAATCGGGAGATTATTTTATCAGAAAGCCGGAAAATTGGTAATTTCCATCATCCACTCGCGCAGCAATTCGTTGCAAAGGTCGGCGGCCTCCAATGAAGGGAAATGTCCGCAGGCAGGCAACATGTGCAGTGTGGCATGAGGTAATCGGGACACGCCTGTGTAGGCAATTTCCTCAGTCGTAACAGGGTTCAGATAGCGGTTGGGAATATATTGGTCATCTTCGCCGTAAAAAACCAAGGTCGGCTGCATCAAATCCGGCAGCCACTCAAAAACAGGCTCGTCCAGCATCCCACTTGCCGAAGCACTCACACAATAAGTAAAATCTTCATAGTCAGCGCCTTGCATAATCAGCAATCGGTCGTCTATCAGTTCCTGCGCCTGCGGGCTGACAGCGGAAAAATTGCGCTCCATATTCGCCCGCACCGTCTGTGGAGAAGCTGCCAAAACCTCCTGAGGGCTAAACCATTTCTTTATCAGTTCTGAAGCCTCTTTTGTAAATGTTTCAAAGCCGGCAGGAGCAAACAAAGCCATTGCCTCGCACTGCCGCGGCTGTCGTCGGGCAATGTGCATGGCAATTTGCCCGCCCATAGAGTGGCCGACAATTACATAGCGCTGAATATCAAGCATTTCCAACAATCGGCAAACGGTGTCGGCAAAGAAAGTCATTGTGCAGGGGAACTTGCCTTTTGCCGATTTACCGAACCCGGGTAAATCAATGGCAATACAACGGTAATCTTTAACAAATGCGGGCAAATTGTATTGCCATGCCTTCAAATTACTGCCAAGGCCGTGCAGGAATACGAGTGTTTGCCTGCTGCTGCCCATATCTACGTATGCAATATCGCCGATATCCGGCAGTGGAATATAGGATGCTTCAAAAGGATAAAACAATAGCTCGCGGATGGTAGGCATAAGAGTACTTTTTTGGGTTAATTCCACTCTTTCAATGCTTTTTCATAATAACGAATCAGCACCTGATTGTCTAATTTATTGACGGTTATTACCGTGTCAGCCTGAATATCGGCATCAAAAACGAACAGCCCCGGCAGTGTTTCGGCTTGCAGAAAGCGCGGTCGGGGTTGGAGTTGCGGTAGCTTGTTTTGCAGACGATTTATCAGTTGCACAGGGTCGGGCAGGGCGGCACCGGCCAATACAAACCCCCATAAACCAAACGAGGGAACATACGAATGATAAGGAATTGCATGAGGGAAGACACTTTGGAGCGTTTCCTGAATGCACCAAAACGCATCATTGGCAAAATAAGGGGATGTTGCCTGCGTTACCATCACACCGGCATGGTCTAAATGCTTCTGCAATAACAAATAAAACTCGCGGCTGTACAACTTGCCCAAGCCCGTATCTTTCGGGTCAGGTAAATCTACAATAATAACCCCGTAAGTATCGGTTGATTGCTCAATAAACTTAAAAGCATCCCGATTATGTATTTTAACACGCGGGTCAGTCATCGAGCCGCCGTTCATTTCGCGAAAAATCCGATTCTCGGCTGCCAACTTGGTCATTTCAGGGTCTAAATCAACCAAATCCACATGCCTGACATCGCCATAAGTTAAAATTTGTTTCAAAGCCAGCCCGTCGCCTGCACCAAGCAGCAAAACCCGTTCGCGGTTAGCCGTTGCCAGCATCGGGATATGCACAAGCGGCTCGTGGTAGCGGTATTCATCGCTTGTAGAGAATTGCAGCGCACCATCTATGTACAGTCTGTAATCCTGCTTCCATCGCGTAACAACTAAGCGCTGGTAAGGGGATTGCTTGGTTAGTATAATTTCATCCTGATAGACAAACTGCTCAAAGAAGGTGGTGATTTGAAAAGAATAAAAGAAGCCGACCGCCAGCGCAACTATCAAGGCAAGGCTGATTTGCTGCTGAATTTTACCTTTGAGCAATTGTGTTTTAAACACTCGGCTGTTAAACAAGGCTACCCCTAAGTTGAGAATGCCTACCAAAAAGGCCGTCCGCATAATGCCCAAATAGGGCAACAAAATCAACGGAAAAATAACGGATGCTACCAAAGCGCCCACGTAATCAAAAGAAAGCACCTGTGCGATGGTGTCTTTCAGCGTGCTGTATTCTTTGATGATGCGAGTAACCAACGGAATTTCTAAGCCAACAAGCGTTCCAAGAACGGCAATCAGCAAAAAGGCAACTAAATAATACAACTCGGTCATTGTGTAGGCGGCATAGAGCAATGCCGTTGAAACACCGCCAAGCAACCCAAGTATAATCTCCACATCGACAAATAAATCCAACAGATTTTTGTCAAAAAATTTAGATATGTATGAGCCTGCACCCATGAAAAACATGAACAGGCCAATGGTGAGGGAAAATTGCAACACACTACCCCCCAGAAAATAGGAGGAAACGGTGCTAATCAGCAATTCGTAAAAAATCGCACAAGTAGCAATCAGGAATACAGAACCCAGCAAAACAGGCAGTTCAAAACGCAAATCAGGCTTTGTGCCTTTGTCTTCTTCCATGTACAATTAAAGTAAACAAGCAAAATAAAACAGCATTTCGGAGTTCGGATTTGCTATTGCGGATTGAAGAATCCGCGAAAACCTGTGTTATCCGTAGCAAGCCGCGTGTTTATGTCATGCGTTTTAAATTGCTCAAACGGTTAGCTTGCAATGGCTGCGGCAATGATGATACAAATGCCCAAAATCATGGCACCTGCCACAATGCCTACCGCCACGTTTTTCTCATCTGCTATCTGATGCGTCATTTTGCCGGGCAGCAACCAATCTATAATCTTAAAGGCAATTACCGACATAACAATGCCTATGGCAGAAAAGATAATTGTACCGGGAATCCCTACTTCGTAAAACTGCTTAGTGGTTTCCAGCAATACAAACGACAAAGAGTTTATCATAGCTCATCACATTTGAGGCTAAGATAAAACTTTTTTACCGGTGTAGCGAAAAATTACAGGAGTTCGTTAGAGAATCTGTCTTGCAGGTAGTAGGCGTTAGGTTCCAAATTTTTATCTCGCAGCCAATGGAGAAACTTCAACACACGGTCGGGTTGCATAATACCCCACGTTTCGGTATTGCCAAAAAAGGGTGCTGTCTTTTGCAGGCTGTTCATCACATTTATTTGGGCTCGGTCGCGTTCGCTCATATGTGGTTCTAATATGCGGGCGGCTTCTTCCATGTGTTGTTGGGCATACAAAAAGCCCTGCTTGGTAGCTTGCAAAAAATGACGATATTGTTTGTAATGAGTATCAATTTTATCTGTTGCAGACAGTACAACAGGTGAGTAGCTGTAAGGAATATCGTAATCCGACAAGCAAAAGGTGTTTAGCACTATGCCGTTCTGTTCGGCTTCAAGGCCTTCCCAGTTGGTGAAAATCCATGTGGCATCTGCCTTGCCTGCCAATAAAGTGTCCCAAATGCTGAGTTTTTCAGGATAACTGATTTGAATTGCTCCCTTTCCACCATCATTGACAATCATCTGGCGGACAATATCGTCTTCATAGCGGGCTTTGTAAGAAGCATATACCTTTCCGTCCAGCATCTGTGGGCGGCTAATACCGGAAGAAGCAAGCGTTACAATAGCGCTTAAATCTTCTTGCAACAGTGCAGCTACCGCACTTGCTGCAAAAGGCTGCGCCTTTGTATTAAGGCTAATTACTGTTTCGGAAGGTGCTATGGCAAAATCCACTTCGCCAAGTTCCAACTTTTTTGCAGGCGTAAGCGAATAGTTATCCGTTCCGGGGTGAATAATTGTTACACGTACCTCATGCTCTTTGTAGAAGCCCAGTTCCTGTGCAACAAAGAAACCTATATGATTGACATTGGGTGTCCAATCAAGCGCTATTTTGACAGAGAGCATGGTAATAACTTCGTATAGGGTTAATGTTTATTGTTTTTTTACAAAATTAACGCTTTTTCGGTTCAATTTTTTGTGTAAAAACGCTCATTTCCGAAACACAAAACCAACCCAAAGCAGGCAAAGAAGCATTAGCAGGGCTTATGATATTGGTTCGGGTATTTTCCAGCGGGCGAGCAAACAAACCGCTGTTGTTAATCTGATTTTCGGCTTGCTCCAAAAATAAATAGGTAGGGCGATTGATAGACCATATTTCTACGCGCACCTCATCGCCCACCTGATAAGGGTCTTGCGAGTCGGTAATGCGGTTGCGAATGGGCGGAATAAACACAAAACCATCTGCACCTGCCCCCGAACCTCCCCTGACCGCATTGAACGCATAATTAATCAGGGTTGATTTGGTAATCAATTTGCCGTTTTTGTAGGCGCGAATCCAATAAAAATCATCTTGCCCTGGCAAATCGGAGCCATAAAATTGTGCATAATACCCCTCTTTTGCATCGCCTATATTGGGGCGCTCACGAAATTCGTATGCAATGGAATCTACGGTTGTAGTCCTATTCAGGGGCGAGTTTGCCGTGTAAATATTGCCCTGATAGTTCACCGTCAGGCGGAAGTTATCTCCAATATTGCCTAACCGTTCATTTCCAGTCGGTTGCCAGCGGTATTCCCCATTTTGTCGGGTGTCGGTAAAAACGAAACGACGGTTTTGCGTCAGATTTTCAACAACAACTTCTGCACCTTGCACAGGCGGCGTGGCAGTGTTAAAATAAGGTGCCGTACTTGTCAGACGAATAATTTGCGGGGCGTTTGTATTGGCTATAAAAGCGTCAATTACCAACTGCGGACGTGAGGCTGCCAAATTAACGCTGACAACATCCTCACATGCTGACAGGAAAGCCACTGACAGCAAAAAAGAGAAAATGCGGAATACATTATTCCGCAAAGGTACTTTCGGCATGAGTCTAAGTTTAATCATCACAATCAGTAAACGATAAACTTGCCGATAGTGTTTAGTTTACAATATAAAGTTTCTTGATTTTGTTAATTGGCCCCGGACAATATTTTTGATGACAGGCAATACATGAAAGCACAACGGTATTAAAATTTTGTACTTGGTCGCCATCGTTCTGATAAATGCGTTCCAAAGCCAATAAAAAGCCGTTGCTGAATGGGGCAAAGTTCTCATCGCGCACATCGGCATCGGTAGGTGTTGCCGTGTGAATTGCTTTGAACTTTTCGCGAAAATCTTCGGGAAGTCGCTTTTCGAGGATTGCCTTTCGGATGGTTTCCGAATCGTTATACATGGCACGCATCAGGAGTGCCAGTTCGCTGTCGTCATTTTGCAGCATCGGCTGCGGGCTTACAAATCCGTAGCCCACAGCCGATACGTAAATAAGCAGCGCCAGCAGAAAAACCGGAGCTTTCATGTTTACTTCTTTTTATAGCCCTTGATAATCACGCCGCTTGCCTCAAAAGTGATTTCTTCTTTCGGGGCAATAATCTGTGCAATTTCTTCTTTGCTTTTGCCTGCATCCTGTGCATAGTGGCGCAATTCTTCCACGCTGCGCATTTCCTTGCGGGCTACTCCTTCAAAAACCACTTCCAAACCGTCGGCTCCGCTTTTAGGAACGAAAAAGCCGTAGTCTTTAAAACGCACGGTCATTTTTTCGTTATTGCCAATATCTACGGTCATCCAGCAACCTTTTTTCAGACAAGTCTGAACGATGGTTCCTTTCACTTTGAAAGTGCCTTCCTGCTTGTCTTTCATCAGTTGGCTTATTTCTGAGGCTGCTATTGCCCCTTCCTCCGTAATTTTATCGCCGTAATAGCTAAGGTTGTCTTGGGCAAACAGTTGCGTAGAAAAAGCTGTCAAGCAAATCAGCAGAAGAGCAAAAAGGTTATTTCTCATATGGTGAACAATGAATCTTTGAGGATGTAAAATTAATTACGACTGTTGTATTTACTGCGCAGCTCGGCAATTTGTTTCATTTTGAGGTCTAACAAAGCCGCTTCTTGGTCTTCTACCCATTTAATCAGCGGGTACTTGCTGTCGGGGTACTTTTCGTGATAGTAAACGTACTGTATGTTGAACTCTTTAAAAATTTGCTCATACAGCGACTCAATCATGGCAAAGTTGGCTTTGGGATTGCTTTTCAGGCGTTTTAACTCTTCGTTTTCCTGCAAAATAACTGCTTCCATGCCTGCAAACTCTGCCCTTACTACGCCTGACTTGCCTTTCTTGGCACCTTCCTTGGCTTTTTTAATGGCATCCAGCATTTCAAGAAAAGCGTATTCATCAATAAAGAAGTCGGCAGAGCGAAATTCGGGCTTGATAACAAAGCCAATCACGCTTTCATTATTGGCTAACTGGCGCAGCATCAGTTGTTGTTTCCAATGGCTGATGGTTTCCATGTCCTTAATGGTCATCTGCTTCCAGTTTTTACCATAATACTCTACCCACAGCGAAGAATCCAAAGGGTTTTTAACAAGTTGTTTCCAAACATCGGGAATTTTCCGCGGGTCATTAATCCAGTCTGTGGTTCTGGCTCCTTGACTCACATTTCCGGCGTTCAAATCTTGCGCAACTGACGTGCTTGTCAGGCAGCATAAGGCAAGTGTTACCACAAGGTATGGCAATGCATTGAATAAGCGGAATAGAGGTAAAAAGTGCATAGCAATCAAAACTTTAGCTTCTTTATCGCAATTATTGTGCCTATGAATCAGCAGTTTTCGGGTTGGTATCATTAACGAACAGCGTGATGAGAGCAGCAATGCTAATAAGCACTCCCCCTAACATAACGGCTGCCAGTCGGTCATTGTTTAGCCATGTTTCCATCACCTTCCCAAAGAATAACGAAGCAATGATTTCCGGTAGTACAATAAAGAAGTTAAAAATTCCCATATAAATGCCCATTTTTTCCTGAGGCAGGTGGCGTACCAGCATGGCATAGGGCATAGAGAGGATGCTCGCCCATGCAATACCCACGCCTGTCATAGAAATCAGGAGCTCATATTTGTTACTTGCAAGGCTTACATACCAAAGCCCCGCAGCACCGATAAATAAACAAATACTGTGGGTGAGTTTACGCCCGATGCGGTCGGCAATGAGTGGCAAAAGTGGGGAGAACAGAAAGGTAATCAATGAATAAAAAGCAAAACAGATACCTGCCCAAGCTACACCTTCGGCATATTGCGGCGATTGGGTATCGGTTGCGCCGAATATGTTGCGGGCAACGGCAACCGAAAAATAGAACCACATCAGAAAAAGCCCCGGCCATGTAAAAAATTGCACCAATGCCAATTGGCGCATCACCTTGGGCATATGGAAGATGTTTTCAAAAATTTCTTTTGCACCGTTGAGGAAGCCGCTGCTTGCCGCTTTCTGCGCCTCAAATGCTGCCATGTTGTCAGGCGGGTATTCTTTGGTGGTAACAATGGTGTAGATAACGGCAAAGAAGAAAGCCCCCGCTCCTAAATAAAACGACAATCGGACAGTGAAAGGGATAGTGCCTGCGGCATGGCTACCCGAAATATGGAACCAGTTTTCAAGCATCCAAGGCAGGGCAGAGGCAACCACCGCCCCTAAACCAATGAAGAAACTTTGCATGGCATAGCCTTTGGTCTGTTGCTCGCGCGGCAGCATATCGGCCACAAATGCCCGAAAAGGCTCCATGCTGATGTTGATAGAAGCGTCCAGAATCCACAGCAGACCAGCGGCCATCCACAGCGCAGAGGAATTGGGCATCAGCACCAACGCAATGGAGGAAAGGATAGCACCTGTCAGGAAATAAGGTTTACGCCGCCCCAACGAAGTCCATGTGCGGTCGGAAAGGTAGCCAATAATGGGTTGTACAATGAGCCCGGTAAGCGGTGCGGCAAGCCACAACATCGGAATATTTTCCGGTTCTGCGCCCAAATACTCGTAAATGGCACTCATATTAGCCATTTGAAGTGCCCATCCGAACTGAATGCCCAAGAAACCGAAACTCATGTTCCATATCTGAAAGAAACTGAGCATCGGTTTGTTTTTATGTAGTGTCATCGCTGTTTGTTTTCATTTGATACACAATATAAAACAATCAGCGGCTGTTTTTCAAATGAATAAGCCTCGGGAGTAACGAATATTCCCGAGGCTTACGTGTAAGGGTTTGGTAAGGATTAGGCTTTATCCGTAATTTCTGCTTTCTTTCCGTTCGCCAGTGTTTCTTTGGCGCTCACAACCAGTCCTTCGGCAAATTTGGTAAGTTTGGTTTTGCTTACTTCCAGTTGTTCGTCCAGTTCCTTTTTCAATTCGGCAGATTTGCGTGCAATATCTCTTTTCAGTTCAGAAGCCTTATCTTCCATGTCTCTGCGTAAACGAGCAGAGCCGTCTGCAATACGCTCGCGCGTTTTTTCACCTTTATCAGGAGCCAACAGTACGCCTGCCAATGCACCGATGGCAACACCTGCCATCAACGCTAACAAATTGCTTTCTAATTTGCGCATAAAAAATGTAGTTTAGTTAATAACCGTAGTTGATACGTAATATCTGTATGTAAAGTTGCAATTTTTTTCTAAATAATCAACATGGCATCACCATACGTGAAAAAGCGGTACCGTTCTTTAATGGCAGTTTCATATGCACTCATAATAAGGTCATACCCGCCAAATGCGCAAGTCATCATCAGGAGGGTGGACATCGGTTTGTGGAAGTTGGTAACAAGCGCCGAGCAGATTTTAAAATCGTAAGGCGGGAAAATAAACTTATCAGTCCATCCTTTGCTGGGCTTGAGCCTACCCCCCGCAGAAACCGAAGTTTCTAACGCCCGCATGGAGGTAGTGCCAATGGCGCAAACTTTATGACGGTTATCTAAAGCTTCGTTTACAACCTGAGCGGTATGTTCGCTGACCTCGTATTGTTCCGAGTCGGTTTTGTGTTTGGTCAGGTCTTCCACGTCTACTTCACGGAAAGTACCTAAACCGACATGTAATGTTATTGGTTCAATATTTACTCCTTTCAGTTGCAAACGGCGAATCAGTTGCGGGGTGAAGTGCAAGCCGGCAGTGGGAGCAGCCACCGCACCGATATGCTCGGCAAAAATGGTCTGGAACCGTTCATTATCAATGCTCTCATTGGGTCGCCCTATATCGCGGGGGATGGGCATTTCGCCAAGTTCGTTAATAGCTTTATAGAAATCTTCGGTAGAGCCGTCGAACAAGAAGCGAATGGTACGACCGCGCGAAGTGGTATTATCTATCACTTCTGCCACAAGCTCGCCGTCGCCAAAATACAATTTGTTGCCTACACGGATTTTTCGGGCAGGGTCTACCAGCACATCCCATAAATGGGCATCGGGGTTGAGTTCGCGGAGCAGAAATACTTCAATTTTAGCTCCGGTTTTTTCTTTGTTGCCATACAGGCGTGCAGGAAAAACCTTGGTATTATTCATTACCATAACGTCGCCTTCTTCAAAATACTCAATAATGTCTTTGAATATTTTGTGCTCAATTTGTCCGGTTTTGCGATGTACAACCATAAGCCGCGATTCATCACGGTTAGCTGCCGGATATTTGGCTATGGCATCATCTGGCAAGTCAAATTTAAAGGCGGATAATTTCATATGTCAAGGGCTTTTTGTTGTCTCTGGTTTACTTAAAAATAGAATCGCTACTGCGAGAGTTCCGTATAAAAAAGTTTCAATTGCATACGCTCGGCCGGAACAACGGCGTTTTGGTCGCCTACTATTAACAGGTTGCCGGGCGCGGTGTTCAGCAGACTCATCAGCAGCATTCCGTTGTTAGGCGTTTTCCCGTCCAGCAGTCGCTGAACATAAGTCGTAATATCCAAGTCGGGATAGGTGCGCCCCGCTTCTACATAATTTCTTTCCATGCGCACATTGGGGTTTCTTTCGTCCGGTACAAAAATCGGTAAGCCCGAGGCATTGCGTACAATTCTGCCGTTGCGGTCTGAAATACCGAGCAGCACAGTTGCCGGCGGCGGGGCATTAACCTTGCCGGCAGCCTCAAAGTTGCGGGCTGAAGGATTGAAAGAAAGCAATGCCCGATTAATCAAAATGCGTTTGTTGGGTTTTTGCAGTGCCTGCAAATGCGGTATCTCAATGCGGGTGGCAATCCCCATGCCGCTGTGTACGTATCCAAAGTTGCCGACTTGCTGGGTGGGGATGCTGCGTCTTGCGGGAAGATTGGCAAACAATCTGCCCTTGCTGAAATCGGCATTCAGGCGTGCAAATGCACTGCCGTCGCGCAGGATAATCTGATTGAGTGCATCCCGCGCAGGGTTATAAAAATAGAAACTGTGCGATTTGGAGACCGTATCGGCTGCATCATTGCGATAAAACAGCGACATGCGGGACTGAATCAGGTCAAAACCAAAGATGGCAGCGTTGTCAGGCCCTTCGGCTGCAATGCGCAGGCCTTTAAAATACTGCTCAAAATTGGTCTGGTTCAGCAACTCGGGGCGGCCTTCTTTACTGATAAGGTCGCGGGCAAACGCATCGCTCATCCTGATACGCATAGAGGCGCGGTTGCGAGGCAAGCGATAGGTAAATCTGCCCAACTCTTCGCCAAAAGGCATACGCTCAAATGAATAGTAGTTGCGGGCTGTATCAGGCGATGCAGTCAGGCGATTAACAACAATTGTTTGAGCCACTGTTGTATCGCCGTACTGATAATTGTAGTCTAAAATGAGCACCAGCGAATCAAATATAACGGTATTGTTGCCCGCTACCGTAAAACGGAGCGTATCGCGCGGGAGCAATACTTTAAAAAATGATTCGGCGCGCAGAGTGCCTACTTCTGCATCCGCTGCGCTTCCTACCAGAATAAAATTGTTGGTCTGGATAGAATCTAAGTACTGCACATTGGTACGTAAAGTAAGCGTGTCAGTATATAGCGTATTAATAAGTTCAGTTTGTCGGATATCCAGTGTAAGGTCAAAGCTATCGTCGCAGGCAGTCAATATGCCGAGTGCAACAACAATCAATACCCCCCACCGCTTTAGAAGGGATAGCATACGTATGATGACGATGATGTATTGTTAAAAATGCCTGCAAAGATATAATCAATTGGCAGATGAGCAATTTAAAAGCTCATGATAGATGCTGTAATAATCGTCCGTGAATGACTCGGCTGTTTCTTCAATGGTTGGTACGGGTTTACCCGAAAGTGATTCCAAGTCAGGCACTACGTGTGCTGCGTTGGGGTCTGCCTTCACCACAGAATCGGAATAACGCGCTCCTATGCGAATAAAACCTGAATAATCGAAAGGACGCAGGCTTTGCAGTGCATCGTCGTCAATATCCAGCATTTTTACTTTGCCTACCAGCGATTCATCGAACTGATGGTCAAATTTGCTGTCATATACCGTAAATACGGTTTTGGCATCTTTGAACATCGGGTCGTTGCGATAGGTGGTTTTCAGATACAGCGGAATCAGGCTGGTCATCCAGTCGTTGCAGTGAACAATGTCGGGTGCCCATCCTAATTTTTTGACTGTTTCAATCACGCCTTTGCAGAAAAATACGGCACGTTCGTCGTTGTCGGCATAGAATCGGTTGTCTTTATCGGTAAAAACATGCTTACGCTGGAAATAATCCTCATTGTCGATAAAATAGACCTGTAACTTGGCATTAGGTACAGAAGCTACTTTAATAATGAGCGGTTTTTCCTCATCGCCGACAGCTATATTAATACCCGAAAGGCGTACTACCTCATGCAGACGATTTTTTCGTTCATTAATTAAGCCGAAACGCGGCACTAAAATCCTGATTTCCATTCCCCTGTCATGCATGGCTTGGGGTAGTTTTCGCACATAGTCTGAAACAGCAGAGGTTTTTAAAAACGGATAAATTTCGCTGGATACATACAGGATTTTAATTTTTGACATAGCGAAAGGCGGGTTTTGTGAATGTTATTCTACTGCAAAATTACAAAAAATTAATTTAAAACTCACACAAATCATTTTGTTATCGTATTATTGCAGCCTAATTACCCCATTTATTGCCTTCCGAAAAGTACAATTTTTTCAAAAATAAAAAACGCTTGTTTCTGACAACTTTCTTACATGAAATTATTCCGACATGCTGCTGACCTGATAGAATGGCGCCGTGAGAACCGTCTGTTGTCTGTTGGGTTTGTTCCGACAATGGGTGCTTTGCATAACGGTCATATTTCGTTGATTGAAAAAGCTAAATCGGAAAACCCGCTGGTGGTTTGCAGCATTTTTGTCAATCCGACACAGTTTAACAATGCAGACGACCTGAAGCGCTATCCGCGCACGCCGGAGCAGGATTTGGCTATGCTGGCTGCGGCAGGTTGTGATGTGGTTTTTATGCCCGATGAGGCTGAAATATACCCTGCTGCTCCGCAAATGCAGCTCAATTTCGGCAATCTGGAAGAGGTGATGGAAGGTTCGCACCGCCCGGGGCACTTCAACGGCGTGGGATTAGTGGTTAGCAAGTTGTTCCACATGGTGCAGCCCGACCGCGCCTATTTCGGGCAGAAAGACCTGCAACAGTTTTTGATTATCAAGCGATTAGTAGCAGACCTGTCGTTCCCTGTGCAGTTGGTGTGCTGCCCTGTTGTGCGCGAAGCCGACGGACTGGCGATGTCTTCCCGCAACGTGCGACTAAGTGCGGAGGCGCGCCTGCAAGCACCTGCGCTTTATCGTGCGCTTACGGAGGCACAACAAAGAATTACCCAAGGCGAAAATCCGCAAATGGTTTGCAGTGAAATTACGCGGCGGTTAAACGAAACGGGCATTTTCAGCGTTGAATATTTGACGCTGGCCGATACGGAAACGCTGGCAAGTGTACAATCGCCGCAGGCAGGTATGGAATATGCCCTCTGCATCGCTGCTTTTCTGGACGGGGTGCGGCTCATAGACAATGTGGTGTTCCGCATGTAATCCGACGGGATTGGTTTAGCTTTGCGGCGGCCAAACTAACGGCAACTTCATTCGTATTTCTGACACCTTTTAACAGTGAGCCGATATTCACATGTTTATCCACGTTTTAAAATCCAAAATACACCGCGTTAAGGTAACGCAGGCAGAGTTGAACTATGTAGGCAGCATTACCATAGACCAAGATTTGTTGGATGCTGCCAATCTGATTCCGGGCGAAAAAGTGCAGGTGGTGAATAATAACAACGGGGAACGGTTTGAAACTTACACCATTCCGGGGGAGCGCGGCTCGGGAGTGATTTGCCTCAATGGAGCGGCAGCACGCCGCGTACAAGTCGGCGACATCATCATTATTATTGCCTACGCGATGATGGATGCCAAAGAGGCTGCCAATTTTAAGCCTGCGCTCGTATTCCCCGACGAAAACAATCGTCTTATATAAGGCGTTGTATTGTTGCTGCCTTTCAGAGGTTGTTTTCTATTGTGTTTCTTTCTTGTAGTTGTAAGGTTTTTTCTTGCCGGAGGGTGTGTAGCGAAACCACTCTCCGGTTTTTTGTCCTTGGGAAAAGTGCCCTTCGTATTCCAACTTGCCGTCGGGGTAATAGAATTTCCAAAGCCCCTCTTCTTTGCCGTTCACGTAAGCGCCTGCCTGAATGAGTTGCCCTTTTTCGTTGTAAATTTCCCAGTCGCCGTGGGGCAGCCCTTGTTTGTATGCGCCGCGCTGCCGCAATGAGCCATCGGGGTTGTAGTGTATCCATACACCCTCGTACATGCCGTCTTTGAAAATGCCGTGTTTGCGGATGCGCTGCCCCGGGTAGTAGAAAACGGCCGAATCGGTCTGGATGCCGTCGCGCCAATTTTCCTTGCGCTCCAATTCTCCGTTGAGGTCATAATATTTGGCGATGCCGTTCAGTACGCCGTCCCGATAGGTTTCTATGGCACTCATGTTGCCGTTGGGATGATAAAAATACCAATAGCCGTACTTTTTCCCGTTGAGCAGTTGCCCTTTGGCTTTTGGGGTAACAAAATCGGGATAAGTTTCGGTTACTTCCTCCTGTGCAAAGGCAATACCTACCCAAAAAAGGCAGAGAAAGATTGTGATGAGTCTGTTTTTTTGCATAGCATTAGTTTGCTTTGTTGCTATCAAACCTGACAGGTTTTCAAAACTGTCAGGTTTGTAAATTTATCCTTAGGCAAACATCGTGCAATTATGCCGCTATCTGCGCGTGTGCCTTCGGAATTTTGACTTGTTGCAATACCATCAGCCCTGCCATAAAGAAGATGGAAAGTGCAATAGCACTGTTGCGCATAGAGCCGCCCGAAAGTTGGATGATGATGCCGTAAACCATTGTTCCCAAAACAGTGGAGCACTTGTCCAAGACATCATAGAAACTGAAAAAAGAGGCGGTATCGTGCGTATGTTCGGGGATGAGCTTGCTGTAAGTAGCCCGCGAAAGCGACTGCACCCCGCCCATGACCATGCCTACACCGCCTGCCAATATGTAAAAGCCCATAGCATCGTAAACAAAATAAGCGGCTATGCAAACAGATACCCAAATTATGAGAATGACGCTTAGGGCAAAGCGGTTGCCTTTGGCATCGGATAGCCTTGCAAAAAGCGTTGCGCCTGCAATGGCTACTACTTGCAAGAGCAAAATGGTGGCAATGAGTTGCCCCGTTTCCAATTTGAGTTCATCGCTGCCAAAGAGGCTTGCCAAGTAAATGGTGGTTTGTACGCCTGTGTTGTAAAGGAAAAATGCAACCAGAAAAATGCGCGTATGGCGGTGGTGCTGCAAACTTTTCCATACTTTTTTCAATTCTTTGAACCCTCGCGCCAAGAGGTCGGAATGGAAGGTGTGCCCTTTGCGCTCTTGCAAGCCGTTGAAGGTGATTTGCGAAAAGCCTATCCACCAAAGCCCGACCATCACAAAAGCAATGCGCGTGGCAATGCCTGCATCGGGCAAGCCGAACCACGCGGGCTGTTGTATCATTGCCAAAATGACAATCAGCAGCAGCACGCTGCCCAAGTAGCCGTAGGAAAAGCCCTTGGCACTGATGCGGTCGAATTGGTCGGCGGTGGCTATTTCGGGCAAAAAAGCGTTGTAAAACACCAAAGCCCCCGCATAGCCGATGCTTGCCAGCACCGAAGCAATAATGCCTAATTCTATATTGCTGCCCGTAAAAAAGAACAGCGAAAGGCAGGCAACCGCGCCAAGCACAGTAAAAAAACGCATGAATTGCTTTTTTGAGCCGCCGTAGTCGGCAATGCCCGAAAGCACGGGCGAAAGCGCCGCAATCAGCAGGAACGAAAAAGCAATGGCATAGGAATATAGCGCGCCTTTGTCTGCCTCTGTGCCGAAAAACCGCACCGTGCGACCGCCGAAAGCGCTTTCGGTTACGGCACTGTAATACAGCGGAAAAACAGCGGTAGTAATAACCAACGAATAGGCAGAGTTTGCCCAATCAAAAAAGCACCATGCGCGGATGGTGTGCGGCCGGTTCAGTTCCATGCGGTTGGGGATTAGCGTAAATTGGTATTTAACGGTAGCGTTTTTTGACTTGCGACAAAATTTCCTGTTTGACGGCTTCCCATGTTACTTGTTGTAATAATATCAAATCTTCATCGGTATCGGCATCATCAAAATAGCTTAGGCTTCTTGCCACCATCATTTCTGAACCATCGGGGTATTTTTGATTATAGAATGTTATTAACTCATCAAGCGAATAGGTTCGTAAGAGAAAGAAAATGTCAGTAAAATCTCTTTTTCTGCCTCGCCCTGCAATAGCTGCCAATTTCATTGCTCCTATATCTGGTTTGGCAAGCAAACGGATGTTATCTGTAAGCAGAGGTGCGGTAATTAGAGAATACCGATAATTTACGAAATCCACCTTAATCCCCTGTGCATCAAGAATCAGTATGTTTTTACTTTGTTGCAAAATTTGCACGGAAATAATCGGACTTAGTAAGTCAATGATTTCGTCCGCGGTGAAAGGGCAGTTGCCGAAGAAATCCAAATCATATGACATGCGATGCCCTTCTTGCAATGCCAAAGCCGTACCGCCTGCCAAATAAAAATCCGATAACTCGGGAATCTCCATAATGGCTTTTAGTAGTCCCAATGTTTCGGGACGGATTGTAGCATAGTGTAGCATCTGAATTGTTGCTTAGGTATGTCAAAAAGATTGCTTACAAATGCCAAAGTTTTGGCATCTAAATTACGGGCATTTATCGCTACCTGTTTAATGATGTCATTGCCATAATAAGCTTGGATTGCCCGCCAATCAGTTACTTTGCCATATATCAATACCCGTTCTATGATATAGTTGCGGTGTTTCTCATAATCTAACTTACTGTATTCCGTATCCCAGAAAATAACTTTGGACAGTTCCATGTGGTTGGGGGTGCGTGAGTTCGGATAAGCCAAATTAGCAAGTAGGCAGCCAAAAAGCAAAAATCGCCGATGGAATCCGCTCTCGGGGATTTTCTCTTACGGCAGGGATGATTTTTTTATCCAAATAAAACTAATTTGCCGCTGTGCTACCGTTTCGGTGCTTTTTTGTTGCTTCAATGCCATCCTGTCTTTTTTTTGCTATTTTGCCAACGCTAAACTGACGATTTAATTATGCGCAAAATAGAGCGACTATTGGTAGCCAATCGCGGTGAAATTGCCATCCGAATTCTGCGGGCTGCTTCCGAATTACATATCAACACCCTTGCGGTTTATACTTATGAAGACCGTTATTCGCTGCATCGCTACAAGGCGGACGAAGCCTATCAGATAGGTACAGACGATGACCCGCTGAAGCCCTATTTGGACATTGAGGGGCTGATTAGTCTTGCCAAAGCCAAAAAAGTTGATGCTATCCATCCGGGCTATGGTTTTTTGTCGGAGAATGTACATTTTGCCCGACGTTGCGAAGAAGAAGGTATTATTTTCGTTGGGCCGCGTTCGGGGGTGATGGCGCAATTGGGTGACAAGGTAGCTGCCAAAAAAATTGCCCTTGCGGCAGGTGTGCCCATGATTGAGGACAGCAAAGCCGACCTCTCTACCTATGAAATTGCCCTTGCGGAAGCACGCCGTATCGGCTTTCCGGTCATGCTGAAAGCTGCTGCGGGCGGCGGCGGCAGGGGGATGCGCGTCATTCGCTCCGAAGCTGACTTGGAGCGCTTGTACAACGAAGCCCGCAACGAGGCAGCCAATGCCTTTGGCGACAGTACGGTATTTATTGAAAAATTTATTGATGAGCCCAAGCACATAGAAGTGCAAATTATGGGCGATAATTTTGGCAATATTGTCCACCTTTATGAGCGCGACTGTTCGGTGCAGCGCCGATTCCAAAAGGTGGTGGAAGTTGCGCCCAGCATAGGACTGGCAGAGGAAACCCGCCAGAAACTCTACAATTACGCCCTCCGCATTGCGCGCGCCGTGGACTACAACAACGTGGGAACGGTAGAATTTTTGGTAGATAAAGACCAAAATGTTTACTTTATTGAGGTAAACCCCCGCGTGCAGGTAGAGCATACCATCACCGAAGAAATTACGGGCATTGACATTGTGCGCTCTCAAATACTGATTGCGCAAGGCTGTGCCCTTTCCGATAAACAAATTTACATCCACGGTCAGGAAGATGTGCAAATCAACGGTTTTGCCGTACAGTGCCGCATCACGACCGAAGACCCCGAAAACGGCTTCAAGCCCGACTACGGCACCATTATCGCCTATCGGAACGCAGGCGGCTTCGGCATCCGCATTGATGAGGGCAGTTCCTACCCGGGCGTGCGCATTTCGCCCTTTTTTGACTCCATGCTGGTAAAGGTTACAGCCAAAGGACGCACCATGTGGGGGGCTTGCGACCGCCTGCACCGTGCCCTGCGCGAGTTCAGGATTCGCGGCGTTAAAACCAATATCGGCTTTTTGCTCAATGTGATTTCACACCCCGAGTTCATCAAAGGTAAGGCAACGGTTCAGTTCATAGAACAGAATCCCGACCTTTTCAAAATGCCGCTGCGCTTAGACAGAGGTACACGCTTGCTGAACTATCTGGCCGACGTGATTGTGAACGGCAACCCCGATGTGCGCGGCAGCAAGCCCGAAAAGCCCTTCCGCACACCCAAAGTACCTGCCTGCAACCGCTTCGGAGATTTTCCGCAAGGCAGCCGCGACCGCCTGAAAGCACTGGGGCGCGAGAAATTTATTGAGTGGTTGAAACAGGAAAAAGCTGTTCATTTTACGGATACTACTTTCCGCGATGCCCACCAGTCGCTGCTGGCAACGCGCATGAGAACGATGGATATGCTGCGAGTGGCGGAAAGTTACGCGCGCAACGTGCCGCAAGTATTTTCCATGGAAATGTGGGGCGGCGCAACCTTTGATGTGGCCATGCGGTTCCTGAAAGAATGTCCGTGGGAGCGCCTGCGTCGCCTGCGCCGCGCCATGCCCAATGTGCTGTTTCAGATGTTGCTGCGCGGTGCCAATGCGGTTGGGTACAAGTCATATCCTGCCAATTTGGTAGAAAAGTTCGTAGAACGGGCGGCTATTAACGGTATTGATATTTTCCGCATTTTTGATTCGCTCAATTGGGTAGAGGCGATGAAAACAAGCATCCGCGCCGTTGTAGAGCGTACCGATGCGCTGGCAGAAGGTTCTATTTGCTATACGGGCGAAATTATGAACCCGAACAGTAAATATAATCTGCAATACTACCTTGACTTGGCGCGGCAATTGGAAGATTTGGGCATTCATATATTGGCCATTAAAGACATGGCGGGGCTGTTGAAGCCATACAGTGCCGAACTGCTGATTACGGAACTGAAAAAGGCCGTTTCCGTACCTATTCATTTGCATACACACGATACGGCAGGCGTTCAGGCGGCAACGCTGCTCAAAGCCATTGAGGCAGGTGTAGATGTGATTGACGTTTCCATTGCCTCCATGTCGGGGCTGACGGCACAGCCTAATTTTAACTCATTGGTGGCCGTACTGGAACACCACCCGCGCCGTCAGAACATAGATTTGCATAAACTGAATGCCTTTGCTTCCTATTGGGAAGATGTTCGCGAGTATTATTTCCCGTTTGAGTCGGACTTGAAAGCAGGCACGGCAGAAGTATATGACAACGAGATTCCCGGCGGTCAGTATTCTAACCTTCGCCCGCAGGCCATTGCGCTGGGGCTGGGCGATAAATTTGAACAAATCAAGAAAAACTATGCCGTAGCCAACCGATTGCTGGGTGACATTGTGAAGGTAACGCCAAGCTCCAAAGTGGTAGGCGATTTGGCATTGTTCCTCACGGCTAATAACCTGACCGAAGCCGATGTATGGCAGCGCGGGCATGAGTTATCGTACCCCGAATCGGTGAAAGAGCTGCTGCGCGGCGACATGGGACGACCACCGGAGGGCTTCCCTGCCGAAATCGTGCGATTGGTACTCAAAGACGAGCAACCGGATTACAGCGTGCCCGGCCAGAACCTCCCACCCGTTGATTTTGAAGCCGAAAAAATTGCTTTTGCAAAGAAATTTCCTGTCAAAAATTATATCACCGATGCAGAGGAGGACGAGTTGCTTTCCTACCTGCTTTACCCGAAGGTGTACGAAGAATACAACGAGAACCGCAATCGCTACGGCGACCTTTCCGTACTGCCTTCGCCACAGTTTTTCTATGGCATGAAAGAAGGGGAGGAGGTGCTGATAGAATTGAGTGAGGGCAAATCTATTATGGTGCGGCTGTTGGCGGTTTTCAAGCCTGACGAAAACGGTATGCGTACGGTATCTTTTGAACTGAACGGCCAAACCCGTCGCTTGCAAGTGCGCGACCGCAGTTTTAAAGTTACCAAAGTTTCTAACCGAAAAGCCCAAAACGAGGGCGAAATAGGTGCGCCGCTGCAAGGCCGCCTGTCTAAAATTATGGTCAATGTGGGCGATACGGTAGCCGTTAATACGCCATTGTTTGTTATTGAAGCCATGAAAATGGAAAGCACCATTACCGCACCGCGGGCAGGTGTTGTCAAACAAGTATTTTTGCCCGCCGGCAGCATGGTTGAACAAGAAGATGCCATTATTTGGATTGCATGAGCAACCTTTTGCTATGGTTTGCTGTCTGTAATAGCAGAACCGACATCGCCTCGGCGTTAAGGTCGGTTCTGCAAAACCTAAAAAGCAATCCATTGTTATGAAACGCTTATTCAGATATGCAGCAGGCGCAGCGCTTGTACTTGCCCCTTTAACGGGATTTTCACAGAACACAGATAACCCGCCGCCTTCATCGGAACCGGTATTTAAAAACAGTTCCATTGATATGAATCGTGGGCGCAAAAATCGCCCCGGCAGCAACCACGTGGCCAAAATAGGGTTTGGCGGCCTGATTGGTATGCCTATCGGCGATTTTCAGGACGTAGCGGGCGATGTTACCCCTTGGGGCTACGGCATCAATGCTGCTTTTCGCATCAGCCGCAATTCGCCCGTTTTTGCAGGTTTGGACTTCGGCTATATGGGCATGGGGCGCAATGTAGATGTATTTACTGCCATCAACGGTACTACAAGCCGCATTGCACGCCGCAACCGCATTATTACCGGCCATGCGCTGCTGCGTCTGCAACCTAATATCGGAGGGCCTGTGCGCCCGTATTTTGACGGGATGTTCGGCCTGAAATATTTCCGCACTGCTACCGAAATTGAAAATAATTGGAACAACTGGTGGAACAATAATAACAACCGCAACTCCAATATCATCACCGTTCCGAACCATGAAGATGTAGCGCTCAGCTACGGCGGCGGCATCGGCCTTAACATCGTACTGGGGGAAAATGTGTGGTTAGACCTGCGCACGGTCTATTTGCCCGGCACGGTGGCATCCTACGTCAAGCGCGGCGATGTCTATCCTGACCCCAACGACCCGGCGCGTACCATTGTCATTAAGTCGCGCTCCGCTACCGATATGCTCAACCATCAGGTGGGTATTACGTTCAGTTTCTAAGAAAAAAATCGGTGATTAATGCGAGTTATTGAGCAATCTAAAACGCTTTTATCCGAATCCATTGACAGGACTTTCGTCCGCTGGCAGGGAAACCTCTGTCAGCGGACGAAGTCCCTGCCAGCAGTTTAGTAAGAAAGAAAATAACGCAGTAAACTGCTCACTTACTTATCAGTAAAGGGCATGCCTTGTCCCTGTACACTCAATCCATCTCATCGGGCAGGCGTGCGCCCTTGCCTATCCGTTCCAGCAACAGGCGTTTAAACTCCAACTCCGATTGATACAGTTCAGCTACCTGACGAACGTTGAGTATGGTCAAAAATTCTTTGTGGTATTTGCGGGCAAGTGCTACCTCTTTTTCGCGCAAGTCAAACTCCTGCTCCATTGCTTTTCTCAGGTCTTCATCGGTCATCACCAGACTTTTGCGGCGCAATTTCATGATTTGCTGGCGCAATTCCATTTGCTCCTTGCGGTAGCGATTCAGCACGGGCATGAAATTTTTGGCCTGTTCGGCGGTGAGTTGTAACCGCTCCTGAATAATAGACATGCGGATTTTTTCCACCTCAGCGCGGTCGAGCATTCGCTGGGCGTACAAGTTGCCTTTCGGCAGCAAGAGGCAAATAATGGCAAAGGCAATATATGGTAGGTATTTTTTCATGTGTTTAGCGGATTAGTTGTTCAACGTCATCTTCCGAAATATCATACAAAAGTTCATCCATTGTAACGGCATCTTGGCTTTCATCGGCTTGCGTAACATAGTAATCCCAAAGTTCAGCTTCCGAAATATCGTTTTCAAAGAGCAATTCCTCTACTGAAACCAACGATTCCATCTGATTATCAACAGGTTGTAGGCGATAAATGCCTATAACCACGGCAATAATCACAACCATTGCAGGCACTGCGTAGGTCAGGCGAAGCAATGCCGGCAGGGAAAAGGCTTCCTTTTCGGGCTTGCGCACCCTGCGCGCTACTTTTTGCGGCAACGTATCAAAATAGCCCTCCGGCGTGCGAAACATAGGTTCGTTTTTGGGTATATCGTTTAGTTGCATGGCTCAGGTATTGGTTAAGTATTCTTCAATTTTTTTAACGGCGTGATGATAAGATGCTTTCAAAGCACCTACCGAAGTGCCTGTAATACCGGCAATTTCTTCATAGCTCAACTCATCGTAATAACGCATATTGAATACGAGTTTTTGCTTATCGGGCAATGTGAGCAGCGCTTTTTGCAGTTTCAACTGAATTTCATCGCCCGTAAAACCGCTGTTACTCTCTAATTTGCCCGCCAACTCTTTGCGCACATCGTGAATGGGTAGGAAGTAGCGGCGGCGTTTTTTGTCCAAAAAATTCAGACATTCGTTAGAAGCAATGCGATAGAGCCATGTAAACAGTTGCGAGTCTTCTCTGAATTTGTCTAAGTTATGCCATACTTTTACAAAAACCTCCTGAGTGAGGTCGTCGGCATCGTCGTGGTCAATCACCATTTTGCGGATGAGCATGTAAACCCTTTGCTGGTATTTTCTCATGAGTTGGTCAAACGCCCAATTTTTGGATGATTCCTGCCTGAATTGAGCCAGAATTTCGCGGTCATCGGTTGCGGTATCCATGTTTTTGGCGGGTTTGACTTCCCATTCATGCCGTGCATCGGCGTTTGCCTTGTCCCGTTCTGCCCGAATATACTTCAAAGGATTCATCTTTCAGCCACTTTTGCAGGTTAGAACAGCTTGTGCAACAAAGGTTTAATCAGCAGCTTCGGTTTTTTTGATTTTTTATTGCAAATTTGAATCATGCCGTCATCGTATCTTAATTTCAGGTTTCACTTTTTGAATGAAGAAGGGAAAAAACAGTCGGTTATTCCGCTGAACGGGCGCGCCGACGGCGAAAGCGGTGTGCGACTGACCGAGTATGCCATTCCGATAGAAGACATCGTACACGTATATCGTCATCAGGAGAAACTTGCTGTCATTTTGAAGCCTTATTTGGCCTTGCCTAAAAATCTGGCAGTCAATGTGTTGCCCGAAACAAGTGCGCTGCTGATAGAAGTTGCCGATGGCTTTGCATTTAACGTAAAAAGTGCCATAGACCAGCACCTGAGCCGCTTGCATATTGCCCAAGCACGGGCACGATGGGAGGCCGAAGGCAAGGGTAAACTGTTCAGAACCATTACCTGCCCTGTTTGTGAGGCAACTACCGATACTACCGCTATTTTGTCGGATTACATCTATTGCCATTATTGCACAACTATTTTCAACCAATACCAGCAGGTGCTGCCCAAGTCGGAGCAGTACGATATCTGCCCGCGCTGCAACTACTACGGGCGCTTGCAGATGTACCCCGAAGTGCGGTTTTTCTGGTTGCCCAAAGAAAAAGAGTTTTCATTTAGCGAAAACTACATTTGCGATACTTGTGCAGGGAGAACCTACGATGAAACCATTTGGAAAAATGCCCTCTACTTGGTCGGTTTGCCTTTTAGTTGGTATCTGAAATACATGATGAGCAAAGAGCAAGACCCTGTTCTGGCAGAAATGGCACAGGCCAACCGACTGGCACAGGATGGCAACATGGTAGAGGCGGACGTTCTTTACTCCGCCATGCTGTTGCGCAATGCCAATCATCCCGGCTTGCTCTATAACTACGGGCTGGCATGGCTGCACAACAACGAGCCTAAAAAAGCATTTAATTATCTCAGCCGTGTATTGGAGTTGTGTTACAATTACGAGCCTGCCCGCGAGATTTTGGAAATTTACAAGGATACGGAAATCATCCGCAGTTGATTATACATAAGGGCAAGCGGTTTGCAAAAAATATTTTGTGTAAGTTGTTTAAAATGAAATATTTAAATCAACGCTTTTAAAGCTGTCGCCTGTGCAGCATCTGGTCTGCCTTCGCGCAGCATGAAGGCAGCCATTTTGCCGATATGTTCGGAGGGAATCTCACCTGTATGGGCAAAACGGGGCAGTTGTTCGCAAATAACAGCCCTGTCTTCGGCTATATGATGGCTTAAATTCAGGTAGCCGGGCAGCCCCAACTGGATGGAAAACCGCAAAAAGCGTATTTCAGGATTTTCGGGAGCAAGCGCAACAGCCTTGGCAAGTGTTTCCTGAGAGAGTTTGGTCAGCCGCAATTTCTCCAACGGATTCAAAACACCGCGCGCCTGTAAAGTTTGCAGCGCACCATAATAAGCTATCCACAAAGCCTCATCTTGTCGGGGCAGGGCTTCCATTTGCCGCATCATGGCCGTGGCACTGATTTGATTATCAACTACTTTGGGATAGTCGCTGCGAATTTTTTCCCAATTGACAGACCCGTCGGGGTTGGCTAACAATGACTTCATAACAGATATTGCTGATAAATTTTACAGGCAGGAAGCCAGCAATTGAAAGCATATTATACCATGCCTGCCGATTTTCTCACTCCGAAATAGCGGTGGATTATTCCTTAGCAGATACAGCAGGCATAATATAAGACGTTATTGTCAGCAACAACCCGATGAGGAATATGAACAGTGTGCCGTAGAAAAAATACAAACTGAGCTCTCCTGTGTGGTAGGTTTGTACAAAACCTGCCACGCGGAAAAGCAACGCGCCAAATGCCGTGATTATCAGCAGCTTCTTCCATTTTATTGCTTGTGTATTGAACACGGCAGCCAAAAAAATACCGTGAATCAGTCCAAAAATGACGGTCAGCAGCAAGGTCGTCGGATAGGACAAAAGACCGTGAACTGTAAAAGCGACATGAGCAATAATACCGGAAATAATCGCTCCGATTGAAACACCCGATAAAACCTTTTCTTGCATGGTTGAAAGCCCGATAAGTTCTCTCAAAAAAAGTCATTTGGCTTCGGATTTGCAAGTTTGGGTGTTTTTTTTACAAAAACTTCCAAAGTAATCGCATGATTTTATCCTGCCCTTTTGCTGCTTTTCCCAAAAAATTGATTTTTTATCTGACAAGCCGAAGTTTCTGACCCTACACACAAACGCAAATAATTTACAAAATTTTTCATGTAAATTATTGAAAAACAGGTGTTTAAATCTAATATCTTTGCAAGCCCTGTCAGGTTTGGGTGTAATCGCTTTCTTCCAGAAAGAAAATGCTTTCCACGGGTTTTTCAAAAATGCGGGCAATTTTGAGTGCCAGCACCGTAGAGGGTACATATTTCCCCGTCTCAATGGCATTCACTGTTTGCCGCGATACCCCCAGCAACTGCGCCAAGTCGGCCTGTGTCATGTTCTTAATGGCGCGCTCTATTTTCAGTTGATTCTTCATGACTGTGCCTCCTTCAATTGCTGACGTTCCTTCCAGAGCAGATACTCAAACCGAACAATAAAAATCATCAAGATGGAAAATAAATTAATCATCATCACGGTCAGAAATGGGCTTGAGTAGATGAAGATAATGGTTAGTGCTACAAAAATAGTGTTCAGGATAACACTCCAAAGCATGGCCTCCAGTCGCAGGTGCGTTGTCCATTCATCTTCGGTGCGGGTGCGGGCAAACGCTACTAACGACAGCCCCAGCAGCAACCCTAAACTGATAAATTCATCCGTGAAATCGTTGTAGCGCAGGTCAAACAACCAGTTACCTGAGTCAAAAAAGGTGTAATCGCCCTGTCGGTAAATCATAAAACTCCATTCCATCTCATCAGGGAAAATCAGTTTCAGAACGGCCAGTACCAAAAACGGTACTAACAAAATCCAACCGAAAATTTTACAGCGGTTGGGCAAAAGAGGAAGTTTTTTCATAAAGTATTGTGTCGTGTTTGCTTTACAAAAGTAAGTAATGAGTTTCTAAAAGACAAGTAAACACGACAAAAAGTTGCGCAAGTTAGACATATGATATTCGGGTTTTGCCTTCTTTTTGGAATGTGGATGATGCAGTTTTTTTTGATTTGCGAATCCCAAATCGGCAATTCAAAATTCGCTTACTTTGCTCCATGAAAAAGTTGTTTCTGCTGGATGCCATGGCGCTGATTTATCGCGCCCACTTTGCGTTGAGTAAAAATCCGCGCATTACTTCCAAAGGTTTGAATACAAGTGCTGTTTTCGGCTTTACCAATACCTTGCTGGAAGTGATTGCCAAAGAAAAACCCACTCATCTGGGTATTGCTTTTGATACGGCCGCGCCTACTTTTCGTCATACGGCTTTTGAAGCCTACAAAGCACAAAGGCAGGAACAACCCGAAGATATTACCGTTGCCATCCCTTTGGTGAAGCGATTGTGCCGTGCTATGGACATCCCTGTGCTGGAATTGGACGGCTACGAAGCGGACGATATTATTGGCACATTTGCCAAAATTGCTGCCCGTCGCGACTTTCAGGTTTACATGATGACACCCGATAAAGACTATGGGCAGTTGGTAGAAGAAAATATATTCCTCTATAAACCCGCTTTCATGGGTAATGGCGTAGAGGTTTTAGGCCCCAAAGAGGTGTGCGAAAAATGGGGCATTCAGCGCGTGGAGCAGGTAGTGGACATTCTGGGGCTCATGGGCGATGCGGTGGACAATATCCCCGGTATTCCCGGCATCGGTGAGAAAACCGCTGCCAAACTGATTGCCGAATTTGATACCATAGAAAACCTGCTGGCCAACACCGATAAACTGAAAGGGAAGCAAAAAGAAAACGTTGTCCGATATGCCGAGCAGGGGTTAATGTCAAAAGAATTAGCAAAGATTAACACACAAGTGCCTTTGCCTTTTGAGGAAGAGCATTTGAAGGTACACATCACCAAAGGCGAAGAGCTAAAACAGTTGCTCGACGAGCTGGAATTCCGAACCATCAAAAAGCGTCTTTTTGGCGAAGAATCGGGCGAAGAAAAGCCCGCCAAACCTACTGCCAAAACAGCCGCGCAGGGTTCGCTGTTTGCGCAGCCTGCACCCGAGCAAGAAGCCCACGAACCCGACGGGGAGTTTTTGCATACCAAGGAAAAGCAAAACATACGCACCGTAGCCGTTGATTATCACACGGTAGATACGCCCGAATTGCGCCGTCAGCTCATCCGCTTTCTGGCCTTGCAAAAGGTTTTTTGTTTTGATACGGAAACCACTTCGGAAAATGCCTATGAGGCCGAAGTCGTAGGTTTATCCTTTTGTTATCGCAAAGGGGAGGCTTTTTACGTACCGCTGCCCGAAAACCGCGAAGCTGCCGCTGCCGTTTTGCAAGAGTTTCAGGAAGTATTTGCCAACGAAAAAATCGGCAAAATTGGTCAAAATTTGAAGTACGACCTCATTGCGCTGGCCAACTATGGCATAGAGGTCAGGGGTGAATTGTTTGATACCATGCTGGCACATTATCTCATTGAGCCCGAGGGCAGGCACGGCATGGACATCATGGCTGAAAATTACCTGAACTACAAAACCATCAGCTACGACGAGCTGACCATGCGCGGCAAAAAACAAATCCCCATCCGCGAGGTGCCGCTTGCCGACCTGACCGAATATGCCGCCGAAGATGCCGATATTACCTTCCAATTACAGGAAAAATTTGCACCCGTACTCAAAAAAGACGGGCTGGAAGTACTCTTTCGGGAGGTAGAAATGCCTTTGGTGCAAGTGCTGGCAGATATGGAGCGGGCAGGCGTGCGCATTGATACGGAAGCGCTGGCGGCGTATTCCAAAGAGTTGGAAGTTGATATTCGTGCGGCTGAGCAAAGAGTATATGCCGATGCCGGCGAGGAATTTAACATCGGCTCACCTAAGCAACTGGGGCAGATTCTGTTTGACAAACTCAAACTGATTGATAAGCCCAAAAAAACTGCCACGGGGCAGTATGCCACAGGCGAAGAAATTTTGGTGCAGTTAGCCCCCGAGCATCCGATTGCACAACATATCTTGGATTTCAGGCAGTTACAGAAATTGAAATCTACCTATGTGGATGCACTGCCGCAACTGCTCAGTCCTAAAGACGGCCTGATTCATACCACCTATAATCAGGCAGTGGCTGCTACAGGTCGCCTGAGCAGCAACAATCCAAACTTGCAAAATATCCCCATCCGCACCGACAAAGGCCGCGAAATCCGCCGTGCGTTTGTGCCGCGAAGCCCTGATTTTGTGCTCATGTCTGCCGACTATTCGCAAATTGAGTTGCGCATTATGGCCTCATTTAGCAAAGACGAATCCATGATAGAGGCGTTCCGGCAAAAGCGCGACATCCACGCGGCTACGGCTGCCAAAATTTTTAAAGTGCCAATTGAAAAAGTGGACAGTGAAATGCGCCGTCGTGCGAAAACTGCCAATTTCGGCATCATTTACGGTATTTCAGCTTTCGGATTGGCACAGCGGCTCAACATTCCGCGCAAAGAGGCCACTGAACTGATTAACGCCTATTTTGCCGAATTCCCCGCTGTTAAAAAATACATGGACGAGGTGGTGCAACTTGCTCATGAGCGCGAGTACGTTGAAACCATTCTGAAACGCCGCCGCTACCTGCGCGATATCAACAGCCGCAACTTCACCCAACGAGGTTTTGCCGAACGCAACGCCATCAACGCCCCCATACAGGGCAGCGCCGCCGATTTGATTAAAATAGCCATGATAAAAATTCACAATTGGCTGAAAATCAGTGGTTTGCAATCAAAAATGATTTTGCAGGTGCACGATGAACTTGTATTTGACGTGTATCGGCCCGAGCAGGAAATTATGCAGGCGAAAGTAAAAGAATTGATGGAGTCGGCCTTTACCTTGGAAGTACCGCTGGAAGTGGAAGTAGGGGTAGGCGAAAACTGGCTGGAAGCACATTAAAAATTGTAGTTAATCATGAAACAAGCAGCAAAAAATGTTTTAGGCAGCGAATTAATTCCGTGCAGTTTAAACCCATTGACAGGCTACTATCGCGACGGCTGTTGCCACACAGGCGAAGAAGATTCGGGCACACACACAGTCTGCGCCGTTGTAACCGATGAATTTCTGCAATTTTCGCTCCGCAGAGGCAACAACCTGATTACGCCGCGCCCTGAGTACCGCTTTCCCGGCCTAAAAGCCGGTGATAAGTGGTGCCTCTGTGCCTCCCGATGGGTAGAGGCCTATCGGGCAGGTGTAGCGCCCCCCGTGATTTTGGAGGCTACACACGAAAAAACGTTGCAGTATGTATCCTTGGATGTGCTGATTGAATATGCTGCTTAATTAATAGTAGCTTGCAATTGCGCTTTGTAAGACTCCGGAATTGCCATAGAAGTCATGGCAACAAAATCAAAGCCTACCAGCACGAACGTAGCTTCTGCCAGCGTCAGCCAACCTTCTCCGTCAGGTTGAGCCAGCAAACTGCTGAAAGTCAGGCTTTTATTGCCTACGTTCGTGCATTGCAAAAAGCCGTACAATTCACCTTTGTAAGTAATCGGTACGCGGTAGTTGATGTTCGCGTTGGCGACTACTAGCCCGTGGTGTTCCCAGTCCCATGCCAATACCTGATTCAAGAATCGGATACGGGTTTCTTCAAAATAAGTCATCACCTTGGCGTTGTTTACCATACGTGCCTCATCAAGGTCTGACCATCTTTTATCTATTTTCGTCTTAAAGGAGTACAATTTTTCGGGATTCATAGCTGCCAAAATTAGGTTTTTAGAAAATCCGTGCTATTTTTGCCATCGGAATTGCGCAAAGCTATTCTAAACAAACTACATAATTAGGCATGATTTTACTGCAGCGAAGTCTTTGGACGGGGTTGTGTGTATTGCTCTTGTTACTGACAAGTTGTACGCAATTTAGTCCACTCTCAGCGTTAGTCAATAATCGCCCTGACAGCGGAAACAGACTCATTAAGCAAGCTGAACCCGCATCAACTGCTACGATTACTGCGCTTCCGACATTGCCCGTTCAATGGGAATTTGAACTCCCGAAATTGGCTGCCGACCCACAACCGATATTTACCCCCTCTTATCTGTGGCAGCCCGAACCTTGCGAATCACTCCGCGACAGCATCATTCTTTTTGCTAAACAATACATCGGCAGGCCGTACCGCCGTGCCGGAAAAGGCCCTAAAGCATTTGACTGCTCCGGCTTCACTTCTTTTGTGATGCGCCATTTCGGGTACTATCTGCCTCCTTCTTCCGCTTCGCAGGCTGTTTTCGGCACACCGATAAGCATAGAGGAAGCCCGCAAAGGCGATTTAATTTTCTTCGGCAACAAAGACCGCAAAGGTCGCTACCGCGTAAATCATGCAGCGCTTGTAATTTCTGAACAGGGCGAGGAATTAATGATGATTCATGCTGCCAACAGAGGCATTACGATTGATAATGTAAGCAATGTCAATTGGCAGTCTTACTACGGGCGCAGGCTGGTAGGCGCGCGTCGCATCATTCACGATGGGGTATTGCCTACGCCGGACGAACTGCGCGACCTGATAGCTTCCGATGCGAAGGCTCAGGATTCTACGGGTAAGCACGTACAAAGAAACGGTTTATAGCAAGTATCTGTCTTGCAATGAAAAACGGCATCGGCCAAGGGGCTGATGCTGTTTTTTTATTCGGCAACTAAATTTTTTTCCAAAATCAGGGAACGTTTGTGAAGATGTGGTATCAAACAATGAAAAACACCACTATCTAAATTTATTCACAACCATGAACCTGATTGCAAAACTTTGTATGGATTATCTCCGCAGCGAAGGCTATGTACCACGCTTAGACGAAGAAGGAGATGTTGTTTTCAAGTTTGAAGGCAAGTTTTTTGTCGTAACAACCGATGACAACGACCCGCAATTTCTACGGGTTGTTATGCCCAACTTTTGGGAAATAGAAAGCGAGCAAGAAAAACGGCTGGCGCTGGAAGTAGCCAATCAGGTGAATGAGCGCATCAAGGTGAGCAAAGTAGTGGTGAAGCGTAATAACCACGTTTGGGCAATGGCCGAGCAGTTTATTGACAGCTCTCCCGATTTGGAAGATTTTTTCAAACGAACCATTCGCGTATTAAAGGCTGCCGCTGACGATTTTGCACAGCGTATGGTACAACTCCAAGGCATGAACTGATTCCTAATCTCTTTCTTAATCTCTCAATCCACTTTCTTATGAGTTTCTTCAAAAATTTGCTTTCCAGCGCCGAAACCAAGCGCCGCAAGAGTCACATTATGAACCTGCTTTCCGTGGCTGCTGCCGATGGTGAAATTACCCGTGAGGAAATAGACTATTTGGCACATGTGGCAGAACGCATTTACATGCCTCGCGAGGAGTTTATAGATGTGTTGAAAAATCCGCAGGATGTTATTTTCTATCCTCCCAACAGCAACCGCGAACGTTTAGACCAACTCCACGACTTGGTAGGTATGATGATGATTGACGGGCATATAGACCAAGATGAGGTTATCCGTTGCAAAATGTTTGCGCAGAAACTCGGTTTCAAAGCCGCCGTGATAGATGCAATTGTTGCGCATATTATCAACGGATTTGTCAATCATATTGCTCGCGAAGCTGTTTTTGCAAAAGTAATGCAAATGCTTTAACCGTAACGTACATTACAACCAATCTCTCTTCAACTTCTCATAGGCAATAATGCCGCTTAATGCTACCCCGGGTATTCCTTGCCCGGGGTATGTTGTATCGCCGCAAATGTAGGCACGTCGGCCGTCTAATCGGGCATCGAGCATCTGCCAAGGCTTGATGCGCATAAATTGCGGATAGCCGCCGACAAAACCATACTGCCGTTGCGTCCATTTTTCCCAAGCGGCAGGCGTAGAGGAATGTTTGTAAATAATATTTTCAGGTTTGATAAAGTCAAGCTCCGACAGGCGCTGAATAATGGCCTGTTCTGCTGCCTGTTTGTCAAAGTGCATGTGCGCTGCCGGATGCGCTACGTGGGTACTCACCGAAGCAACGGCAAGTCCCGGTTCATCGCTGCGCGAGTGGTCATCGGGGTGGCTCAGGCTAAGAAAAATGCTGGCCGAGCCTGTTTCGGGCAAAGGTGCGCGCAGGTGAATCTGATGGTGGATACATTCGTAGGGCTTATGAGGCCGAAACCCGATGCCCATTTGAAAAGCACTGTTCAGTTGGGGTGAGTCTAACTGTTGTTTTTTGAGGTATTGCAGGCGGTTTTGCAAGGCAGATGAGATTTTGCCGTTGAACAGCGGCAGCGTGTTATTAATCGGTATGCCCGAAATGAGGAATCGGCATTGAAAATCAACGGATTCCTTGCCTTTTATCTGTGCGCTGACGCAGTAGCCGTCATCCGTTGTGCCGACTGCCGTTACTTTGTGTCGCAAGAACACCTTGCCTCCTTTTTGTTCAATGTAATCTACAAAAGGCTGCACAAGCTGAATCAGCCCGCCATTGACATAATAGTTGCCGAAATTGGTGTAGCACAAAGCCGTTGCCCCGAACAATACGTTTACTTCCGGCGCATGGTTTTGAGCAGTGATGAGCAGTTGCTCATTCACAAAGTCCACAAACAGACGATTGTGGTACAGGTTGTATTTTTTCAGCAGCCATTCGGTAGAAAAAAACGCATAGCCTGCATAGCGCAATTGTTCGGGGGTTGCCCGCAGTGCACATTGCAGCAAGTCGCCGGCCGAAGTAGGAGGGAAGGCGGTCTGCCGCAGCGAAGTGCGCCAAACAAACTGACTGATGCGGTAGCAAAACTCCCAGAAAGGCCGCTGCCCTTCTTTACCGAATACGCGCTCTGCTTCGGTAATCCATTGGTTGAGCTCTTGGTAGCGGGTAATTGTTTGGCCATCGGACAGATGTACTTGCATAGGCGTTTTCAGCGGTACTGCATCAATGCGGATGCCTGTCCGTTGCAGCACGGCTTGCAGCGGCATCCCCTCATCCAGCCCGACCAGCGTGGTTGCACCTGCTTCAAACACAAAGCCTTTGCGCCAGTAGGCACTTGTACAGCCGCCGGGTAGCCAATTCTGTTCCAGAACAGCTACTTTGAGCCCATCGGCAGCCAGCAGCGCCGCCGCACTCAAAGACCCCATACCGCTGCCAATAATTACCGCATCAAATACCATGGTGTTAAAATGTTTAATTATATTCGGGTGAAGATTAAACAAAACGCACTGCAAAAGGTTTTAAACATAGGTTGCTTGCTTGCACAGGCGTAGATGCAGCGGCCGTACCGAAAGCTGCGCTTTTGCTGCAAAACATAGGCGCTTGAATATTAACTTGCTGTTTATTTTGAACTAACCAATGAAAGTTGCCGTTTATAGGAAAGAACATTTTAACGCTGCTCACCGTTTGCACAACCCTGCACTAAGCGAAGAAGAAAATGCAAAAATTTTCGGCAAGTGCAACAATGCCAACTATCACGGACACAATTACGAACTGATTGTCAAGGTAGTAGGAGAACCCGACCCGCTGACCGGGTATGTAATGGACATGAAAGTCCTTTCAGACCTGATTAGAGAACACGTAACAGACCGTTTTGACCACAAAAATTTAAACTTAGATGTAGATGACTTCAAAAATCTCAACCCAACGGCAGAGAACATTGCTGTGGTTATTTGGCATCTTTTAAGGAAACACATCCACCCATCATTAGACCTCAAAGTAACACTTTATGAAACAGAACGAAATTTCGTTGAATTTCCGGCCTAACGGCAACGGACACGCTCATAAAAACGGACATGCGCACGACTGCAACCATGACCACAGCATCGAAGAACTCATAGACCAAATCGGAGACGAGCATGCGGCTACTTCTTACGACACTCCCATGCGGGCAGATGCGTTTGAGATGGACGATGCAACCAAAATCAAAAAAATTGAAGAGCATTTTCGCCACATTATGGACATCCTCGGTCTGGATTTGACCGATGACAGCCTGAAAGGAACACCGCACAGGGTGGCTAAAATGTACGTAAAAGAAATTTTTAGCGGATTGAATCCCGCCCATAAGCCTGTTGCCAAACTTTTTGACAATAAATTCCAATACGGAGAAATGTTGGTGGAGCGCGACATCACATTCTATTCAAACTGTGAGCACCACTTTGTACCAATTTTCGGGCGCGCCCACGTTGCCTATATTTCCAGCGGTAAAGTTATCGGCCTTTCTAAGCTGAACCGCATCGTGCAGTACTTCTCCCGTCGCCCGCAAGTGCAGGAGCGACTGACCAACCAGATTGCCAAGGAGTTACAGGAGGTACTGCAAACGGAAGATGTAGCCGTGATTATGGATGCTACGCATATGTGCGTATGCTCTCGCGGCGTGCAGGACGTAAATTCCAGCACTGTAACCTCTTTCTACGGTGGCAAATTCCGCGAAGAATCTGTGCGCAGCGAGTTTTTGAAGTACGTGTATAACAAGGCGTAAACTTTCCGTAAAACGACCTCACATAATAAAAACCGTAGCACATCAAAAATATGCTACGGTTTATTTTTATTTCGCATCAATCAATCTTATTCCTCTGCCATGAATGGATAGCGATAGTCGGTCGGTGGAACAAAGGTTTCCTTGATGGTGCGGGTAGAAACCCAACGCAACAGGTTGTAAATTGCACCGGCTTTGTCGTTGGTTCCCGAAGCGCGTGCACCGCCGAAAGGCTGCTGGCCAACTACTGCACCCGTTGGTTTGTCGTTGATGTAGAAATTACCTGCTGCATTTTGCAGTTTGCGCGATGCAAGTTCTATGGCGTATCTGTCTTGTGCAAAAATGCTGCCCGTGAGCGCATAAGGTGAGGTTTGGTCGGTCAGTTCCAGTACTTCCTCAAACAGTTCGGGTTGATAGACATAGACCGTCAGTACAGGGCCAAAGATTTCTTCCACCATCGTGCGGTATTGGTTGTCTTCTACTTTCAGGATGGTAGGTTGGATAAAATAACCGACGGATTTATCGCAGTTGCCACCCCAAACTAATTCAACACCTGCATCTTTTTTGGCTTGCTCAATGTAGCCTGCAATTTTATCAAAGGCTTTTTCGTCAATAACGGCATTGATAAAGTTGCGGAAATCTTCCGTGCCGCCCATGCGCATACTTTCCAAGTCGGCAATCATGTAATTTTTCACTTCTTCCCACAAGTTAGATGGGATGTAGGCACGGGAGGCCGCTGAACATTTCTGTCCCTGATACTCAAATGCGCCGCGAACAAGTGCCGTAGCCACTGCCTTTGCGTCGGCAGATTTATGCGCCACAACAAAGTCCTTACCGCCTGTTTCGCCTACAATGCGCGGGTAGCTTTTGTAAATCGGCAGGTTGTTGCCAATGGTTTGCCACAGGTGGCGGAATACGCCCGTGCTGCCCGTAAAGTGCAGACCCGCAAAATCAGGGTGTTTAAATACCACTTCGCCTGCTTCCGGGCCATCTACGTAAATCAGGTTGATAACGCCATCGGGTACGCCTGCTTCGCGGAAGACTTCCATGAGCACATTAGCAGAGTAAATCTGTGTGAAGGCAGGTTTCCATACGATAGTATTGCCCATCATGGCAGGTGCAGTAGGCAAATTACCCGCAATAGCCGTAAAGTTGAAAGGCGTAACGGCAAAAATGAAGCCTTCCAATGGTCTGTGTTCCAGTCTGTTCCATATGCCGGGGGCACTGGCTACCTGCTGGCGGTAAATTTCCTGCATGAAATGCACGTTGAAGCGCAAAAAGTCAATGATTTCACATGCAGAGTCAATTTCTGCCTGAAATACATTTTTAGACTGCCCCAGCATGGTGGCGGCGTTCAGTTTGGCGCGATAAGGCCCTGCAATCAGGTCGGCTGCTTTGAGGAAAATGGCCGCGCGATGCTCCCACGGCATGGCTGCCCACATTTCTTTTGCACCCAGTGCTGCGTTAATGGCTTGCTCTACATGCCCTTTGTCGCCTACCGAAAAGTAGCCGAGTGTGTGGCGGTGGTCATGCGGAGGGGCAAGGCGATGTTTTTTATCGGTATAAATTTTCTCACCACCGATATACATCGGGATATCAACGGTGCGGCTGCGCATATCGGCAATGGCGGCTTTAAGTGCCTGCTTTTCGGGCGAACCCGGTGCGTAACTTTTTACGGGCTCGTTGGCAGGCGGCGGTACTTGAAAAATTCCGAAAGACATGGTGTTTTTGGTTAAAGTCCCACTCTGTAATGTTGCAAATATACCGCACGACGGGCGTTTTATTTGTAACTTAAGTAAGCAAGCAAATTTTTGCGTTTTTAATATGGATGACGTGGCTTGGTTTGTATGAGCATCTGCATCGTTGCGCATTCATGTTATACAAAAGCGCAAGTGATTCTTTAGAAACTTTTTCGCGTAAATTGTTGAAAAACAAGCATTTAAACCTGAAAGGTATTATAAACCTGTCAGGTTTGTGTATATCAACGGCGACGCGCAACGGCGACGCGCAACGGCATCATCCATCGGAAACAGCGTGCATATGTATTGCGCTTCAATCTGCTCAATTACGTGTATCAAACCGGCTTTTGCCCGCAACATACAACAAGTAAACCACTGATTATCAAATCATTTGTTTTTCTAACCACGCCAATGCAGAGGCTTCGTCTTCAAATATTTTTTGTTTGGCATCTACCATGTGCGCATCAGGCATTTGCATGACGGTTTTGATAGCACCCTGTATATACTCTTCTACACTGATACGATTGAATGGGTCGGAAGAAGCAAGCAGTGCACCACGGAAGCGGCCGGAGCGGGTATACAAAGGAATCAACTCTCTGTTGAACAGTTCAACAGTTGCCAATGACACTACCTCAGATTCACTGAAATCAATCAATAAGGTGAGTTTAGGCTGCGTCTGTCGCATCTGCATGAAGATTTCATAAGTTTTCCGCTGAAATTCCATGAATTCCTCATCTGTATTGTAGCCTACATGGCGGAGTCTGAGGCAGGGTGGTCGGTTGATGTAAGTAAGTGTCATTCCGGCCACTTTCAGTAGTGTTTCGCTGTGTGTTGTCATTGTTTTATACTAATTTAACGCCATAGTCTTTATGTGCATTACAACCGTTGCCCACAAGCGCATATTATTCGCTGACTATCGAATCATTTGTTTTTCCAACCACGCCAATGCGGAGGCTTCGTCTTCAAATACTTTTTGTCGGGCATCTATCAGATGTGCATCGGGCATTTGCATAACTGCCTTGATTGCGCCCTGAATGTATTCCTCCATACTGATGCGGTTGAACGGGTCGGTAGAAATAATCAGCGCACCTCGAAAGCGGCCGGAGGTTGCGTAAAGAGGTATTAATTCGCGGTTGAACCATTCAATGGCACTTAAAGAAACTGCTTCCGAACGGCTGAAATCCGTGAAAAAGAACAACTGATTTTCGGTTTTCCGCATTTCCCGATAGATTTCGTAGGTTTTCCGATGAAACTCCATAAACTCTTCATCGGTATTGTAACCTTCGTAGGAAATTTTCAGACACGGCAGGTGAGTAAGACGAGTAAGGGTAATGCCTGCTACTTTCAGCAGTACTTCGCTGTGCATAGTCTTCATTTTCATAGTTGTTTGTTCATATACAGCCCCTCTGTTCAAGGCCTTGCGGCAACTATGGCTTCAATGTGCCTTAACTACCGAACCTTTGCAAAACATCGGTCAATCAGGGTAGTTTAGTCAATTTTAAAGCCGATAACCAGAATATCGTCTATCTGGCGCTCGTGTTGCATCCAATCCATCATTTCCGAACGCAGTTCGCGGCGCTGCTGCTCCATAGGCAGTTGGTAGTGGTCGGCAAAGAATCGCTTGAGCCTGCTGATAGAGTATTTCATACCCTGCTCGCCGCCAAATTGGTCTTGCAAACCATCGGAGAAAATGTAGAATGAAGTGGTTGATTTTATCGGAATCACATGCTTGGTAAAACAACGGTCGTCTTCTTTTTGCATCCCCCCGATAGGTACTTTATCACCTTTGATGTGATGTATTACCTGTGGCTGGTCGTGGCGAATGTAAATCAACGGATTTTTAGCACCTGCAAACTCCAATACCCGACGTTTCGGGTCTATTACACAAAGTGCAACGTCCATACCGTCGCGGTTGTCGGTTTCGGCTTGTTTTAAGGCACGGCGCACATGCTTGTGCAACTCATTCAAAATCAGGTCAGGCGATTCTATATCGAGCAATGACACTATCTCATTGAGGAAGTCGTTGCCAATCATGCTCATAAATGCGCCGGGAACGCCATGACCTGTGCAATCAACGGCAGCAATAAATATTTTGCCGTCCTTTTCGAGGAACCAGTAGAAGTCGCCGCTGACAATATCGCGCGGGCGAAACAGGATGAATGAATTGGGCAGTACTGCCTGAATAGCGGCTCTGTCGGGCAGCATTGCCTGCTGGATACGGCGGGCATAGTTAATGCTTGCCGTCATTTTATCGTTTGTACGGCGGATGTCTTCGTTTTGTGCCTCAATTTTACGATATGCCTCGGCATTTTCTATGGCGTTGGCAGCAAATACGGCAAGGCTTCGCAAAATGTTCAGCGAATATTCATCGTAGGCATTTTTGCGGAAACTTTGCACAGTGATTACCCCGATTACCACATCTTTGCTGATAAGCGGCAAGTAAATCATAGATTCGGGGTCTTCCCCTGCTTCAGGGGGCTTTACTTCCTTAACGTATTTGTTGTATTCTTTGGGGTAGTCGTTGATGAGCACCTCTTTTCGGTTTTTGATAGCCCAAACCGAAAAGCGTTTATCATCGCTCATGGAGTGGTAAAACGTAGGTAGTTTGCTGCCGCGTTCCATTGCGCCGCGGAACTCAATTCTGGCGCGCGATTCACCCAAAATACCGATGGCAAAGGCCGCCGCATCCATCAGGGCGTTTACGTTTTCGTAAACTTTTTCTATGATTTTATCCGTAGAAAGCTCTGTGGTAATCTGCAAACCAATTTCGCCGAGCAGTTTCACGTTTTGGTAGGCCTTCTCTATTTGCGCATTGATTTCCTCAAGTTCCTCCTTTTGCTTGACAACTTCCATGGTGCGCTCCTCTACCTTTTTCTCCATTTCCTGATAGAGGCTTGCGTTTTCTACTGCAATGGAAATATAAGCCGCCAAAGAGCGTAATAAATGAACGTGATTTTGGCTGTAAGCGTTTTTCTGGAAACTTTGCACCGTAACCGCTCCGATACACTCATCTTTTGCCATCAGGGGCATGTAGATGATGGAAAGCGGAATATCGCCCAAAATAGCGCCGGTAAATTGTTTGATGTATTTGTGGTACTCGTTGGGGTAATCGTTGAGCCATACTTCGGCCTTGTTGTTGAAACAATAGGCTGCCAAGCGGTTCTCATCGCTCATGTCTAACTCAAAGTAGGGAAGCGTATGTCCGCGCTCTTTACCGCCGATAAACTCAAGTACGTGTTTTTGGGGGTTGTAAGTGCCAATCCAGAATACGGATGCATCCATAAGCGTATTCAAACTCTGGTGGATGCGTTCGGTAACTGTCTCAATATCAAGGCTGGAAGTAATTTGTTGGCCTAACTGCCCCAGCAACTGGATATTTTGGTAGGCTTGTTCAATCAGTTCTTTTTGGTTTTCTATTTCGTCGTAGGCGGTGGCGTTTTCCAACGCAATGGCTGCATAAACCGCCAAATTGCGCAATAGATTAACGTGATTGGTAGTGTAGGCGTTTTTCTGGAATGCCTGAACGGTGATTACGCCGATGGCTTTTTCTTTAACAAGCAGTGGCAAATAGATGATAGACTGCGGCATTTCTCCCACAATAGGCGGTTTGTAAACCCGCACGTATTTATGGTACTCGTTCTCATGGTCGTTGATATGGATTTCAACTTTGTGAGTGAAGCAATGAACCGCCAATCGGTCTATTTCGGTCAGTGGGAGTTCAAAGTACGGCAATACCTCATCGCGCTCTTTACCGCCTACAAATTTCAGGCACGAACGCGCCTCATCGTAAATGCCAATCCAGAAAATGGTGGCATCCATCAGGGTGTTGAGGTTCGCATGAATGCAATTGACAATGGTTTCGCTGTCTAAGCTGGCGGTAATGTTCTGCCCCATTTCGCCGAGCAACTGAATGTTCTGATAGGCTTGCTCAATGGCACTTTTTTGCTCATTTAGCACGCGGTTTTGCATTTCTATCAGTTCTTTCTGCTGCTCTATTTCATCGTAGTTAGAGGCATTTTCCATCGCAATGGCTATATAAACCGCCAAATTGCGCAAAAGCCCTACGTGATAGGGGGTATAGGCATTGAGTTGAAAGCTTTGTACCGTAATTGTGCCGATGGTTTGGTTTTTACATACCAACGGCAGGTAGATGATAGAGTTGGAATTTTTGCCTAAAATCGGCTGCGGTACGGGGGCATCGGGGATGTAGTTGTTGTATTCTTTATAAAAATCGTTGATATAAATTTCCTGCTGGTTCAAAAAGCAATGAACCGCCAACCGATGCTTGTCGGTAATGGTTGAATAGGTATGGAAAGGGAGTTTTTCTCCTTCTTCTATACCGCCCGGAAATTCGAGCTGATGCAGTTTTTCGTTATAGATGCCTATATCAAAAACCGCTACATCCATCAGCAGCGAAAGGTTTTCAAAAACCACCTCGATAACCCGCTCTACGTCGAGCTCGGCGATGATTTTTTTACCTACCTCTGCCAAAAGACGTACATCCTCCTGCGAATCGGTGTGTCCCTCTTTATTTGCGTACACTTCACTCAATGCCATAAGGTAATAGCTGCCATTTTAGACACAATTAGCCTTGCGTGGACTGCAAATTTTCAGCCAAATCCGGCAAGGCTTGCTATTTTTTTATTAGTTGAAGGGGTATGTGCAAACTTAATCATAAAGTCATTATTTTGTAATATCCAACACTTTTTTTTAAACCGACTTTCCATTTTGTTGAATGTTTGTAAAAGAAAGGAATATCTGAGGAACTTTTTTTTAATTTGACGAAAACATCCAAGAGCTATGTACCGATTTGTTCCGCATTGGCAAATCAACAAAAGGGACTGGGACGAGTGCATCGCGGAGTCGCCTCAACGGACGCTGTACGCATTTTCATGGTATCTGGATATTGTATCGCCGCGCTGGGATGCGGTTGTGCACGAACGGATGGGGCGCTATGAGGCGGTAATGCCTTTGCCGGCACGGAAAAGGTTTACTTTCCGCTACTTGTGGCAACCTTTGTTTACACAGCAGTTGGGCGTATTCATGCGCGAGGGGCAGGTTACCCCCGATATCCTCGAGTCGTTTTGTCGGCTGGGGCTGGGTTCTTATTCCTATGCGGCACATTATCCGTTCAACGTGTATAACTCGCAGGCACTGACCGAGTGGTTGCTGGACGAAGAACGGCAAGCAAGCCCCGATTTTGCCGATATCATTTTTCATCCGCAGCAAACCCATCACCTCTCGCTTACTACTGACTATGAGCACATTAGAAACCATTACACCGCCGACCGGGTAATGAACCTAAAACGTGCAGAAAAAGCCGGCCTGCAAATTATCGAGGGGCATAACATAGAGCCGCTGATTTTGATGTTTAGGCGAAGTGCCGAGCGCAAAATTGCGGGCGGCATTCACCCGCGAACGTACAAATGGCTGCGGGCTATTTACAGCGCTTTGCAGGCGCGCGGCAAATGCCGATTGCTGTATGCAAAAAATGCCAAAGGGCATCTGGGTGCGGGGGCATTGTTCGCTTTTGACGGCAATAAAATTATTTATCTGTTCAATGCGGCATTTGATGCGGCGCGCAAAGAAAACGGCCGCACCTTGTTATTGGACTATCTTTTCCGCGAGTATGCCGAGCAACCGCTGATTTTTGATTTTGAAAGCCCGCAAGTTGCCAATATCAGTGCGTTTTACAGCAGTTTCGGAGCAGAGCCGGTGTCTTTCTATGCTGCCCATTTTAACCGACTGCCTTGGCATATCAATATCCTGTGGGGCGTAAAAAAGAAACTATTGCCGGCATGATGCACCATTGCCACTACGAGGGGATTATAAAAAAAACGCCTTAGACTGATACATCTAAGGCGTTTGAATAATTCTCCCGCAATACTATTTGCCGGAGCTTTTTGCCGGTAGCGGATTGTTGGTGTTGGGGCGGCGCGAATTGCCGTAAGACTTGCGCCAAATTTTACCCCTGCGAGTTTTTTTATCTCCTTTTCCCATAAACGTTAATAGTGTTAAGGTTAAACAAATAAAAAACCGTACAACAAAATTAACGACCGGATAATCATTTGTCAATCCGCAGCGCGGGTCTGATAAACAGTTGAGCAATTTGAAATGAGCTTTCAAATTTACCGCAAAGCCCGCTGAGTATTACGCCAATAGCCGCTGAGTGTTTTTATGATGAATTTTTTCTTTGTGTACACTGCGGTTAAACCTTTGCGCACTCTGCGGTAAAAAAGAATGCGTTAATCTGCCCACCTGCTTAACTTGGTTTTAAAACTATCCTCTGTATTTTACCTCTACGGCGTGCAATTCCAGAATGGGTTTGAGGAACTCCTCCAAATCATATACGCACAACTGGCTGGCCGCATCGCAAAGCGCTTTGGCAGGCTCGGGGTGTGTTTCAATAAATACGCCGTCCACGCCTGCCGCTACTCCCGCGCGGGAAAGCACCGGAATAAACTCTCTGGCACCACCTTTGGCATCAGCGCTTGGAATGCCATACTTGCGGATGGAGTGCGTAATATCAAACACTACGGGGAAGCCTGTGCGGTTCATGTGGTAAAAGCTGCGAGGGTCTACAATCAGGTCGTTATAGCCGAAGGTATAGCCGCGTTCGGTGAGGATAATCTGGTCGTTGCCGCTATCCACACACTTTTGGGCAGGTTTGGCCATATTTTCAGGGGCAAGAAACTGACCGTGCTTAATGTTTACTACTTTGCCTGTTTTGGCGGCAGCTACTATAAGCGTGGTTTGCATACACAAATAGGCGGGAATCTGGATAACATCCAACACTTCGGCGGCAGCAGCGCACTGGTCGGGGTAGTGCACGTCGGAAAGTACGGGAAAGCCGAACTGCTCTTTAATTTTTTGCAGCATTTTCAGGCCTTCGTCCAGCCCGGGGCCGATGTAGTAGTCTAAACTGCTGCGATTGTCTTTCATAAAGGAAGACTTAAAAATTACCGGAATGTTCACGCGCTCCGATACCTCGCGCAGTTTTTCAGCCGTGCGCATCATCGTGCTTTCGTCTTCAATCACACAAGGGCCTGAAATCAGGAAAAGTTCAGGTGCGCCGCAGGCAATGTCTCCTACTTTGACAATTTTTTTATTCATCTGTTTTGACAATGGAAAAATATGCGCAAAGCTATGAAATACAGGCCGATTTAAATTAGCCACGAAATCTATTAAGGTTGATTAACATTGCTTAAAGACGCATTAACGCATGGTGTGTGGTTTGTGCCGTACTTTTGTGTGTGTCAAAGAAAATTTTCAACCATGAAAAAATTTGTATTACTTCTTAGCTTTATCACGATGAGCCTTGCTTCGTGGGCACAAACGACCTTTAAAGGCAAGGTGATGGATTCAACCAATACTTCCTTGCCTATTGCTACGGTGATGTTGCTCCATACCAAAGACTCTGCTTTAGCAACTTTCGGCCGAACCGACGTAAACGGCGAATTTATGCTTCGCAATGTAGCCAACGGCAACTACATCCTGAAAATCACCTATACCGGGTATCAGAATTACATGAAGCCCGTTACAGCCGCAGGCGGCACACAGGATTTGGGAACTATTATCATGCAGATTAAAGCCCGCCAACTGAGCGAAGTGGTTATCAAAGGCGAGCGCGACCCTGTTACTATCAAAAAGGACACCTTGGAGTTTAACGCAAGTTCGTTTGAAACCAACAAGGCCAACGCGGCGGTGGAAGACCTCCTCAAACGCCTGCCCGGGGTTCAGGTGGACAAAGATGGCAGCATTAAGGTACAAGGCGAAGACGTTCAGCGCGTTACCATCAACGGCAAAAACTTTTTCGGACAGGATGCCAAACTGGCTACCCGCAACCTGCCTGCCAAAGCCATTGAAAAAATTCAGGTTTTTGACCGCAAGTCTGACCAAGCGCAATTTTCGGGTATAGATGACGGTACGCGCGAAAAAACCATCAATTTAGAATTGAAAGAAGAGTTCAGCAATGGCGGTTTTGGCAATTTCACTGCCGGAGCCGGCGTTGATTCGCAAGATGAGTTCCGCTATGAAACCAAAGCGAGCTACAACCGATTCAGCAAAACCACGCAATTGTCGTTCTTGGGAATGGGCAATAACATCAACCAACAAGGCTTTTCACCTGCCGAATATTTCGGATTTTCGGGCAGAAGCGGTGGCGGCGGTGCTGTTTTCCGTGGCGGCGGCGGCAATACGCGCGGCGTTCCGGTCAATTTTGGCGGCAGACCCAACGGCATTATGACTAACTGGGCGGGTGGTATTAACTTTAACCACACGTTCAACAAAAACACTGAAATCAACGGCAGTTACTTTTTCAGCGATTTGACACACCGTTTAACCCAGCAGACTAATCAGATTAACTTTCTGCCAACCGGTAATTTCAGCAGCGCACAGGATAGCCGCCAGAACAACCAGACAACCTCTCACCGCCTCAATGCAACTTTAGACCATAAAATAGATTCGGTGAATACTATCCGTTACAACGTTGTGCTGTCGCAAAACAACAACGACTTCCGCACCATCAGTTCTAACCAGACTTTCAATGCGGCAGGTATTCTGCAAAACGAAGGCACACGCGACAACATCAACACCGGTACGGGCATGACTTGGAACAACGAAGTACTTTATCGCCATCGTTTTGCCAAACGCGGCCGTACAATGTCGGCAACGCTGACCTTCAACATGAACCGCAACAACAGCGAAGGCGAATTGAAGGCTGTGAACAGATTTTTCAATCCGCAAACAGGCGAGCTGATTCGCACCGACAACATCAATCAGGTGAACACGCGCAACACGATGACCGACACCTACGGCGGCAACCTGAGCTACACCGAACCCATCGGCAGAAGGAAGTACTTGGAGTTGAACTATAACATCCGCAATACGGTGAATAAGTCTGACCAGAAAGTATTTGACATCGCCAACGGCGAGCGCACCGTCAACCAAAACCTGACCAACGAGTTTGACAATAACTTCCTGTATCAGCGCATGGGGGCAAACTTCCGCTACACCAAGCAGAAAATTAACCTGACCATGGGCTTGAACTACCAAAACTCTGACCTGCGCGGCAATTTGGTAACACGAGGCACATCTATCAACAAAACGTTTAATAACCTGTTGCCTTCTGCCCGTTTGAACGTGGATTTCAGCAACACCAAGCGTCTAAATTTTGACTATGACACAGACGTAAACGCGCCAAGTATTACCCAATTGCAGCCGATTGTGGACAACAGCGACCCGTTGAACATCTATGTAGGTAATCCTGATTTGCGCCCCGAATACAACCACCGTTTCCGCGCCAACTATTTCACCTTTGACCAATTTACGTCCATCAATTTCTTTGGCGGCATCAACGCCACCTACACCACTAATAAAATTGTAAACAGCCAGTTGATTGACCAGCGCTTTGTACGCACTTCGCAGCCGGTAAACGTAGCGGACTTCCTGAATGCTTCTGCCAACATGAACTTCGGATTCCCTATTAAGCCCATCAAAAGCCGCCTGAATTTGAGCGGCAGAGCAGGCGGCAATCGCTCCATCAACTTGCTGAACAATGAAAGCACCTATGCTTACGGTCGCACATTAGTAGGCGATGTGCGCTATGAGTTCCGCCCAAGCGATAAGTTTGACATTGCGCTGACAACCAACCTGAACCAACAGCGCACCACTTTTGACCGCACAACTTCTGCTAATCAGTCCAACGAACAGAACTTCCTCAACCAAACCTACGGTGCGGAAATGAACGTAGTGCTGCCTTTGGACTTCCGTTTGAACGTGGACTATGACTACTTCCTGTTTACCAGCCGCACCACCGATTTCCGTCAGTCGCTGCCTTTGCTGAACACCTCTGTTTCCAAAGTATTTCTGAAAGGCGCAGGCGAGCTCAAAGTTGCGGTTAATAACTTCCTCGACAAAAGCCTTGGCATCAGCCAGCAGGCCGACGTGAACTACCTGCAACAAACCGTTGTAAACAATTTAGGACGCTTTGTGATGGTTTCTTTCACCTATTCACTGAACAAAGCATTGAATCCGGCCAACAACTTCCAGCCCGGCAGAGGCGGTATGATGCGCATGATGATGAATTAATCGGTTGCGTATCGGCCTGATAATCTGATGACCCTGCCCTAACCATTAGAGGCAGGGTTTTTTGTTGATTTCCATTAACTTTGCACCTTTAATTTCTCAACCATGCAACATTTGAACGAACAGGAACTCCAGCGTCGTCAGAAAAGAGAGCAATTGATGCAGTTAGGCATTGACCCCTATCCGGCAGACTTATTTGAGGTCAATGCATATGCCAAAGACATAAAGGAGAACTACGAACGTTTCAAAACCGACTATAAAGATATTTCCATGGCGGGCAGGCTGATGAGCTTCCGCATCATGGGCAACGCCTCCTTTGCCGAGTTGCAGGATACCACAGGCCGCATCCAGATTTACGTGCGCCGCGACGATATCTGCCCCGGCGAAGACAAAACGCTGTATAACACCGTATTCAAAAAACTGTTGGACATCGGCGACTTTGTAGGCATCAAAGGGTACGTTTTTACTACCCAAACCGGCGAAATCAGCGTGCACGTTACCGAGCTGAAACTGCTTGCCAAATCGCTCAAGCCACTGCCGATTGTTAAAAAGGATGAGGAAGGCAACGTATATGATGCCGTTACCGACCAAGAATTCCGTTATCGTCGCCGCTATGCCGACTTAGTCATCAACCCCGAAGTGCGCGAAGTATTCCGCAAACGCAGCCGCCTCATCGGCTCCATGCGCGAATTTTTGAACAATAAAGGCTATTTAGAAGTAGAAACGCCTATTTTGCAACCCATCTACGGCGGAGCATCGGCGCGCCCGTTCAAAACTTTCCACAATACGCTGGACATGCCGCTCTATTTGCGCATTGCCAACGAACTGTACCTCAAACGCCTGATTGTAGGCGGTTATGACGGCGTATATGAGTTTGCCAAAGACTTCCGCAACGAAGGCATGAGCCGCTTCCACAACCCCGAGTTTACGATGATTGAACTCTACGTAGCCTACAAAGACTACGAGTGGATGATGAATCTGGTGGAAGAGATGATAGAAAAAGTCGCCTTAGATTTACACGGCACAACCGAAGTGCAGGTAGGCGAACACATCATCAACTTCAAACGCCCGTGGAAGCGATTCACCATGTTTGAAGCCATTCAGCACTTCACAGGCATTGATATTTCGGAGATGGACGAGGCAGCGCTGCGCAAAACCGCCCGCGAACTGCACGTACACATAGACGATACGATGGGCAAAGGTAAACTGATTGATGAAATTTTCGGCACACACTGCGAGCCAAAACTGATTCAGCCGACTTTCATTACCGACTATCCGATTGAGATGTCGCCGCTGGCGAAAAAGCACCGCAGCAAGCCCGGGCTTGTAGAACGCTTTGAGGCAATCTGCAACGCCAAAGAGATTTGCAATGCCTTCTCTGAGCTCAACGACCCGATAGACCAACGTCAGCGATTTGAAGAGCAGTTAGAACTTGGCAAACGCGGCGACAGCGAAGCAATGGTACTGGACGAGGACTTCCTCCGCGCATTGGAATACGGAATGCCGCCAACCGCAGGTTTAGGTATTGGTATAGACCGCCTTGCCATGATTATGACCAACCAGCCGTCTATTCAAGACGTGCTGTTTTTCCCGCAGATGCGCCCTGAGAAAAAATCTGAAGAAAGCGAATAAATCTTACAAATTGTTTTATATTGGCTTCGTATCGCTTATGTGTATGAAGCCAATATTTTTTTGTTTTCTTGCCTGTACCCTAATTGTTTCAGTCGCACTTTCACCGCGCTCTTGGGCGCAAACTAAGACCAATACTTACTCCGTTTTACCCGAAAAAGACGCTATTTATTTCTACGTCAGTGCTGCCAATGGCATAGACAAATTACCGGGAGGTACTATTAGCACCCCCTTTAAAACTTTACAATTTGCCAAAAATTTTATTCGCAACTCACGCTGGCAGTTCAGGCGGCATGTGGTCATCTTCATTCGCGAAGGAATTTACGAACTCAACGAACCGCTTGTATTTACTACCGACGATGACTCCTTCGGCCAAACACGCATTACCTATGCGGCCTACCCGGGCGAGCGTGTCATTATCAGCGGCGGCATTCGGCTGAAGCCCGTATGGGAAACTCGCGACAACCGCACTTATTATCTTGCTTTCAACAACCCGCGCATCAGCAATATTTATCAGTTGCTTATCAATGGCAAGCCCCAACCAATGGCACGCTACCCAAACCGAGACACACTGAACAGCACCCGAGAACAATTTGTTTTAGACAGTGCCTATGTGTTCACGGACAGTGCAATGCGCATCAGTGCGAACCACTTGCCGATTAAAAAATGGCTGCGTGCAGGTTCGGGTATCTTAAACATCATGGATAAAAGCGGCAATGCCAACCTGATGTATCAGATAAACGACTTTAATGCCGAAAAACAAACTTACATATTGGGAAACGGCGGATTTCAAACCATGCAACCCGAGGTAACAACAGGCTGCACCTATTTTGTGGAAAATATGGCCGAAGAGCTCGATATGACGGGCGAATGGCACTATAACGTATCGGCCAAAATGTTGTCGTACATGCCCCCCGCCAATACCGATATCAACAAGGCAACAGCCGATATTCCCGTCCTTTCTTCATTGATTCAAATTCGCGGAACCGACAAAGACCCTGTGCGCAACTTGGCATTTGTAGGGATAGAATTTTATGCTACCACACCCAGCAGTTTCAACACATTCGAGCAGATGGGCGTAAGCAATTGGGCTACCACAAACAGCGCCGCTTTCCAGATAGAAGGTGCCGAGCAAATCATTATCGCCAACTGCCGGTTCCGAAGCATAGGAGGCAATGCCATCCTGGTAAAAGACTACAACCGCCGCCACACCATTTTCGGCAATGATTTTCAAGCCATCGGCAACAACGCCATTTACCTGACAGGCAACAGCAAACAATTGACAGGTTCGCAAAGAAACTACCCTGCCGATATCGGTATTGTCAATAACCGCGTGTTGCAAACAGGCGAAAAAATCTATCAATCAGCCGCTATTTGTATCAGCACTGCCCAAAACATTCGGATTCAAAACAACGACTTCCGTCATTTATCATCGGCGGCCATTTGCTTTGCCGACAACCTGTTGGGCAGCCATCAAGTTACAGGCAACCATATTACCGATTTCGGCTTATCTGTTCGGCAAAAGGCCGCCGTCATGGCCTACGCCGGTGAACATGCCTACCTCTCACTCCGCCCAATTGCGTCGCAAACAAATTTTGCCACCATTGAAAACAACCTGATTGCCAGTACGGCAACAAGCAGCGCTTTCGCCGTGTGGTTAATGGAAGGTATACAAAATTTCAACATTACGGGCAATCAGTTCATGCGGGCCGGACTCTCGTTTTCGGCAGGCAAGAAACGTAAGATAACTAATAACATATGGCTGGGCAGTTCCGAGTTGCACCTGTGGGCAGGCAGCGACTCACTTTCAGATGATGAGTTTTCCATGAACATCATCTCCGACCCTACTGCAAAACGCACATTTGCCTACGTACTGCACAGCTCTTTATCGCCGGAACAGTCATTCATCAAAACTTACAACAACATTTGGCATTTCAACGGCACTTTACCCGTACAGCACCGCTTGCCATCGGGCAGCATACAAAACATCCCATTTGCCGAATGGCAAATGCGCTGCGAAACAGGCAGCCTCCTTACTGACCCGCTGTTGAACCAAGACGGCCACATAACCGATACATCCCCCGCGTTGCAATTGGGGATTCGTCCGTTAAACACCACATCGGCAGGACTGCTGCTCGGGGAGTTTTTGCACGAAAAATGACAGCCAAGAAACTGCCCCCTGTTATTGCCAATCGCCGACCGAATCAGTATATTTGTCAGACACTGAGCCTCACATATGGAAGATTTTGGTAAAATTATCGTATCCATTATTGCCGCCATCATCTATTTTATTTACAGCAGCAATAAAAACATTAAACAACAGCAAACCCGACGCCCCGGCACAATGCCTTCGCAAGAACAACCGGCAAAGCCCCAGAAGCCGCCGACCAAAGTCAGTTTTGAGGAGTTGTTAAAAGAACTGGAAACCAAAATTCAGGAGCAGTTGCCGCAGCCGCCCGCAGAAGAAAGCATAGAAGACAGAAAAAACCGCAATAAAAAAAACATTGAGCCGGTATCGCTGGAAAAACAGTTTTCATACGACGATAAGTATCAGCAGACACCGCCGCCGGTTGCGACCCCCAAACCAAACCGTTTGACTAAACCTCAGACACCGCCGCCTGCCGTCGGTTCGCCCAAAGTCAATAAGGAAATAGCCACAGAGGTACAGCATCCCATAGCAGCATTATTAACCGATGCCAACCAACTCCGCAATGCCTTTGTGCTTTCCGAAATTTTTAATCGAAAATGGTAAAATGTAGCGATATTGCTATATTTGCATGTAGATTTTCAGTAAAATACATCATTAACCTAACACATATTGCATGGCAAACCCGCGCGAACGTGTAGAAGAACCGTTCCGAATTAATGAAAAAATCAGAGTTCCCGAAGTTCGGCTGATTGGTGAAAACATTGAAGTAGGTATCTATCCTACGGCAAAAGCATTAGAAATAGCACGTCAGCAGGGGCTCGATTTAGTTGAAATCTCCCCTAAGGCAGTTCCACCTGTTTGTAAGATTATTGACTACTCTAAGTTCAAATACGAGCAGAAGAAAAAGCAAAAGGAACTGAAAGCCAAAACCCACAAAACAGTCGTTAAGGAAATCCGTTTCGGGCCTAATACTGACGACCACGACTTTGAGTTTAAGCTCAAACATGCCGAAACTTTCCTCAAAGAAGGCAACAAAGTGAAGGCATATGTGCATTTTGCGGGAAGAACTATTGTATTTAAGGAGCGCGGAGAAATTTTATTGCTTAAATTTGCGCAGGCTTTGGAAGAGGTAGGAAAAGTTGATCAGATGCCTAAGCTGGAAGGCAAGCGAATGCATGTGATGATTTCTCCTAAAACCGTAAAGCCTGCTAAATAAATTGTTCCACCTTTTTTTAGTCCAAAATGCCAAAGATTAAAAGCAAGTCAAGCGCAAAGAAGCGCTTTCACCTGACAGGCTCAGGACGTGTAAAGCGCAAGCGTGCTTATCACAATCACATCCTGACTAAAAAAGAAACCTGCCAGAAGCGCCGCTTAGGTCAGAAAGCGCTGGTTTCACCTGCTGATGAAGCACGTATCAAAGCCATGTTGTGCGCTTAATTGAAGCGGCAACTGCCTGTTACAAATCGGTTTATTTATGTTCAACCCGGCGAAAGGCCTGAAAGTATTGTGAATCAATCGCCTGATGCCAAAAACAAAAAATTAAAATGCCAAGATCAGTCAATCACGTAGCGTCAAGAGCACGCCGCAAAAAAATCTTAAAGTATGCCAAAGGCTACTGGGGAAGAAGAAAAAACGTATGGACGGTAGCCAAAAACGCCGTTGAAAAAGGTTGGTTATATGCCTACCGCGACCGCAAAAACCGCAAGCGCGAATTCCGTGCATTGTGGATTCAGCGTATCAACGCCGCTGCACGTCAGCATGGCATGAGCTACTCACAATTCATCAACAAAGTTCAAAAAGCAGGCATTGAGTTGAACCGCAAAGTTCTGGCCGACCTCGCCATGAACCACGCTGCCGCTTTTGAAGCCATTGTGAAAGCAGTGAAATAAGTTCCTCATCAGAGTTTATATACAAACCTACTTTTGGGGCTGTGCACGAAAATTGCACAGCCTTTTTTATCTTTCACCGCCAATAACACACCTGCCCGTCATGCGTCTTACCGTACTGTTACTGCTGCTGTTTCTGTTTTCTTTTGCTTCACATGCCCAAATAGAGTGGGCATCAGCGGTTTTGGAGTTCTCCGGCGAATCGGCAGAGGCAGGGATAGCCAAGCCTTATGGTGCACAACAAGTGCTCGGCAAACCCAACAAACTGCCTGCACATGGCGAAAGTCCGTGCGCTTGGCGCACCGCAACAGCCAATAACAACAGAGGAGAGTGGATTAAGGTAACGTTTAACAAACTCATTAGCGCTCAAACCATTGTCATTGCCGAATCGTGGAACCCCGGGGCGGTTGCCAAAATCAAGCTGTACGATGAGGCAGGGAAAGAATATACCGTCTATCATAACCCCGCACCTAAGCCCATACCCCAAAAAGTGCAAATGCTGGTGCTCCACATCGCTCCTACGCCGTACAAAGTGGCTGCACTGCGATTGGAACTGCAAACCGCTGCCGTGCCGGGGTTCAACCAAATTGATGCCATCGGCATTTCCGAAAACAAGATACAGGTAGGTATGGACGTTGGGTTGAATCGGGTAAAAACATTGAACGAAAATCGGATAGAATCGTTAGGCATGGCGGTAAACAGCGAATACGATGAAATTATGCCCGTGATAGCACCCGATGGGCAAACCTTGTATTTTGTCCGCAAAAATCATCCTGACAATGTTCGCAATCCGTTTATACCGCAGTTGCTGAACGATGACATATGGTTTACCGTTCGCAAGCCCGACGGCACTTGGGAGGAAGCTCGCCACATGCCTGCGCCATTGAATAATTACAGCCATAATTATGTCTGCACGGCACTGCCCGATAACAACACCCTCTTGCTTGCCAATCGCTATTTACCCGAAGGCCGCTGCATTGTAGGGGTGTCCGTTACGCGCCGCAAAAACAATGACGAATGGGAATTTCCGCAAGCCCTTGCCATTGGCGATTTTTACAACCAAAGCCCATACAGCGAATACTTCATGGCTGCCAACCAGCAGGTGCTGCTCATGGCCGTTCAGCGCAACGACACCTACGGTGGACGCGACCTGTACGTGAGTTTCAGGCAGGAGAACGGTGCATGGAGCGTGCCGCTCAATTTGGGGGCGCAGGTAAACACGGCAGGCAGCGAGATAACTCCCGTGCTTGCAGCCGATAACAAAACGCTTTATTTCGCATCTAACGGCATCAGCGGCTATGGTGAAATGGATATCTACATGACGCGCCGTTTAGACGAAACGTGGCAAAACTGGTCAGAACCTGTCAATCTGGGGCCACCCATCAATACCGAAGACTGGGATGCCTCCTACACTATTGATGCTAAGGGAGAATATGCCTATCTGGTATCGTATCATCAGGGCATAAAAGGAAGTGCCGACCTTTTCCGACTTAAACTTGCACAGGAAGTCAGACCTGAACAGGTCTTGTTGGCCTCCGGCAGAGTATTCAATGCCCAAACCAATGCCCCCATTGCTGCACACATTGTTTACACGAACCCCGCAGATGATAAACTGTTAGGCACGGCCAACACCAACCCCGTTACGGGTGCATACCAAATTTCGCTGCCCTTGAAACAAAGCTATGGCATACGGGCTTCTGCCAAAGGGTTCTTTTCTTTGGAAGAACGCATTGACTTGTCGGCAGACTCTGCGGCCACCCAACCCATTGTCCGCGATTTGTTTCTGGTGCCACTGGAAGAAGGGCAAGCCGTGCGCTTAAACAATGTATTTTTTGAGCAGGGAACGGCCACCTTATTACCCGATTCTTTCACCGAATTGCGCCGCCTGATTCATCTGATGAACGAGTACCCGCTGATGGAAATTCGTTTGGAAGGGCATACCGATGTAGAAGGCAACCCTATGCTTAACATGCAACTTTCCAAAGAACGCGTGCAAAGCATCCGACAGTACCTCGTCAAAGAAGGGATTGCCGAAAACAGAATAACAACAGAAGCCTTTGGCAGTACGCGCCCGCTTACTCGCAGCCGCGATGAAGCAAGTAAAAGACTCAACCGACGCGTAGAATTTCGCATCTTAAAAGTCAAGTAACCTGACAAATTGTCAGAGTGTCGTTAAACTTTCTTAAATCGGCCGATAGCAAGGCAAATCTCTTGTTTTTGTACAACTTTTGCGAAGCATTCGGTAGGAATTTAAATAACCTTCATCGTTTAAAAAAAATGAAAAACTGGCTTCAGACATTGAGTGCTGCCATTGTAGGTGGTATCATTACCATAGGCGGCTATAAACTTGCAGGCTTTGATAAGCAGGAAGTAGTCGTTCAGCAGAACAGCCCTGCCGTACTGACCGACTACCGCACCGTTCCGATGGGTACAAGCAATGTACCTTTTGATTTTACTGTTCCGGCGGCTAAAACAACCCCGGCAGTAGTAAATATTACGTCTAAGATAATGCCTGTTGCACAAAACCGCGACAGAAATCAGCGCCGCTTCAATTTCCCTTTTGACTTTTTTGGAGATATTCCTTTTGGCGATGAGGACATGCTGAACCGTCCGCAAGAAGGCACAGGCTCCGGTGTAATCATTTCACAGGATGGTTTCATTATCACCAACAACCACGTGATTGACAATGCCGATGAGATTACGGTTACTTTGTTTGACAAGCGCACGTACAAAGCCAAAGTAATCGGCACCGACCCTTCCACCGATATTGCCGTTATCAAAATTGACGAAAAAGGTTTGGCAACCGTGCCCTTTGCCGACTCCGACCAAGTGCAAGTAGGACAATGGGTAATGGCCGTAGGCAACCCGTTTAACCTGACTTCAACGGTAACAGCCGGTATTGTAAGCGCCAAAGGCCGCAACATCTCACTGCTGCGCACTCGCGACAACGCCGCTATTGAGTCTTTCATCCAGACCGACGCTGCCGTGAACCCCGGCAACAGTGGCGGTGCATTGGTAAACCTGAACGGCGAACTGGTGGGTATCAATACTGCCATTGCCTCACGCACAGGCAGCTATGCGGGTTATTCCTTTGCCGTACCTTCAAATCTGGCGCGAAAAGTTGCCGAAGACCTGATTAAATACGGAACCGTACAGCGCGCATTCCTTGGCATCACCATTACCGACGTGGACAGCAAAAAAGCCAAAGAACTGAATCTGCCCATAACCGAAGGGGTACATGTGGACAGCGTGATAGCAAACGGCTCTGCCGATGCAGCAGGTTTGCGCCGCGGCGACGTGATTGTAAAAGTTGATGGCAACCAAGTAAAATCCGTTCCCGAATTGCAGGAAAGCATTGGCAGAAAACGCCCGGGTGAAAGCGTAGCACTCCAAATCTACCGCAACGGCTCGCCGCGCGACATTAAATTGACGCTGAAAAGCCGCGATGGCAGCACAACCATAGTAAAGAAAACTTCAACTGCTTTGGACAAACTTGGCATTGAAGTAGAACCTGCCTCTGCTGCTGAACTCAAAAAAATCAATGCGGGCAGCGGCCTGAAAGTAGTCAAAATCAATCGCGGACGAATTATGCGCGATACGAAAATGCGCGAAGGTTTCATTATTACCAAAGTAGGCGGCAGAACCATTCGCTCCGTACAAGACCTGAACGAGATGCTGGAAAACAACAGCGGCGGAGTAATGATTGAAGGCCACTACCCCGACAGCGAAGGTAAACACTACTTTGCTATCGGTTTAGACGACTAAACAAACGCTCAACCGAGCACTTATACCCGATGGTCTGCGGATTCATCGGGTTTTTTTTATTACTCCCGACGGCTCTAAGCACCCCCTTCAGAAGTAAACGCTTGATTGTAAGCTATTTGTACAGAAATTATTCGCAAATCACTTGCACTTTTGCATATCCGTAAACAAACAAGCAAGCAAACAGTCATGTAAATCAAAACACACCTTCTGAAACGCGAATTTGAGACATACTTTTGCTCCGAAATCCCCCTTGGCAAAAAGCCAAATGCTGCCATCCGATGCGTTTTGATTGCTCCATTACTAGCCTTATGAAAGTTTACGCGGGTTACTTGCAAATAAAAGGCAATCCCTTTAACTTTGCGCACTCAAAAGCAATCGGCTGTTGAAACCGTTCAAGTTATACGACATAGATATCCTTGCCTTAAAAGAAAAAACGCATCGCTATGAGTACAAGATAGACGATACGTTCTTTGAATTGTTTGAAGGCGGATTGATAGAACACGGAAGTTGCAACGTGGTGTTAGATCTTGAAAAGTCATCCGGCGTACTGACCTTAAATTTCAGCATCACCGGCACCTTGGAACTAACCTGCGACCGCACGCTTGAACCCTTTACAGAGCCGACTGACTTGCAAGAGCGTGTATTCTACAAGTTCGGCGAAGAAGAAAAAGAACTGGCAGACGATGTGATGGTTATCCCTCACGGAACCGCAACAATTAATGTCGCGCATCACATCTACGATTTTATCTCACTGTCGGTACCTATGAAAAAACTTCACCCAAGCCTTCGGGGCGATGCAACGCAGCAGGGCGAAGATGAGTGGGAAGAAACCTTGTTGGTTTACTCCTCCCCTGTTGAAGAAACAGACCAAGAGGTGCAGGAAGACGAACCGATAGACGAACGCTGGAAAATTCTCAAAGAGAAATTTAAGAATCTGGAATAAATTTTTGAACGATTAATCATTAGTAGTCATGGCACATCCCAAGCGGAAGATATCCAAAACCCGTCGCGACAAAAGAAGAACGCACGATAAACTGACACCTAAGCAAACAACCGTTTGCCCTACAACCGGTGTTGAGCACCTGCCTCACCGTGCCTATTTCTTCGAAGGCAATATGTATTACAACGGCAAACTGGTTTCAGTAAATGCGCCGGCAGAAACCACTGAGGCCGAGTAACGGCAAGGTGGCTATTGCCTGAAAAACTTATACCAAAAGGAGAAGTGATTACGCTTCTCCTTTTTTATATTGCAAACCATTTTTACCAATCATATTGTATGGCAGCGATTCGCGCAAGTATTACCGGCGTAGGCGGCTACGTACCCGATGGCATACTGACAAACAAAGACTTAGAGTCGATGGTAGATACCAACGACGAATGGATTGTAACCCGCACCGGTATTCGTGAAAGGCATATTCTGGAAAAAGGGAAAGGCTCTTCTTTCATGGCCTTAAAAGCAATAGAGCGCCTGATGGAAATGCGACCTACCGACCCTGCGGAAATTGACGCAATCATCTGTTGCACCACCACCCCCGACCACGTTTTCCCTGCCACAGCCAACCTGATTGGCGCAGCTATTGGCGCTGTTAATGCTTTCGGCTTCGATTTGCAGGCTGCCTGCTCCGGCTTCCTCTATGGGCTGACCGTCGGTTCACAGATGATAGAAACAGGCAGATACAAAAAAATTCTGCTGGTGGGGGTAGATAAAATGTCTTCCATTATCAACTACGAAGACCGCGCCACCTGTATCATCTTTGGCGATGGTGCCGGAGCCGTATTCTTAGAACCTGACAACTCGGGCAACGGCTTTATAGATGCTTATTTGCGCTCCGACGGCAAAGGAGCAGAGTTTTTGCACATGAAAGCCGGCGGCAGTTTGTACCCCGCCTCTGCCGAAACGGTAGCCAACAAAGAGCACTACGTTTATCAGGAAGGCGCAACCGTATTCAAATTTGCCGTAACCAAAATGGCTGAGGCGGTTGAAATTATCATGCAAAAAAACAACCTCACAAGCGACGATATTGCCTTCCTTGTTCCTCATCAGGCCAACAAACGCATTATTGATGCAACAGCCGAGCGCGCAGGATTGCCTCCCGAAAAAGTGATGCTCAACATCGAGCATTACGGCAATACAACCAATGCAACCTTGCCACTCTGTTTATGGGACTATCGCCACCAACTCAAAAAAGGCGATAATCTGATTTTCGCGGCTTTCGGCGGTGGATTTACTTGGGGAGCCGTTTATTTGAAATGGGGTATTGAAGTGTAGCGTAAAAAACGGAAAACTTTTCACTTTCCACTTTAAACTCATAACTTAGCCCCTCAATTAGGATGACGTTATCTTTTTTTATCTTATGGACGCAAAAGAAATCCAGGAACTCATCAGTTTTATTGCCGGCTCCGGTTTAGACGAAGTAAACATAGAAGCAGGCGATTTTAAACTACAGGTAAAGCGCCACTCCGAAGTAAAAGGAGTAGCCGTAGCTGCGCCGGTAATGGCAGCTCCCCAAGCCTTAGTGGCTGCGCCGGTAGTTACACAGTCTCAGCCGGTAGTTGCGGAAAGCAAACCGCTGGAAACCGCCGCACAACCTGCCGCTGAATCTTCCAAAAAGTTAGTAGCTATCAAATCTCCTATGATTGGAACCTTCTATCGCTCTTCTAAGCCTGAAAATCCGCCTTACGTGAATGTAGGCGATGAGGTTCGCAAAGGACAGGTAGTCTGCATTATAGAAGCCATGAAACTGTTCAACGAAATAGAATCGGAAGTTGAAGGACGCATTGTGAAGGTATTGGTGGATAACGCCAATCCGGTAGAATACGACCAGGAGTTGTTCCTGATTGAACCGTTCTAATAAACAAAGCCAAACCACACAACACAGGCGTTCTGAAATAAACCTGCACTTTCATGTTCAAGAAAATACTGATTGCAAACCGCGGTGAGATTGCGCTGCGCGTAATCCGCACATGCCGCGAAATGGGCATCAAAACCGTAGCAGTATATTCTACTGCCGACCGCGAAAGCCTGCACGTCAAGTTTGCCGATGAGGCGGTGTGCATCGGGCCTCCTCCCGGTAAAGAATCTTACCTGAATATTCCACGCATTATTGCAGCCGCAGAAATCACCAACGCCGATGCCATTCACCCGGGTTATGGTTTCCTTTCCGAAAATGCGGAATTTTCTGCCATTTGTGCCGAAACCAACATTAAATTTATCGGGCCTACACCTGAAATGATTCAGGCCATGGGCGACAAGGCCACTGCCAAAGCTACCATGAAAGCGGCGGGCGTGCCTGTTATCCCCGGCTCCGATGGTTTGTTGGAAAGCATGGAAGAAGGTATGCGTCTGGCAGCCGAATTCGGCTACCCCGTTATCATCAAAGCAACAGCGGGCGGCGGTGGCAAAGGTATGCGCGTCATCCACGACGAATCGGGCTTTGAAAAAGCATGGAACGATGCCAAAATGGAAGCCGGAGCAGCTTTCGGCAATGACGGCCTCTATCTGGAAAAATTCGTGGAAGAGCCACGACACATTGAAATTCAGGTAGTTGGCGACCAAACAGGCCGCGTATGCCACCTCTCGGAACGCGATTGCTCCATTCAGCGCCGCCACCAAAAGTTAGTAGAAGAAACGCCTTCTCCGTTCATTACGCAAGAACTGCGCGACCGCATGGGGCAGGCTGCTATTCGCGGTGCAGAGTATATCAAATACGAAGGTGCCGGAACCATAGAGTTCCTTGTGGACAAATACGGCAACTTCTATTTCATGGAAATGAATACCCGCATTCAGGTAGAGCACCCTATTACGGAGGAAGTAACTGATTTTGACCTGATTAAGGAGCAAATAAAAGTTGCCATGGGCGAACGCATCTCGGGTAGAAACTACTATCCGCAATTGCACTCAATGGAGTGCCGCATCAATGCGGAAGACCCTGCACGCGATTTCCGCCCTTCACCGGGAAAAATTACCAACCTGCACATCCCCGGCGGGCGTGGTGTGCGCGTAGATACACACGTATATGCGGGCTATGTAATTCCTCCTAACTATGACTCCATGATTGCCAAACTGATTGTATCAGGGCAAACTCGTGAGGAGGTTATCGTGCGCATGAAGCGTGCCTTGCAGGAATTTGTGATTGAAGGGGTTAAAACAACGATTCCATTCCACATTAAACTGATGGATGACCCGCAGTTCCGAGCAGGTAACTTTACCACCAAGTTCCTCGAGGGTTTCGATTTGAGCAACTTATAGGCAAAATCCGCAACAAATATCAAAACCTGACAGGTTTATAAGACCTGTCAGGTTTAAATGCTTATTTTTCAACAACGTATGCGGAAAAATTTCTGAAAAATCACTTGCGCTTTTGTATAAACGCGGACTTCGGTCGGATAAAATCTCTGCAAAATCGCATTATCTGCTGTAACCAGTGTTCTAATAAAGTGAACCAAGCTAATTGAATCAAATGAGTTTCATATTTGTGTTATGGCTGTATTGGGTGGGGATAATGGCAAGTCCGCCGCTTCAATCCCGCCCGACACCTTGTGATGTTTTCGGGCAAATTTATGTGGAAAAAGACCCGTATTTGGCCACTTTTCGCGTGTTCGTGGAGAAAAACAACGAATTTAACGCGCATGTAGTGGTTTTTGAAGAAACTAACCCGCTGTTCGCCGATAAGCCCGGCTTTTGGTATTTTACCAATAAGCGCGGCTTTGCCAATTACAGTATTGCTTATGTGCAAGACCGCAACGTAGCCGATTTTGTTGTCTACTTTACCGACCGTGAACTGTACGCGGGTTGTAACAGGCGCTAAGAGATTGCTACCGCAACCACCAGTATATCATCCATCTGCGGCGATGACTGCTGCCATGCTGTCAGGTGGCTTTTCAAATGCTGTTCCTGCTGATGAATCGGGTGGTGATGAATTGTTGCCAATATTTCCTTGAAACGTCCCAAGGTGAGTTTTTGCTCCGGCTGCCCCCCAAACTGGTCGGCATAGCCGTCGCTGAACAAGTAAACGATATCGCCGCTTTGTACGTCTATCCGGTGCTTTTCAAAAAATGCAGTTTGTCTTTTGCCCGTCAGTGTGCCGCCTATTGCAATAGGGCTTCCCTTGTAAACTTGCAGATGACCGTTGCGGAACAGGTAAAGCGGGCGACGCGCTCCTGCATATTCCAGTATTTGGTCGGCTTCGTTATATGCCAACAGTGCAACGTCCATACTTGCCGCATAGATGGTTTCATCGCGTTCGCTAATCAGTATGCGGCGGAAACGACGGTCTAAATGGATGAGCCACTCGGCAGGGCATTCTAAGGACATTTGCTCCGCTATTTCATCGAATAATCGGCAACCAAGGATGGACATAAACGCCCCGTGTGCGCCATGCCCTGTACAATCTACGACTGCCAGCATTTTTGTTTGGCCTATTTGATTTGCCCAAAAGAAATCGCCGCTGACAATATCGCGGGGCTGCTCAAAAATACTGCTCCGAGGAAAAAGGTTCGATACTGCAAAACGCCGCGGTAAAACGGCCTCTTGCAGTCGCTTGGCATAGCGGATGCTGTCGGTGAGTTTTTGGTTGGCATTGCTGAGTTCTTCGGTTCGTCGGGCGACTTCTTCCTGCAAAGTTTGATTGTATTCATCTTTTACGCGATTCAGATTTTGCAGGTGTTCCAATGCCATTGCCTGCGTGCGTTCATCCATTTGTTTGAAACGCACCGTTAGGGCAAAGGCAAAAATGACTACCTCTGCCGCTACGCCAAATTTTAGCCCATACTCGTTCAATTCGCCCAGCACAATGCCAAAACCTTTTACTACAATCAGCATTATGCCGCCCATCAGAAAGAAAAATGCCGTGATGAAGTACTTCGCCCGCAATGGGTCGGTGCGATAGGCCACCAAACCTGCTACAACCGCTATTACGCTGCAAAGCGGAATCATAACAGAGGCAAAAATGATGATGTAGGTAATCATTTCGTTGGAGGCAAAACAAAGAGGCATCAGCAAAATGCACAGCACTCCGATAAAAGCCAATGAGATTTGTGCCCAACGGGCGAGGTTTTCTTTGCCTAAATATTTGTACGAAAAAATCATCAGGCAAAGCCCGCCAAACAGTGCACTAAAAGGCAATAAGCTGTTGGCCAATTGGGGAAAATCGGGGAAAAGATATTGTGATGCCAGCCCGTCCATAGAAAGCATGAAGCCCCCTACGCCTACTACATAGCCGATGTAATAGATAACAGCGGTATCGTTGAGTTTATAGAACAGGAACAGGTGGAAAATAATCGTAAAGAGCAGTACACCATAGAAAAGTCCGAAAATCCAACGTTCGCGCTGTGCATTTTCCAGCAGCGACTGCGACTCCCACAATACCAGCGGCAAATTCACCGCATCGCTTTCCGTATCAATCCGCAGCAAAATTTCCGTCGTCTGACTCGCCGGCAGGTCTATCGGGAAGATGAAATAATTACTTTGCACGGGGCGTGTGCTGTACGGCTGAGCATCGCCCGTATGAATGGTTTCTATGAGCTTTCCTTCGCGTGTAATATACTGACTGATGCGATTAACGGTTGAGTTTCTGATTTCCAGAAACCGCGCTAAAGGCACTTCATAAGGGTTAGCAACGGCAATTTTTACCCAATACACCCGATTGTTGTGATGCGGGAAATACAATCGATTTTCGGTCGGGGAGGAAAAGGGCATATTTTTTACCTGTTCCCATGTCAGTTGGCCGGTGCTATCCTCTAATACGAGGGCATAGGGTACCAAATCCACCTGCGCAAGACCCATTTTCAGAACAAAGGGCTTGGAAACAACTTGCGCAAATGCAGGAAAGGCCAGCATGAGCAAGCCTATCCAAAGGCTGTAGCGCTGTATCAAATTCACAAAATTGTTATGCGGTCATGATATGAACCCAAATTAAACTGCTTTTGCCTTAAAAAGTTTACTTTTCGGCGAATTATTACAGATACAGTTTTTTGCCTTTGATATAGTGCATGACGTCCTGATGGACAAGGTATTGGATGCTGCGCCCTTTTTTGATGCAATCGCGGATGAAGGTGGCGGAAATGTCAATCATCGGGGCTTCTACAATCGTTACGTTGGGATGCTCCATGAGCGGGGAAAAACTTGCCCCATAGCGCGGATAGACAATCAGCCCGTAGTATTCCAAAATTTTGCGGTAGTTTTTCCACTTGGTAAAATTGTCCAAGTTGTCTTGCCCGATAATGACGCGGAACTGATGGTTGGGATATTTTTCGCTCAAATAGGTTAGCGTGTCAATCGTATAGCTGGGGCGCGGCAGGCGAAACTCAATATCGGTTGCATTCAGCTTGTAGTTGTCGGCAATGGCGATGCGCACCATCTCCATGCGGTCGTGTTCGTGCAGCAGGGCGCTGCTTTGCTTAAAGGGGTTGTGCGGCGAAACGACAAACCACACTTGCGAAAAGTCCGAACTTTCTGCCACGGTATTGGCAATAATCAGATGCCCTATGTGAATGGGATTAAATGAGCCGAAAAACAAACCGATTTTCATGCTATCCGATAAATTTTAACCGCGGTGCAATCAGCAGGCAAACCCAACTGATGACAACCGATGCAATGCCCACCCAATAGAAACCCTCCAAACGCGCAGTAGCGCCCTCGTGTACCAACAAGCCCGCCAAAAAAGCGCCCGAAGCAGAGCCGATTTGCATCACGCTGGAATTGATGCTCATAAAACTGCCGCGCCCCTCTTTGCCGACCACGCCCGAAATCATGGTTTGCGCGGGCACCATGCGGCTGTTGATGAAAATGAAAAACAGAGTCGTAGCCGTCAGCGCCACATAAACAGGCACGGGCGGCAAATTGGTAATCGCCGCAATCGGAATGTAGGACAAGAGCATCCCGACGGCAAATACCCGTTTGACGCCTATTTTATCAACCAGCCGTCCGATAATCTGCGCGGAAAAAATAGTGGCAACTCCGCCAAACAAATAAATCAACGGTATTTGCGATTGGCTAAGCCCCACATTGCGAACCATGTAGGGGGCAATGAAGGGAATCATAATCATTTGGCTCAAAATCAGCGCAAAACTCATGGTCAGCCCCAGCAGTTGGTTGCGGTCGGCGGCAATTTTGCGCAGCAAAGCCATCGGTTGCACGGGCGACTTTCGGGCAGCCAAATGAGCGCGCATAGGCGGCAACACGTTCCACAAAACAGCCGCCAGCGCCGAACCGAAAGCCCCCAAAAACAGGAACGGCGCAGGCCAGCCCATTTTTTCTGCCATGAACAACCCAAAAGGAACGCCCAACACCGAAGCCACCGAAAAAGAGGCGGAAAGCAACGCCATTGCCCTGCCGCGTTGCTCCCAAGGGTACAGGTCGCTGACAATGGACATGACCAACGACCCGATGACTCCGCCGAAAACGCCCGTTACCGCCCGCGCTATTACCATCGGGATGTAGCTGTCCACCAATCCGCAGGCGATTGTGCCTGCCAGAAAGCCGCCGTAGAGCATGAGCAGGAAGTTTTTGCGGTCAAAACGGTCGATGATGAATGCACCCAGAAAGCCGGAAATGCCTGCCGAAAGCGTGTAAGCCGATACCATGATTGAAAATTGCTGCGGCTCTATTCGGAAACTGCGCATCAGAATATCGCCGAGCGGCATCATAATCATGAAATCCATGATGTGGGTAAAATTGACCGCTGCCAGCAGGAACACGGTCATTCGGGGTGCATTGGGCATGGGTTTACAGTACGACGTTTACGATTTTTTTCGGTACAACGATTACTTTTTTAGGCGTTTTACCCTCGGTATATTTCTTCACGATTTCGGAAGCCAGCACCTCTTGCTCAATTTGCTGCGGGCTGAGGTCTGCGCCTAATTGCAACTGACCGCGTACTTTGCCGTTGATGGAAATCGGGTATTCAATCACCGATTCGACCAAATAGGCAGCGTTCCACCGCGGATATTGCGCCGTAACGATGCTGTGCGTGTGCCCCATTTTTGCCCACAACTCTTCGGCGATGTGCGGCGCATAAGGCGAAAGAACAATCAACAAATCGTTCAAAACGGCTGCCTTGTGGCATTTCAGGCTGCTAAGTTCGTTCACGCAAATCATCAATTGACTAACCGTTGTGTTGAAAGAAAAGTTTTCGATGTCTTCTTCCACTTTGCGGATAGTCTTGTGCAATATTTTGAGTTCTTCTGCCGTCGGTTCGCCGTCGGTAACAACGGAATTGCCTTTTTCGTCGAAGAACAAACGCCAGAGTTTGCGCAGGAATTTGTAAACGCCTTCGATGCCGTGTGTGCTCCAAGGTTTATCGGCTTCAATCGGACCCAAAAACATTTCGTAGAGGCGCAGCGTGTCGGCTCCATAGCGTTCCACCACGTCGTCGGGGTTCACGACGTTGTACTTGGACTTGGACATTTTCTCTACAATTTCATCGCAAATAAATTTGCCGTTTTCGCAAATAAATTCCGCATCGGCATATTCGGGGCGGAACTGCTTGTAGGCTTCCACATCCAGCACGTCGTTTTCTACGATATTGACGGGTGCATGAAGGGCTATGGTTTCGCCGTATTGGTCTTTTAAGCCTTTGGAAACGAACTTGTTATCGTTTTTGAGCTTGTAAATAATGGCTGAACGCCCCTGAATTTTGCCCTGATTGAGCAACTTTTTATACGGCTCATGGTAGCCGACATAGCCGCGGTCGAACAGGAACTTGTGCCAGAAACGGGAATAGAGCAAGTGCCCGACGGCGTGTTCGGTGCCGCCCACGTACAAATCTACCTGATTCCAATAGTCGATGGCTTGGCAGTCGGCAAAAACCTTGTCGTTGCGCGCGTCCATGTAGCGCAGGAAGTACCAACTGCTGCCAGCCCAGCCCGGCATGGTGCTGAGTTCGTAGCGGTATTCCTTGCCGTTTTTGCGGTATTTCCAATCCGTTGCGCGCCCAAGCGGCGGCTCGCCCGTCGGGGTGGGTTTGTATTCGTCAATTTCGGGCAGCACCAGCGGCAGTTCGCTTTCGTCAATCAGTCGCGGGATGTTGTTTTCGTCAAAATAAACGGGTACGGGTTCGCCCCAGTAGCGTTGGCGGCTGAAAACCGCATCGCGCATTCGGTAGTTTACTTTGGCTTTTCCGATGCCTTTTTCTTCCAAAAATGCCAACAGTTTGGGCATGGCTTCGGCATAGGTCAGCCCGTTAATCATACCCGAATTGACGTAGCGCCCTTCTTTGGTGGCATCGGCTTCTTTGTCAAGGTTTTTCTGTGCGTCCAAAATTTGTACAATCGGCAGCCCGAAGTGCTTGGCAAAGGTATAGTCGCGCTGGTCGCCGCTGGGCACAGCCATTACCGCGCCCGTGCCGTAGCCTGCCAATACATAATCAGCCAACCACACGGGCACTTTTTCGCCGCTGAACGGATTGATGCAATAGCTGCCCGTAAACACGCCCGAAACGGTTTTCGTATCTGCCATGCGCTCGCGCTCGGAACGGTTCTTGGCTTTTTTCACGTATGCCATCACTTCCTCGCGGCGGTCGGGCGTTACCAATTGTTCCACCAACTCGTGTTCGGGGGCAAGTACCATAAAGGTTACGCCGTAAATCGTATCCAAGCGGGTGGTATAAACTTTGATAAACTGATTGGGATGACCTTCTAAGGCAAAACTTACTTCCGCACCTACCGATTTGCCAATCCAGTTGCGCTGCATTTCTTTGAGCGACTCGGAAAAATCCACGTCGTTTAAATCTTGCAAAAGGCGCTCGGCGTAGGCGGTGATGCGCATCATCCATTGGCGCATTTTTTTGCGTTCTACGGGGAATCCGCCGCGTTCGCTTACGCCGTCTTTTACCTCGTCGTTAGAAAGCACGCTGCCCAGCGCCGGACACCAGTTTACCCACTCGTCGGCAGGGTAGGTGAGGCGATATTTCAAGAGCATTTCCTGCTGTTGCGGCTCGCTCATGGCGTTCCATTCGGCAGCCGTGAATGTGGGCGTATCTTCGTCGCAGGCGGCGCGAACGTTCAAATTGCCTTCTTTTTCAAAAACGGCAATCAGTTCGCCGATGGGTTTGGCTTTGCCGCGCCCTTCGTTGGCAGGGTCGGCAAGGTCGTACCACGAATTGAAAATTTGCATGAAAATCCACTGTGTCCAGCGGTAATAATCGGGTGAGGAAGTTTGCACTTCGCGTTCCCAATCGTAAGAAAAGCCGATTTTATTGAGTTGGCTTTTGAAGGTGTCAATATTTTTAGCCGTTGTAACGGCGGGATGTTGCCCCGTATCAATGGCGTATTGCTCGGCAGGTAACCCGAAAGAGTCGAAGCCCATGGGGTGCAACACGTTGAAGCCTTTGAGGCGCTTAAACCGCGCCACAATGTCAGAGGCGATATAGCCCAGCGGATGCCCCACGTGCAGCCCCGCCCCCGAAGGATAGGGGAACATGTCTAAGACGTAGTATTTGGGCTTGGTCGTATCGTTATAGGTTTTGTAGATGTTGTTTTCGCGCCAATAACGCTGCCATTTGGCTTCAATCTCTCGGTGGTTGTATTCCAATGCCATAGCAAAAGCTGTTTTACCTTTTGTGAAGCGCAAAGATAGGGTTTATGCGGCGGATTCGGGCATTTGGCTTTCGGGTTACTTGGGAAAGGAGGTTACACCCACACCGCAAAAATCTCTTTGCCTTTGTGATGAATCAGCTCTTCGCGCCAAGTCGGATTGTTGCGGTCGTCAAATATCAACAGCCAGCCTTCGTTTACGCCGTGAATATCTAAATAATCGGCCAATTGATTGAGGCCACGCTCATGCGATTTTTCCCCGCTCCAGCGTTTCAATTCTATGATGTATCGCCATTGCATGTAGGTTACAACAATATCCAAGCGCTTTTCTTCTGAGGTTTCTACTTCTTTGAAGTCGTAGCCCCGCCCGTTGATAATCGGTTTGAGGTAGGCAAGAAATATCAGCCGCCACTCACGCTCTTTGAAATCTTTATCGCGCTTGCTGTACTGCTCTTTCATAAAAGACTGAAACTTGCGCAGCACTTGGTGCATATCAAGGCTGTCATCGTCTTTGATAAATTGACTGCCTACATAGT